>JAOPWV010000119.1 GCA_025965475.1 Frankiales bacterium | reverse complement strand
GCACGTCGACCCCGCGCAGGCCCGTCCGCTCAGGCCCGTCGGCGACCAGCCGGCTGGCCAGCGGGACCGGTCACGCCGTCGGCGCGCTGTTGCGGGGGCTGGCGCACGGCATCGGCGGGGTGACCCGCGCGGTCAGTGGCGGCGCGAAGGACCTGGACCCCGCCCACCGTCGTGACGGGGTCGGCCTGCTGCTGCTGGCGGCAGCTCTCGTCGCCGCGGGCGGCGCCTGGTGGCACGCCGGCTCGGCCGGCGACGCGGTCGCGAACCTGCTCACCGGCCTGGCCGGCCGAGGCGCCCTGCTGCTGCCGCTCCTGCTGGCCCTCGGCGCCTGGCGCGTCCTGCGCCATCCGGTGAGCCCGGGCGGCCGCGGCCGGCTCGTCGTCGGCTGGGCGGCGCTCTCGCTCGGCAGCCTCGGTGTCGTGCACGACCTGGCCGGGCGCCCGGCCGACCGGACCAACGCCGGCGGCCTGCTCGGCTTCCTGCTCGGCGACCCGGTGTCCGCCGCTGTCACGGTCTGGCTCGCCGTACCCGTCCTGCTCCTGCTCGCCATCTTCGGCCTGCTCGTGGTCACGGCCACCCCGGTCCACCAGATCCCGCAGCGGCTGCGACTGCTCAAGGACACGCTGCTGTTCCGGCACCCGCAGGCCGGACCGGGGCAGTCCGAGCCGGAGACCGTGGCCGAGCAGGGCCCGCGGCCCGAGCCGCTCACCCGCAACCGGCCCCGCCGCCGGCAGGCCGTCGCGCTGCAGGACGACCCGGTCGACCTCAATCCGCTCGTCGTGGAGCCCGCCCCCGAGCCGGAGGCAGCCGCCGAGCCGCCGCCGCACACCCCGATGCCGCCGAAGTCCGAGCAGTTGGTGCTCAAGGGCGACTACGTCCTGCCGCCCGCCGACCTGCTCGGCACCGGCAGCCCGCCCAAGAAGCGCAGCCCGGCCAACGACGAGATCATCAGGGCGCTCACCCAGGTGCTCGAGGACTTCCAGGTCGACGCGCGCGTGACCGGATTCAGCCGGGGCCCGACGGTCACCCGCTACGAGATCGAGCTCGGCCCGGCGGTCAAGGTCGAGCGGATCAAGACGCTGGCGCGCAACATCGCATACGCCGTGAAGAGCCCGGACGTCCGCATCATCGACGTGATCCCGGGCAAGTCCGCGATCGGCATCGAGATCCCCAACACCGACCGCGAGAACGTCAGCCTCGGCGACGTCCTGCGCAGCCACGCGGCGACCAGCGACCACCACCCGATGCTCGTCGCGCTCGGCAAGGACATCGAGGGCGGCTTCGTCTGCGCGAACATCGCCAAGACGCCGCACATCCTCATCGCCGGCGCCACCGGCGCCGGCAAGTCGACCTGCATCAACGCGCTGCTGGTCAGCATCCTGAGCCGGGCGACGCCGGACGAGGTCCGCCTGATCCTCGTCGACCCCAAGCGGGTGGAGCTCACGGCGTTCGAGGGCGTGCCGCACCTGATCACGCCGATCATCACCAACCCGAAGAAGGCGGCCGAGGCGCTGCAGTGGGTCGTCCGCGAGATGGACATGCGGTACGACGACCTCGCGGCCAGCGGGTTCCGCCACGTCGACGACTTCAACGCCGCCGTACGCGCCGGCAAGCTCGTCGCGCCGGAGAACAGCGAGCGGGTCTACCAGCCGTACCCGTACCTCATGGTGATCATCGACGAGCTCGCCGACCTCATGATGGTCGCGCCGCGTGACGTCGAGGACGCGATCGTCCGCATCACCCAGCTCGCCCGGGCCGCCGGCATCCACCTGGTGCTCGCCACGCAGCGTCCGAGCGTCGACGTGGTCACCGGCCTCATCAAGGCCAACGTGCCCAGCCGCCTGGCGTTCGCGACGAGCAGCGGCACCGACTCCAAGGTCATCCTCGACCAGCCCGGCGCCGAGAAGCTCATCGGCAAGGGCGACAGCCTGTTCCTGCCGATGGGCGCCAGCAAGGCGGTGCGCGTGCAGGGGGCGTACGTCTCGGACGCCGAGGTCGCCGCGGTCGTCGCGCACTGCAAGGGGCAGCGCCAGCCGGCGTTCCGGGAGGACGTGGCGGTCGCGCCGGAGACCAAGCGCGAGGTCGACGAGGAGATCGGCGACGACCTCGACGTACTGCTCCAGGCGGTCGAGCTCGTCGTGTCGACGCAGTTCGGCTCCACGAGCATGCTGCAGCGCAAGCTGCGGGTCGGGTTCGCCAAGGCCGGGCGCCTGATGGACCTCATGGAGAGCCGCGGCATCGTGGGCCCGTCGGAGGGCTCCAAGGCCCGCGACGTGCTCATCCGGCCCGAGGAGCTCGAGTCCGTCATCGTGACCCTGCGCGGCTGATCGGAGAGCCGACTTGGTGACTGCGCGGGCCCGGTCCTAGACTTCCGTACATCCGGCGAGCCGACGGGAGGTCGAGCCATGAGCACCGGTGAGACCTCCGCGCTGCCCGAGGGCACGACCGTGGGTGAGGCGCTGCGCGCCGCCCGTGAGGCCAGCGGCCACAGTGTCGAGCAGGCGTCGGCCACCACGCGTATCCGCAGCACCCTCATCCGTGACCTCGAGGACGACCGGTTCGAGTCCAGCGGCGGCACCGTCTACGCCCGCGGGCATGTGCGGGCACTGGCCCTCGCCGCCGGGGCCGACCCGGCGCCGTACGTCGCGCTGTTCTCCCGCCAGGTCGGCACGGAGCAGCCCGCCGCCTCGGCGGTCGCCGCCGCCGTGGAACCCGTCGACCGCCGGCCGGTCGCCGTCACGGAGTCCCTGCACGTGCCCACCGCGGCGCGTCCGGAGCGGCGCGGGCCCAACTGGCTCGCCGCCGGTGCCGCCGCACTCGGCGTGATCGTGGCGCTGTTCGTCGTGGGGCAGTTCTTCAGCAAGCCGTCCGGCAGCTCGCTCGACACGGCGCAGCCGCGCGCGTCGGTGGCGCCGCACAGTCCCGCCCCGAGCCCGTCGGCACCGCCCAAGGACCTGACCGCGGCCGTGCCGCCGCCGACCGGCGCCGACCTGCGGGTCCGCCTGCTCGGCGGGGCGTCGTACATCCTGGTCAAGAACAGCGCCGGCACCCTGTTCGAGGGCGTCGTCAACAGCGGCTGGGTCAAGGACTTCAAGGACGCCCGGCAGCTGCAGGTCCGCGTCGGCAACGCCGGCGCCGTCAACCTCGTCTGCAGCGGACGCGACCTCGGCACGGCCGGCGGGAACGGCGCTGTGCGCCAGTTCACGTGCAACGCCGACGGGATCGTGCCCGCCTAGACTCGGGCGGGTGACCCCCTCCCGCCGCCGCGTCTCCCTTGTCACGCTCGGGTGCGCCCGCAACGAGGTCGACTCCGAGGAGCTGGCCGGCCGCCTGGACGCAGCCGGCTGGGAGCTGGTGGACGAGGACAGTGCGGACGTCGTCGTCGTCAACACCTGCGGCTTCGTCGAGTCGGCCAAGAAGGACTCGATCGACACCCTGCTCGCCGCCTCCGACACCGGCGCCAAGGTCGTCGCGGTGGGCTGCCTCGCCGAGCGCTACGGCAGCGAGCTCGCCGCCCAGCTCCCCGAGGCCGACGCCGTGCTCGGGTTCGACGCGTACGGCGACCTCGCCGGACACCTGCAATCCGTCCTCGACGGCGTCGAGGTGGCCAGCCACACGCCCGGCGACCGCCGCAAGCTGCTCCCCATCTCCCCGGTCGAGCGGGCCGCCGCCGTGGAGCCCGGCGCGATCGACATCGGCATCCCCGGCCACGCCGGCGGGCCGACCGTGCTGCGCCGCCGGCTCGAGTCCGGCCCGGTGGCCCCGCTCAAGCTGGCCTCCGGCTGCGACCGGCGCTGCTCGTTCTGTGCGATCCCGTCGTTCCGCGGCGCGTTCGTGTCGCGACGGCCGTCCGACGTGATGGCCGAGGCCCGCTGGCTGGCAGAGCACGGCGTGCGTGAACTGGTCCTCGTCAGCGAGAACTCCACGTCGTACGGCAAGGACCTGGGCGACCTCAAGCTGCTGGAGACGCTGCTGCCGGAGCTGGCCGCGCTCGAGGGCATCGAGCGGGTGCGCCTGTCCTACCTGCAGCCCGCCGAGATGCGCCCGACCCTCGTGCGGACGCTCACCGGCACCGACGGCGTCGCGCCGTACTTCGACATGAGCTTCCAGCACTCCTCCGGGCCGGTGCTCCGGCGGATGCGCCGCTTCGGCGACACCGACCGCTTCCTGGACCTGCTCGGCCAGATCCGGGCGGCGGCGCCGACGGCCGGGGTGCGTTCCAACGTCATCGTCGGCTTTCCCGGGGAGACCGAGGCCGACGTCGTCGAGCTCGAGCGCTTCCTCACGGCCGCCCGGCTCGACGCGATCGGGGTGTTCGGCTACTCCGACGAGGACGGTACCGAGGCCGAGTCGCTGCCGGACAAGGTCGACGAGGACGAGGTCGCGCGCCGGGTGATGCGCCTGACGGCGCTGGCCGAGGAGCTCACCGCCCAGCGGGCCGAGGAGCGCATCGGCGAGACCCTCGACGTGCTCATCGAGAGCGACGAGGGCGACGGCGTCTTCGAGGGACGGGCCGCGCACCAGGCGCCCGACGTGGACGGGTCCACCCTGGTCACCGGGACGGGCCTGCGGGCCGGCGACATCGTCCGGGCCGTCGTCGTGGACACCGCGGGCGTCGACCTGGTCGCCGAGCTGGTGGAGGTCCTCGTCCCTGCAGCACTGGTCGCGGTTCCGGCGTGAGCACGGCTGCGGGTCCCGGCGACCCGCTGACCGACCCGACGTCGGCGCGCGTCAGCAACCTCAACATCGCCAACCAGCTCACGATCCTGCGCCTCGTGCTGGTGCCGGTCTTCGCGTTCTGCCTCCTGTACGACGACGGGCACAGCACGGCCTGGCGGATCGGGGCCTGGGCCGTCTTCGCGGTGGCGTCGTACACCGACCGGATCGACGGGCAGCTGGCCCGCAGCCGCGGGCTCGTGACCTCGTTCGGCAAGCTGGCCGACCCCATCGCCGACAAGGCCCTGATCGGCACGGCGCTGATCGGCCTGTCCGTCCTCGCCCTGCTGCCCTGGTGGGTGACCGTCGTCGTGCTGGTGCGCGAGGTCGGCGTCACGCTGCTGCGGTTCTGGGTGATCCGGCACGGGGTCATCCCGGCGAGCCGGGGCGGCAAGGTCAAGACGCTCCTGCAGGCCCTGGCGATCGGTCTGTACGTCCTGCCGCTCAGCGGCGTGTTCGCCAGCTCCCGGGCCTGGGTGATGGCCCTCGCGGTCGTCGTCACCGTGGTGACCGGGCTTGATTACGTCGTCCGCGCGGTGACCCTGCGGCGGACGAGCGACCGGGCCGCCATGAAGCGCGCGCGCAAGGCGGCGCGGGCGGCGGGCGGGCAGTGACGCTCAGGGCGGCGGTGGTCGCCGTGGGCGACGAGCTGCTGCTGGGCGACACGATCAACACCAACGCCGCCTGGCTGGGTACCGAGCTCGCCGCCGTCGGGGTCGAGGTCGTGGTGTCGGTGATGGTCGGCGACGACCTGCCCCGCCTGGCCGTCGTGCTGGCCAGGGCGCTCGAGGACGCCGACGTCGTGCTCGTGACCGGCGGGCTGGGCTCGACCACCGACGACATCACGCGCGAGGCGGTGGCGGCCGCCGCGGGCGTCCCGCTCGACCGGGTGCCGGTCCTCGAGGGGCAGCTGCGCGAGCGGTACGCCGCCTACGGGGCCACGCTCACCGGGCCTGTGCTGCGCCAGGCCGACGTACCGCGGGACGCGACCGTGCTGCCCAACCCGGTCGGCACCGCGCCCGGCCTGCGGCTCGAGGTGGGGGAGCGGCTGCTCTACGCCCTGCCCGGCCCCCCGCACGAGCTGGCCGCGGTGGCCGCGCCGGTGCTCGACGAGCTCCGGGAGCGGTCGGGCAGCGTGCTGCACACCCGGACCGTGCACACCGCGGGCCTCGGGGAGCCGTCCGTGGCCGAGATCGTCGAGCGGACCGTCCAGGTTCCGCCGGGGGTGGCGCTCGCCTACCTCGCCGGCGGCGGCATCGTCCGGGTGCGCTTCACCGGCCCCGACGACGCGCTGCTGCGGCCCCTCGCGGACAGCGTCGCCGCGGCGTTGGGCGACGCTGTGTGGGGCCGCGACGACGACCGGCTCGACGAGGTCGTCCACCAGGCGCTGGCCGCCCGCGAGGCGACCGTCGCCGTCGCCGAGTCGCTGACCGGCGGGCTGATCGGGTCGACGCTCTCCCGGATGCCCGGCTCGTCGCGCACCTTCCGCGGCGCCGCGGTGGTCTATGCGACCGACCTCAAGCACACGCTCGCCGGGGTGCCTGCCCCGCTGCTCGCCGCGGCCGGGCCGGTGGCGGCCGAGACCGCCAGCGCGCTGGCCAGCGGCATTCGCGAACGGCTCGGCGCGACGTACGGGCTCGCGGCTACGGGCGTCGCGGGGCCGGACGAGCAGGACGGCAACCCGGTCGGGACGGTGTACGTCGCCGTGGCGGGGCCCAACGAGACGGATGTGCGCGCGCTGCGCCTGCCGGGCGACCGCGAGCGGATCCGCCTGCTGACGGTGACCGCCGCGCTGGATCTGTTGCGCCGGCACGTCACGCCCTGACGCGGAAGGTGACCGACCCGCGAGGCGTTGTCCTCTGAGCGGAGCGTGTGTGTCACCAGGAGGCTTACGTCGCAGCAGACGGGTACCGTTGTCCGTACGAGACGAGCGAACGGACAGGAGGTAGCTGACATGGCGGTTCTCCGTACGCTGCTCGGCGAGGCGCTCCGCACGACCCGACTGCGCCAGCACCGAACCCTGCGTGAGGTCTCCGGCGCCGCTCAGGTGTCCCTCGGCTACCTGTCCGAGGTCGAGCGCGGGCAGAAGGAGGCCTCCTCCGAACTGCTCGCCAGCATCTGCCGCGCCCTCGGCGTACGGCTCTCTGACGTCCTGCGCGATGTCAGCGACACCCTGTCCGTGATCGAGCCCGATCCGCTGCCCGTGCCCAACACGATCCCGGTCGGACTGGCGAGCGTGGAGCCGGTCGGGGCAGACGCCCCGCGGCCGCGCACGCTGGACCGCATGCGCGACGTCGTAGCCGCCGCCTGAGCTCTCCGCGACCCGCGTCTGACAGGCTGCTCCGGTGAGCAGCCCCTCCGACGCCCCGGTACGCGAGGCCGGAACCCGCACCCGCTCGGGCAACGCCATGCTGCGCACCCGGTCCGCGATCCTCGACGCGGCGGCCGGGTGCGTCGAGCGCTACGGCGTCCGTAAGACGACGATGAGCGACGTGGCCTCGCGCGCGGGAGTCGCCAAGGCGACCCTGTACAACCACTTCCGGACCAAGGACGACGTGCTCGGCGCGCTCGTGGAGACGCAGGTCGCCGCGCTCGGTGCGAAGTGCGCCCACGTCGCGGCGGGCCGGCCGCTCGCCGCGCCGGTGCCGGGGCTGGCGATGCCCGACCCCGGTGCCGGTCTGGCCGCGGCGCTCGCCCATGCCGCGCACCAGCTCGGGTCGTCCCGGCCGCTGCGCCGCGTGGCGGCCGACGAGCCGGCGCTGCTGGCCCTGCTCGGTACGCCCGGCGAGGGCCGCCTGTGGGACGCGGTGCGCGCTGCGGTCACCGCCGTACTCACCAGCGCCGGCGCGCCGACGGACCGGACCGCCGTGGACCTCGTCCTGCGCTGGGTGGTCGCGCACGCGATGTGGCCCGGCACGCCGCAGGAGGTCGCCCTCGGGGCCCGGGCGCTCGAACAGGCACTGGGCGAGGCCCCGGCCGCCGTTCCCGACCGAGCCCCGGCGCCGGTCCCGCCGATCGAGCCCACCGAACCGCCGCCGGCGCCGCTCCGCCCCGGGGTGGGCTGGCCCAGCTAGCGCAGGATCCCGGTGTGGCCGAGCGAGTAGCGGCCCGGCTGCGGCCAGACGGACAACCCGTGCGGGCCGCGCCCGACCCGGATCCGGGCCCGCAGGGCACCCGTGCGGGTGTCGATGGCGTAGACCTCGCCGCTGTAGCGGCCGGACAGCCAGAGGATGGTGCCGTCCGCGTTGACGCCGCCCATGTCGGGGGTCGCGTTGCCGGGGATCCGCCACTTCCCGACGAGGGACCGCGTCGCGAAGTTCAGCAGGGACACCGAGCTGTCGCGGCGGTTCGAGATGTACAGGGTCTTCGAGTCACGGCTCGGGTAGAGGCCATGCGCTTCGCGGCCGGTCGGGAGGAAGGTGATGACCTTGATGGTCGCGGCATCGATCAGGTAGACCCCGTTGCCCATCATGTCGGCGACGTAGTAGGTCTTGCCGTCGGGGCTGAGCTTCACGTCCTGCGGCATCGCGCCCTGCCGCAGCGGCAGTTCCTTGATCACCCGGCGGTGCACGATGTCGAGCCAGATCATCTTCGCCGAGAACTCGCAGGATGCCAGCGCATGCGTGCCGTCCGCGGAGAAGTCCATATGGTCGACGCCCGGGCAGGGCACCTGCAGCGACTGCTGCAGCTTCATCGTGTGCGGGTCACGGAAGTCCAGCCGGCGCAACGCCTCGGCCACGACGATCGCCGACGTGCCGTCGGCCGTGAAGTAGACGTTGTACGGGTCGTCGACCGGGATGTTCCTCCCGAACGCCCCCGTGCGCGGGTTGATCGGCGTGACCGAGTTGCCGGTGTTGTTGGAGACCCAGAGGGTCTTGAGGTCGTACGACGGCGTCACGTGCTGCGGGACCCGGCCGGTCTTCACGACCTGGATGACCTTGTAGGTCGCCTGGTCGATGACGGACACGGTGCCGTCCTCGCCGTTCGGGACGTAGACCAGGGAGCGGGCCCGCTTGGCCTCCGGGGCGAGCAGGCCGGGCCGGCCGGCCGCGTAGATGTCGTGCGGGTCGATCAGGGGCGGGATGGTCCCGGCGGCCGGCGGCCCGGTCGCGGCAGCGCCGGCCGGCAGCTTGCTGCCGTCCGCGGTGGCGCCCCCCATGTCCATGCTGGGCATGGCGCTGGGGGCGCTGGGAGGGGTGGCGGCTGGGGCCGACGAGGCTCCGCAGGCGGCGAGCGCCGAGACGGCGAGGGACAGGGCCAGCAGGTGGAGGGGGCGCACGGGTCCTCTAGGCAGGGCGAGTGGGCGGGTGGCGGGCACAGCGGGAGTTGTCGCGACACAGTCCAGGAGGCCGGGCTGCGGGCCGGTGATGCTGTCGGCACGGGCGTCCCGCAGTGTGCGCCGGAATCGTCCGCACTCGCCCACGGGGGCCACGGTAGGCCAGGTGGTGGTCAACGAGCGGCCAATGCCGAACGGCTGCGCAAGTGTCCCGCGGCGGATAGGTCCGCGGGACCGGACCGCCCGCGCAGGAAGACACCGTTCTACCGGGTTTGGAACGGGTCCCGGATCGGCAGGAGAGACATCGGGCCTGCAGGACGCGCGGGCCTGTGACATCGCTCAGGAGGGGTGCCCGTGGGAAGCCAGGGCCGTACGACGGCAGAAGCGGCAGGGATGCTCCGCTACGAGTTGCAGGCGATGGTCCGGTACGCGCTCGAGGAACTGCACCACGCCCTGGACGCCGGCGACGTGGACCTGGAGCGGCGTGCCCGCGCCGATCTCGATCGGGCCCGGGAGTTCGCGGTGCAGCACGGGCTGAGCCCCGAGCCGAGCCCCCGGCTGGCTGCCGTCCTCGAACTCCGGCGGCCACGGACCGCGCCCGAGGGGCCCGCCACGCGAGTCGGCTGACCGACGCGAGTCGGCTGACCGGTCAGCCCGGCTCGCCGGAAGCCTTCCGGCGTACGACGATCACCAGGTCGACCGCGGCCACCACCGCGAGAAGTCCCAGCAGTGCGACGGCGAGCGGCGGGGCCCCCATGGCGCCGAGCACCAGCGCGGCCGTCACACAGACCACCATCCCGAAGCCGGCGAGCCACAACCGCAGGGTGAGGGCGCTGCGGGCCGGCGGAGCGCCGCCGATGCCGGCGGTCGGGTCGTGGTAGTCGTCGCGACCGTTGTGCTCGTCCACGTCGTCCACCTCCGGAACCCCGGGACACCCCGGCCACGCCACGCTACGCGCGGCAGGACCGTTCATCCCGTCGTCCAGCGGCGCCGGGCCGCGTAACGTGGACGTCCAGTAGCCGATCACGTGCTCTACCCGACGCTGAGGAGTCGTGAGGGTCTTGAACCCCTTCATCAAGGGCTGGAAGTACTTCCTCGCCGCGCTGTCCGGCAAGATCGACGAGCGCGCGGACCCCAAGATCCAGATCCAGCAGGCCATCGAGGACGCGCAGCACCAGCACCAGGCGCTGACGCAACAGGCCGCCGCGGTCATCGGCAACCAGCGTCAGCTGGAGATGAAGCTCTCCAGGCAGCTCGGCGACGTCGAGCGGCTGCAGGCGTCGGCCCGGCAGGCTCTCGTGCTGGCGGACCAGTCGCGGGCCGCGGGTGACGAGGCCAAGGCCACCGAATACGAGGGCACCGCGCAGGCGTTCGCCACGCAGCTGGTCGCTGCCGAGCAGGGCATGGAGGACCTCAAGGCGCTCCACGACTCCGCGCTGCAGGCCGCCGACCAGGCGAAGAAGGCTGTCGAGACCAACGCGATGACCGTGCAGACCAAGCTCGCGGAGCGGACCAAGCTGCTCAGCCAGCTCGAGCAGGCGAAGATGCAGGAACAGGTCTCCAAGAGCCTGAGCTCGATGTCCGAACTTGCGGCCCCCGGGAACACCCCGTCGCTGGGCGAGGTGCGCGACAAGATCGAGAAGCGCTACGCGAACGCGCTGGGCGCGGCGGAGCTGGCCTCCAACAGCGTCGAGGGCCGGATGCTCGAGGTGCAGAAGTCCACCCTCGACATGGCCGGCAACGCCCGCCTGAACGAGATCCGGGCGTCCCTCGCGGGTAAGACCTTGGACCCGTCGGCTCCGGCGACGCCCTTGACTGCCGGGACGAAGGACGAGGGCGGCAACACCGCCGAGAAGACGCCCTGACCTCGTCGTGACGCCCGACGACTGGTGGTCGGCCCGGCGGCTGGACCGCGATTCGCGGGCAGCGGCCCGCGCGAACGCGCGGGTCCTCCGGCTGCACACCAAGGCCGCCGCCCGCCGGGAGCGGATGCTGCGCCGGGCGCGGAAGGCGATGCCGGTGCAGGCCGTGACCGCCGCCGGGTCCGCGACCGGCGTCGTCGTCCTCGGTCTGGGTTCCTGGTGGTATGTCCTCAGCGTCGGCGCCGCGCTGGCCACCTTGCGCTCCCTCCGGACACTGCGCCGGCCGCCGACGGTGCCCGCGCTCCCGCCGGGCGCGACGCTCACCCCGCCGCCCGCCCCGCCACGCGGCAGCGCGGCATTGCCCGCCGTGCGACGGCTCGAGGACGCGCGCATCGCGTTCCTGCGGCTGCTGCCGCTGGTCGCGCCGCACGGTCGCGACGTCGCCGAGGAGGCCTGGCGGGCCGCAGCCGAGGCCGACCTCGCCCTGCGCTGGCAGGCGGCGCGGCTTGCCGGGGTCGAGCCGCACCGCGGCGCCGAACCGGCACTCGTCGATCAGCTCTACTCGGGCGTGGTCGCCCAGGAGCGGCTGGTGGCCGGCCTCGCCGACCTGGTGTCGGCCAGCGTCGACCCGCTGGCGAGCCGCCGGCTCCAGGAGGCGACCGACGCGCTGCACGGCCTCGCGCAGGGCATGCGCGAGGTCCGCTGAGTCAGGGTCGCAGCCGGGCCACGACGTCGTACGCCGCCCGGCCCGCGTCGAGCCCGCGCTGCTCGAACCGCGTGACCGGCCGGTGCTCCGGGCGCTCGCCCTCGTGCACGACCTCGTAGGCCGGATGCGCATGCAGCAGGGCCTGCACCTGCTCGGCGTACGGCGCCCAGTCCGTGGCGACGTGCAGCCGCCCGCCCGCCCGCAGCCGGCTGGCCACCAGATCCGTGAACGGGCGCTGCACGAGCCGGCGTTTGGCGTGCCGGGCCTTGGGCCACGGGTCCGGGAAGAACACCCGCACCTCGTCGACCGAGCCGGGCAGCAGCATGTCGCGGAGCAGGACGTTCGCGTCGCCCTGCGCCACGCGGACGTTGGCCAGGGCGCCGTCCTCGGCCCGGCGGAGCAGGCGGCCCAGCCCCTGCACGTGCACATCGACGGCCAGCACGTTGCGAGCAGGGTCGGCCGCCGCCATCGCCGCGGTGGCCTCGCCCATCCCGCTGCCGATCTCCACCACGAGTGGCGCGTCCCGGCCGAACAGCGCCGGAACGTCCACCGGGGTGCCGTCGACGGCGACGATCAGCTCGCCGAGCCGGTCGAGCGCCTCGGCGGTGGTCGCCCCGAGGCGGCCCCGCCTGATCCGGTAGCTGCGGATCTCCCCGCGGGTCGCCGTCACGGGACGTACCGCGTGCGGCCGACCGGGCGGTCCTTGCGGGCCGGGGCGCGGGACGGCTCGGGTGCCGGCCCCTGCTGGCAGCTCGGGCACCAGTAGGTGAGGCGGGCCGCCGCGGGGGCCGTCGCCTCGCCCTGCTCGGCCGAGGCGATCCGTGTCCCGCAGCGCCGGCAGGGCCGGCCCGAGCGCTCGAAGACCCAGTGGTCCTCGCCCCTGCGCAGGGACCCGGTGGTCGTCTGCTGCCAGTGGTCGCGGTTCGCGAACAGCAGCCGGTGGCCCGTCTCGACGACGGCCGGCAGGTCGGGCACGTCGGCGACCCGCACCCACGGGGTCAGCCCGCGCAGGAACAGCGTCTCGAGCCGGTACAGGTTGCCGAGGCCGGCCAGGTTGCGCTGGTCGAGCAGGGCCATGCCGATCTCCCGGTCGGGCTCGGCGCGCAGTCGTCGTACCGCCTCGTCCAGATCCCAGTCCGGGCCGAGCAGGTCGGGCCCGAGGTGCCCGACGGCCTCGTCCTCGGAGGCGGTCTCCAGCAGCTCCACGACCGGCATCCGGTAGCCGACCGCCTGCCAGTCCTCGTTGGCCAGGACCACGCGCACCTGCCAGGCGGGTCCGCCGCTCCACCGGTCCCCTGGCCTGTAGAGGTGCCAGCTGCCGTCCATCCGGAAGTGCGTGTGCAGCGTCAGGCCGCCCTCGACGCGGGTCAGCAGGTGCTTGCCGCGCGGCACCACCTCCAGCACCCGCCGGCCCGTGAGGTCTGTGGTGGCCAGCTGGGGCACCCGGAAGTCGGTCGTCGTCAGCACCCGCCCGGCCAGCGCCTCGTGCAGGTGGCGGCCGGCGAGCCAGACGGTGTCACCCTCGGGCACGGCGGGCCAACGACGCGTTCACCCCTCCATGGTGCCTGAGGCGGTGGTCTGGCCGGCCCGCACCCGGTACTCCCAGCCGCCGAGCAGCAGCTTCACCGGGAATCCGAGCCGCGCGACTCAGATCCCGCGCCGGGAGTACGCCGGACACGACGGTCATGCCGAACGACCGGTTCACCGTGGCCGACTCCCGGCAGCTGACCGGCCGCCGCATCCAACTGCCGGCGCCGGCCTGCACCGACGCCACCCGGTCGATCTGCGACGGGACCGCGCTGCTGAACACGCTCGACGGCTTCGACCTGCAGCCCCGGGTCGCCATCCCGTTCACCGCGCCGATCCGGCTGTCGTCGGTGACAGCCGGCACGGTGTACGTCGACGGGCCTGGCGGCCGCACGCGGCTCATCCAGTTCGTCTGGGATCCCGCGACGAACACCCTGTACGGCACGACCGAGGCCTTCCTGCGCGAGCAGGGCCACTATGCGGTCGTCGTCACCCGCGGCGTGCTCGGCAGCGCCGGCCGCCCGGTCGCCGCCGGCGTACGCGTCCCGTTCACGACCCTGTCCGCGACCACGCAGCTCGACCGGATCCGCCGCTCGCTCGACGACGGGACGGCCTACGCGGCCGCCCGGGCCGCCACCGGCGTGAGCTTCACGCAGGGGAGCGCGACGACGGTCTTCCCGCCGACCGATGCCGGGCTCATCACCCGGCTCGACCAGCGCTCCGCCGACCCGGGTGCACCGCTGGTCTCGTCGCAGGTGCCCAACCTCGCGCCGCTCGCCGCCGGCTGCGTCGCGTTCGGCTCCTTCGAGAGCCCGCAGTTCGTCACCTCCGACGCGGTGATCCCCGCTGTCCCGACCGGGACGACCCCGCCCCCGCAGGGCAAGGCCCGCCTGGGCTTCGCGCTCATCGTCCCGGCCGGCATCCCACCGGCCGGCGGCTGGCCGGTGGCCGTCTACGGGCCCGGGTTCACCCGCAGCTACTTCGACCTGTTCGTCACGGCCGACAACAACGCGGCCGCGGGCATCGCCACGATCGCCACCGACCCGCTCGGCCATGGCTACGGGCCGCAGTCGAAGGTCACGGTCGGAGCGCCGGGGCAGCAGACGACCTTCCTGGCGTACGGCCGGGGGCGCGACACCGACGGTGACGGTGACATCGGTGACTCCGAGGGCGTCCAGCCGTCGGACCGCAAGACCGTCGTCAACGGCACAGTGGTCAAGGACGAACCGTCGCCGTACGCGCTCGTCGGCCTGCGCGACGGGCTCCTGCAGTCCGCGGCCGACAACATGGCGCTGGTGCGCGCGGTCGAGCACGGCATCACCGTGCCGTCCTGCCAGGAGGGACAAGACGTGCCGGTCGCGAAGACCGGCGTGCAGTACTACGGACTCAGCTTCGGTGGCATCTACGGGACGATGCTCATGGGCACCGACCCGCACGTGAAGGTCGGCCTGCTGAACGTCCCCGGCGGCCCGATCGTCGACGTCGCCCGGCTGTCCGGCTTCCGGTCGCTGCTGGCCGACCAGCTCCGCGTCAGCCGGCCGAACCTCCTCAACGGCGGCCCCGGCCTGAACGGCTTCACCGAGGACATCCCGATGCCGGCCGACCCGCCGGTGACCCGTCCGCGCAAGGGCGCGGTCACCCTGCAGCGCTACCTGTACCAGGCGATCTGGCTCGAGCGGTCCGGCGGGCCGGAGACGTACGCGCCGCTGCTGCGCCTGCGGCCGAGGTACGGCGCGAAGACGGTGCTGTTCCAGACGGCGTTCGGCGACCACACGGTGCCCAACGGCACGGCCGGCCAGATCTACCGGGCCGGGCAGCTGTTCGACCGGGTGACCTACTACCGCAACGACCGGACCCCCACGAACGGCAGCGACCCGCACGGCTTCCTCGCCGACCCGACGCTGGCCGGCCGCTTCTTCGGCCAGGCGCAGCTCACGGCGTTCCTGAAGTCCGGGGGCGCGACGGTGATCAACCCGAACCCGGCGCTCTTCGAGGTACCGATCGCGGACCCGAACAACCTGACCTGCCTGCACTACCCGCAGCCGCAGAGCGGGAGCACGGCCTACCCGCCGCCGGCGGCGGGGGAGTGCCCGCCGATCCGGTAGCGCGAGAAAGACCGGCGGTCCCGGCAGGAAGCGGTGGCGGGGCGGCGAACAGGGTGCCCACACATGCAAGGCCGCGCTCCGGCGCGGCGACCCTGAGGAGACCCGTGCGTCTGCGCAAGCCCGTCCTCGCCGGCCTCGCCTTGTTGGCGGCCGGCCCTGTCATCGTTGGCACGTTGCCCAGTGCCGGCGCCACGTCGACCGCCTCGACGGCCCGGCCGCTGGCCGGCTCCGATGCCGCGGGGTTCCCGGGCGCCGAGCAGGGGATCGGTGACGTCGACCATCGCGGCCCGCGACTGGCGCCGCTCGCCGCGGCCCGGAGCGCGGTCGCCGCGCTCGGCGCCGGTACGGCCGTCTCCTGGACCCAGTACGGCACGGTGCTCAGCGCGACCCGTGCTGGTGGCTACCTGGCCTCCGGCGTCGCCGGCGCCACCCCGGAGGCGGTCGCACGGACCTTCCTCGCCCGCTCCGCCGCGATGTTCGGCCTGACCGCGGCGCAGGTCGGGCAGCTGGAGCTGGTCAGCGCCCTGCCGCTGCCGGAGTCCACCCAGGCCCACGTGGTGCTGCTCCGGCAGAAGGCCGGCGGCCTGCCCCTCGCGCAGGACGGCCTGCTGTCCGTCGGTGTGCGGGGTCATGACGTCGCCATCGTCACCGGCTCGGCGGTGCCGGCCGCGACCCTGGCCCGGTTCAACGGCACCACGCCGGCGCTCACGCCGCTGGACGCCGTGCTCGCCGCGGCGCGGGACGCCGGCATCAAGGACCTCACCCTCGGCGACCTGGCTCTGGCCGGCAAGACCGACGGCGCCGGCTTCACCCTCGTCGCCGCGAACGGGCTGGCCCAGCAGCAGCGGGCCCGGCTGCGCGCGCTGGCCACCACCGACCGCGGGACCCGGCTGGTCTGGGAGACCGACGTCCTCGATGTCGCCGGCGCCAAGGCGCTCGCGACCATGACGTACGTCGACGCGGCGGACGGCGCGGTCCTGCTGCGCCGGGACGCCGTCGACACCCTCGCGCAGGGCAGCCGGAGCAACGCCGCCATGCGCAGCGTCATGACGCTGCCGGCCCCGCCGACCAACGGCAGCTTCCAGGGGACGTTCACCCCGACGTCCTGCTCGCCGGCGCTGCCGCTGGCGGTCCCGGCCGGGACCCAGAGCCTCGCCGTCGGTGCGACCGCCACCAACCCCAACAACGACATCGTCCTGAAGGTTCTGCGCAACGGCGCCGCGGTGGGCTCCTCCGACACCGCGACGACGCCGGAGGCGACTGTGGTCACGGTGAGCCCGGCGGCCAAGGCCACCGACGTGTTCGCGGCCCAGGTCTGCCCCTACAGCGCGACGACCGTGACCGCGCCGTACGACTTCCTGGGCAGCTACGCCGCCAGCGACCAGACGACCCCCGCAGCACCGGGGCTGCCGTCCGGCCTCGTCCCTGGAGGCGCGGCGGTCCAGGGTCCCGCCACCTGGCGCGCCTTCTCGTCCAACCCGGACCTGCCGACCTCGTCGAAGGCCAGCCCGGACGACCGGGACAAGATCTGCGCCACCACGCCCGCCGACAAGAGCGACAAGGCGAAGGGCTGCAGCGCGAACGGCTTCACGTACTTCGACCAGAGCCCGTTCGCGTACGACGTGGACGCGGTGACCGGCCTGCCCACGTTCACGACCATGGGCAACAACGCGTTGACGAGCAACGCCCAGGCCTCGAGCTCGCTCACGCCGGGCGGCCCGTTCCTCCCGCCGGCGAGCCCGACGCGTGACTACGCCCCCGCCTTCACGGACGCCTGGCACACCAGCACGTGCGACCCGGCAGCGATCGCCGACCCGACGCGCCGGGCCGACATCGACGCCTCGATCGTGAACCTGTTCGTGGGTCACAACCGGATCCACGACTTCGCCTACCGGCTCGGCTTGACCGAGCCGCGCGGCGCCATGCAGGTCACCAACTTCGGCAAGGGCGGCGCCGAGGGCGACCCGGAGCTGGGCAACGCCCAGAACGCCGCGCTGACCAACACGGTCGTCGCCCAAGGCGGCCTGACCGGCCGTAACAACGCCAACCAGATCACGCTGCAGGACGGCGTCCCCGGCATCACGAACCAGTACCTGTTCCAGCCGCAGCTCGGCTTCTACTCGCCCTGCGCCGACGGTGGCATGGACGCCACGATCTTCCTGCACGAGTACACGCACGCCATCAGCAACCGGCTCATCGCCGGCCCCGACACCGGCCTGTCCGGCGCACAGGGCGGTTCCATGGGCGAGAGCTGGAGCGACCTTGTCGCCATCGAGTACCTCAACGCGTTCGGGCTGGCCGGCAAGCGCGGTGAGGACCCGTTCGCCCTGGGCGCCTACGCGACGGGTGACAAGCAGCGCGGGATCCGCGACTACAACCTGCGGGACAACCCGCTGAACTACGGCGACTTCGGCTTCGACACCACCGGCCCGGAGGTGCACGCCGACGGCGAGATCTGGAACGGCGTGCAGATCGCCGTCCGGCAGGCGCTCGTCGAGAAGTACCGCAGCCGCTACAACCCGCAGGATGCGGCGCTGCAGGCGTCCTGTGCGCTGGGCCGCACCTCGGCCGGCGGCCAGCACGCCTCGTTCGACGGCTGCCCGGGCAACCGCCGCTGGGTGACCTTCCTGTTCGACGCGATGATCCTGCAGGCCAACGGCGCGCCGAGCATGGTGGACATGAAGAACGCCCAGCTCGCGGCCGACATGCTGCGGACCGGCGGCGCCGACCAGCAGGCGATGGCCGAGGCCTTCGCCAAGCGCGGCCTGGGGACCGGCAGCAGCGCGAAGAACGGCGACGACACCCACCCGACGCCGAGCTTCGCGGCCCCGACCGCCGCGCGGAACGGCAAGGTGACCTTCACCCTCGTCGACGCCAAGACCAACAAGGCGGTCAAGGGCGACGTGTTCGTCGGACAGTTCCAGGCCCGCACCACCCCGATCGCCTCGACCGACCCGGCGACCAAGATCGCCTCGGTGGCCAACTTCGTGACCGGGACGTACCCGCTGCTGGTGCAGGCCAAGGGCTACGGCCTGCAGCGGTTCTCACTCGCCGTGGCCGCGGGCAGCACCGCGACCAAGCGGATCGCGCTGGAGCCCAACGTCGCCTCCGCCAGCCAGGGTGCCGTCATCCAGGGCACCGACTGGATCCGCCTCGGTCAGATCATCGACGACACGGAGGCGACCAACGGCGGTGTCGACGGCAGCGCCGCGAAGACCGCCGTCAACGGCCGCAGCTTCACGGTGCAGCTGGCCGGCAGGCAGCGGGTCGCCCGCATCGCGGTCAGCGCGCTGCACCACCCGGTCAGCACCACCGACAAGACCGACTTCCAAGGTCGGCTGCTCGGGCTGCACCAGTTCGAGGTACAGGCGAGCAGCGACGGCGGGAAGACCTACCGGACCGTCTACACGAGCCCGGAGAACTTCTTCCCGACGCGGGCACCGAGGGCGGTCGCGCCCGACCTGACGCTGCGGACGGTGACGCTGCCGACCGCGGTCGTCGCCGACCACCTGCGTCTCGTGGTGCGGAGCAACACGTGCACCGGGACGAAGGCGTTCAGCGGTGACCAGGACAACGACCCGACCAACAACGCGGACTGCCCGTCCTCAGCGAACGCGTACAAGGTGACGGTCACCGAGTTCGAGGCGTACAGCCGCTAGGCGCACCTGCTCACGACGATGGCCCCCGGTGTTGCCGCCGGGGGCCATCCCGCGTTCGGCGGCCCAGCCTCCCGCGCCTGCCGGCCACCATGCGGCCGGGAGCAGAGGCATCCAGGTCGGGGCCGGGTCGTAGGGGGGGCCGGCCACCGGACCGGGGGTGGATGCGTTCACTCCCGCGGCTCGAGCCTGGGATCAGCCTTGGAGCAGGTTGAGGAAGCCGGCCGTCTGCCCCGTCGTGACCGCCCGTCGTCGTGTCAGGCGCGCAGACGCAGACCGCGGGGCGTCGGGCGGAACCCGGCAGCCTCCAGCGCCAGCCCGAGCGGAGAGGTGAGCGCGGGCTCGCCGTCGGCCTTGGTCACGGTCAGGCGGCCCAGAGCGCCGTCGCGGACCGCCAGCGCCAGTGCGTCCACGGCGGGAGCGAGGCTGACGTCGTCCTCGTGGAACGACAGCAGCGTTTTGCCGCCGCGCTCGACGTAGAGCACCAGCACGCCGTCGACGAGGACGACGAGCGCGCCCGCCTTGCGTCCGGGCCGGTGGCCGCCGTCGGTGGCCGGCCAGGGGAGGGCTGCGCCGTACGGGTTCGCCGGGTCGGTGGCGGCGAGGACCACCGCGCGGGCGTCGTCGCGGCGCTTGCGCTGCGGGGCGAGGTCCCAGCCACCGGGGATCGGCGTGGTCCAGGTCGGTTCGGCGTCCGGTTGCTCGACGGCGGCGAGCGCCCGCATCCGGTCCACCGCGCCAGGGGCAGCGAACTGCGCCGCGCCGAGCCCCTCGACGAAGTAGCCGCGCCGCACCTTGCCGGCCTCCTCGAAGGCCTTGAGCACCGTGTAGACCGCGGCGAACCCGCCCGGCGCCCGCTCCGCCATGACCGCTCCGCGGGTGACGATGCCGTGCCGGTCCAGCAGCGCCTCGGCCAGCGCGTGGGTACGCCGGGTCGGGTCCGCGTCGCGCTCCGGCAGCAGGGACCAGCGGCCGGCCACGGTCGGCGGGCCGCTGCGGGTCGGCATCACCGGCCGGCCGTACCGCGACCGCTGCCGGGTCGGGCCCCGGCGGGACGAGTGGCTGGTCCGTCCGCTGCCCAGCAGCGTCCGGAGTGGGGCGATCGTGTCGTTGGTGACGTAGCCGGCCCACACCAGGTCCCACAGCGCGGCGGCCAGGGCGGGGTCGTCGAGGTTGCCGGTGCGGTCGGCGAGCGCGCGGAAGAACAGCGCGGCGCCGCCGTCGAGCGCCTCCAGGACCGCGGTGTGCAGCGGGCTGAGCGTCAGGTCGCCGTACGGCGGGAGAAGGAGCTCGGCGGACTCGGCGAGCTGCAGCGACACCCACCCGTCGTTTCCCGGCAGCGAACCCTGGCCGGCCCACAGCACATCGCCGGAGGCCGTCAGCTCGTCGAGCAGCGCACCGGTGTAGCCGGCGACCCGCGAGGGGAGCACCAGGGACTCCAGCGCGGAGGCGGGGACCGAGACGCCCTGCAGCTGCTCGATCGCGCGCATCAGGCCGTCCGCACCGCGCCCGGCGGCGGTGCCGAGCCCCTGCCACTGCGGCAGGAAGCGGGCCAGCGCCTCGGGTGGTACCGGCTCGACCTCCTTGCGCAGCTTGGCCAGGGAGCGGCGGCGCAGCATGCGCAGCACCTCGGCGTCGGCCCATTCGAGCCCGGTGCCCCCGGGGCGGAACTCGCCGTGCGCCACCCGCCCGGTCCCGGACAGCCGGGCCAGGGTGGTGTCGACGACGGCGATGCCGAGCCCGAGCCGGACGGCCACCTCGGAGGCGTGGAAGGGCCCGTGCGTGCGGGCGAACCGGGCGACCAGGTCGGCCAGGGGGTCGCGAACCGGCTCGAGGAACACCTCCGGGATGCCGACCGGCAGGGGCACGCCGAGCGCGTCGCGGACCCGGCCGGCGTCCTCGATGGCCAGCCACCGTTCCCCGCCGCCGATGCGCACCCGGATGACCCGGCGCGTCTCCTCCAGCAGGGCCAGCATCTGGGGGGTGCCGCCGCGGGCGATCACCTCCGCGGTCGTGAGGTCACCGAGCACCCGCAGCAGGTCGGCCACGCCCTCGGCGTCCCGCACGTGCCGGTCGGGGGCGAGCCGCTGAAGCTCGGCCTCGACCTCGTCGAGCGCCTCGGCCGACAGCAGCTCGCGCAGCTCGGCCTGCCCGAGCAGCTCGGCGAGCAATGCCGAGTCGAGCGAGAGGGCCTGGGCGCGCCGCTCGGCCAGGGGAGCGTCGCCCTCGTACATGAACGCGCCGATGTAGCCGAACAGCAGCGAGCGCGCGAACGGCGACGGCGAGGAGGTCTCGACCTCGACGAGCCGGACCTTGCGCGCCTCGACGTCCTTCATGAGCTCGACGAGGCCGGGCACGTCGAAGACGTCCTGCAGCACCTCGCGCATCGTCTCCAGGACGATCGGGAAACTGCCGTACTGGGCGGCGACCTGCAGCAGCTGGGCGGACCGCTGGCGCTGCTGCCACAGCGGGCTGCGGCGGCCCGGGTTGCGCCGCGGCAGTAGCAGGGCGCGCGCGGCGGCCTCGCGGAAGCGGGCCGCGAACAGCGCCGACCCGCCGACCTCGGCCTGCACCGCGGCCTCCATCTCGCCGGGCTCGAAGATCACGGCCGCACCGGAGGGCACGTCCTCGGTCTCCGGCAGCCGCAGGACGATTCCGTCGTCCGCGTGCATGGCCTGCACGTCGACGCCGTACGTCTCACGCAGCCGGGCCGACAGGGCGAGCGACCACGGCTGGTTGACCTGCGCGCCGAACGGCGAGTGGATCGCGATGCGCCAGTCGCCGAGCTCGTCGCGGAACCGCTCGACGAGGATCGTGCGGTCGTCGGGCAGCCGGCCGGTCGCCGCGCGCTGCTCGGCGAGGTAGGCCAGCAGGTTGGTGGCGGCCAGCTCGTCGAGGCCGGCCTCTGTCAGCCGCTGACGGGCGCCGGCGTCGTCCTGGGCGGACAGCTCCCGAAGGAACGCGCCGAGCGCCCTGCCGAGCTCGATCGGCCGGCCGGGCGCGTCGCCCTTCCAGAACGGCATCTTTCCCGGCTGACCCGGGGCGGGCGTGACGAGCACCCGGTCGTGGGTGATGTCCTCGATGCGCCAGGCCGACGAGCCGAGCAGGAACACGTCGCCGACCCGCGACTCGTAGACCATCTCCTCGTCGAGCTCGCCGACGCGTGAGCCCTTCTCGCCGACCAGGAAGACGCCGAACATGCCGCGGTCGGGGATGGTCCCGCCGGAGGTGACGGCCAGCCGCTGCGCGCCGGGCCGTCCGGCCAGCACCCCGGTGACGCGATCCCAGGTGATGCGCGGCCGCAGCTCGGCGAACTCGTCCGACGGGTAGCGGCCGGACAGCATGTCCAGCACGCCGTCCAGGGCGGACTGCGGCAGACCGGCGAAGGGCGCGGCGCGGCGTACGACCGCGGCGAGCTCGTCGACGGTCCAGGTCTCCATCGCGAGCATCGCGACGATCTGTTGGGCGAGCACGTCGAGCGGGTTGCGGGGGTAGGTGATCGCCTCGATGCCGCCGATGACCATGCGCTCGGCGACGACCGCGGCCTGCACGAGGTCGCCGCGGTACTTGGGCAGGATCACGCCGCGGCTCACGGCGCCGACCTGGTGGCCGGCCCGGCCGACGCGCTGCAGCCCGGAGGCCACCGACGGCGGCGACTCGACCTGCACGACGAGATCGACCGCGCCCATGTCGATGCCGAGTTCGAGTGACGAGGTCGCGACGACCGCGGGCAGCCGGCCGGCCTTCAGCGCCTCCTCGATCTCGGACCGCTGCTCGCGGGACACCGAGCCGTGGTGGGCGCGCGCGATCACGACGTCACCCGCGTCGTCGGGACGGCCGATGCCGGCCGCTCCGGCCAGCACGACCGGGAAGCCGCCGGGGCGCACGCCGCTGGAGCCGTCGGGTCGTGACAGGTCCTGCACCTCGACCGGACCGTCGTACGCCCGGTCGGTCGCGATCTCGTTGAGCCGGCTGGTCAGCCGCTCGGCCAGCCGCCGGGAGTTGACGAACACGATGGTCGACCGGTGCGCGGAGATCAGATCGACGATCTTCTCCTCGACCGCGGGCCAGATCGACGAGCGCGGCTCGTTGCCGGCGGCCGAGCCGCCTCGCACCGCCCCCGCGACCTCGCCCAGCTCCCCCATGTCCTCGACGGGCACGACGACCTCGAGCTCGATGGTCTTGGAGGTGGCCGGCTGTACGACGGTGACCTCGCGCGAGCCGCCCAGGAAACGGGCGACCTCGTCCAGCGGGCGGACCGTCGCCGAGAGCCCGATGCGCTGGGCGGGACGCTCCAGGAGGGCGTCCAGGCGTTCGAGGGACAGCGCGAGGTGGGCCCCGCGCTTCGTGCCGGCCACCGCGTGGACCTCGTCGATGATGACGGTCTCGATGCCGCGCAGCGACTCGCGGGCGGCCGACGTGAGCACCAGGAACAGCGACTCCGGCGTCGTGATGAAGATGTCCGGTGGCGTCCGGGCGAAGGCGCGCCGCTCGTCCGCCGGGGTGTCGCCGGACCGGATGCCGACGCGCAGGTCGGGCACGGGCAGGTCGAGCCGGGTGGCGGCCTGCCGGATGCCGGTGAGCGGCGCGCGCAGGTTGCGCTCCACGTCGACGGCGAGCGCCTTCAGCGGGGAGATGTAGAGGACCCGGGCGCGGTGGCGCGGGTCCTCCGGCGGGGGAGCGGAGGCGAGCCGGTCGAGCGACCACAGGAACGCGGACAGGGTCTTGCCGGATCCGGTGGGGGCGACCACGAGGGTGTCGCGGCCACTGCTGATCGCGTCCCAGGCGCCCTCCTGCGCGGCGGTGGGCCGGGCGAAGGCGCCCTCGAACCAGGCCCGGGTCGCGGGCGAGAAGCGGTCGAGGGCGCTCACGGCTCCAGTCTCCAGCCGGCCCCCGACAGGATCGGGGTCAGACGTCCGGATTCCGCTCCAGCCATGACGCGGCGAACGGGCAGAGCGGCACCACCTCGAGTCCTTCGCCGCGGGCCCACCCCACAGCCTCTCGTACCAACGCTCCGCCCACCCCGTGGCCTTCCCTCTCGGTCATGGCCCGGTCCCTGCCCGCCGAACGGCGTTCTGATTCGCGGCAGGATCCGGGCGTAACACGGCGAACACGAACGGCGACCCGTACCCCACGTACGTTCCTGGAGCCCGCATGCGCAGCGCCCCCGCCCGTCGTGCCGCCTTCGGCGCAATTGCCGGCCTGGCCGTACTGGGGGCCGCGCTCGCGGCGGCGCCGGCCGCCGGCGCCGCCCTCGACCCGACGGCGTACAGCCGGCACGGCGAGGTGCTCGACATCCTGCCACCGGGGTCACGCGGGAACGTCGACGTGCCGACGCTGGCCCAGCTCGGGCTGACCGCGCTGCCGGGCGCCGTCTCGACCCCCGGCGACCCGAAGGGCGCGCTCACGACGGCCGACGGCTCCAACCCCAAGAACTTCGCCGATCAGCTCGAGATGTACGACGCCCTGGCCAAGACCAAGCCCGGGCAGCTCGACGAGGCCGCGCTGACCCGCTACTACAAGGACGCGCGCCTCGGCGTCGCGGCCGCCGACGTCGTGAGCACCGAGACGCCGCGGCCGGGCGTGACCATCGAGCGCGACAGGTTCGGGGTCCCGCACATCACCGGCAGCACCTTCGAGAACGTCGAGTTCGGCGCCGGCTACGCGAACATCCAGGACCGGATGTTCCTCACCGACGTGCTGCGGCACACCGGTGCGGCCCGGATGGCCGAGTTCGTCGGCCCGACGCCGGCCAACATCGCGATGGACCAGGCCCAGCTGCGGATCGCGCCGTACACCCCTGAGCAGGCGGAACAGCAGGTCAGCAACGTCGTCACGCGGTACGGCGCGGAGGGCCGCAAGCTGCTCGCGGGGCTGGACGCGATGCTGGCCGGGATGAACGCCGCGCAGGCGGCGCTCTGCCCGGCGGCCGGCTCGGTGCCGGTGCCCGGCAACCCGGGCAGCGGACTCGGCCCGAACTGCCCGGCGGAGTACGCCGCCCTGCAGAAGGCCCCGGTGCCGTACACCCGCGCCGACATCGTCTACATCGCCTCCCTCGTCGGCGGCATCTTCGGCAAGGGCGGCGGCGGCGAGGCCGACAACGCCCGCTGGTACCAGCAGCTCGCGGCGAAGTACGGGGATGCGACGGCCCGGCAGATCTTCGACGACCTGCGCGCGAAGAACGACCCGGAGGCGCCGACCACCAGCCCGGCGGTGCAGGCGTACGGCGGCGGCAAGGTGAACCCGAAGCTGCCCGGCGTCGCCCTCCCGGACCTCAGGCCCACCGCGACCGCACCGGGGACCGGTTCGGACGCGGGCGGCTCGACCACGCCGGTACCGGTGCCGCTCGCCGTGCCGTCGTTCGGCGTCATCGACGGGCCGTTCGGGCCGATGGACCTGGGGCTCAAGCAGCACGGCATGAGCAACGCCCTGCTCGTCGACGCCAGGCACTCGGACGGCGGCCACCCGACCGTCGTGTTCGGCCCGCAGACCGGCTACTACACCCCGCAGCTGCTCGTGGAACAGGACCTGCAGGGGCCGGGGGTCTCGGCCCGCGGGGTCTCGTTCGCCGGCACCAACCTGGTCGTCGAGCTCGGCCACGGGGTCGACTACGCGTGGTCGGCGACGAGCGCGTCCAACGACATCGTCGACACCGTCGTCGAGCGGTTGTGCAACACCGACGGCAGCACGGCGACGGTCCGCTCGACGTCGTACCTCGTCGGCGGGAGGTGCACGCCGATGGAGCAGTACACCCACACCGAAAGCGGCAACCCCGATGCCGCGGCACCGGCCGCCCCGCAGACGCTGAACTTCCTCGTCCTGAAGACCCGGCACGGCGTCGTCCAGCTACGCACCACGGTCGGCGGCAAGCCGGTCGCCGTCGTCACCGAGCGCACGACCTACAACCACGAGGTCGACTCCGTGGTCGGGTTCGCGCGGCTGCAGGACCCGTCGTACGTGAAGGACGCGGCGAGCTTCCAGAAGGCCGTGAACGCGATCGACTACACGTTCAACTGGTTCTACACGGACTCCAGGGACATCGCGTACTTCTCCTCGGGCCTGCTGCCGAACCGGCCCACCGGCTACGACTGGGACCTGCCGCGCTGGGGCGACGCGGCGTACGACGCCAAGGGCGTCCTGCCGTTCGACAAGCACGTCCGGGCGGTCAACCCGCCGCAGGGCTACCTCGTCTCGTGGAACAACAAGCCCGCGCCCGGCTTCTCCGCGGCCGACAACAGCTGGGGGTACGGGCCGGTCTACCGGTCACTCGCCCTCGAGGACGAGGTGAAGGCGCGGATCGCGGGCGGCCGCAAGGTCACCCGCCCGCAGCTCGTCGACGCGATGATGGCCGGCGGCACGGTCGACGTGCGCGCGAAGTACGACCTGCCGTACGCCCTGGACGTGATCGGTACGCCCACCGATCCGCAGGACCGCAAGGCCGTCGCCCTGCTGCGGGCCTGGGTGAAGGCCGGCGCGCAACGCGTCGACCGGGCGCGCACCGGCGCGTACGCGCACCCCGCCGCGATCGACCTGCTCGACACCTGGTGGGACCCGGCCGGTGCGGGGGTCGCGGGCAGCCCGTCCTTCTCGCTGCCGAAGGACGTGCTGCGCGGCACGCTGGGCGGCCTGACCGACGAGCTGCCCGCCGACGTGGACGACCACCCGCGCCTCGGCCGAGGCTCGGCGTTCAACGGCGTGCCCTGGTACGGGTACGTCAGCAAGGACCTGCGCCAGGCGCTCGGCAAGCCGGTCGCCGGCCGGTACTCGCGCACCTACTGCGGCGGCGGCCGGCTGGACGTCTGCCGGAGCCGGCTGCGGGCGTCGCTGCACGCCGCGGTGCAGGCCTCGCTCGCCGCGCAGAGCAGGAGCGACGTGACCGGGCTGACCTACGACAAGAGCGACGACTTCATCCGGCACGTGACGGCCGGCATCGTCGGCGTGCGTGGCATCGACTGGCAGAACCGCCCCACCTTCCAGCAGGCGGTGCACTTCACCAGTCACCGTTAGTCAGCGGTAGGCGTACGGCGTCCAGGTGGCGCCGGCGTCGGCGGTGCGCCAGACCAATGCGCCGCGCGGGTCGCTCCAGGTCCCGACGGTGCTGGTGGTGAAGGCCAGGAAGCCGCGCGTCGGGACGTCCGCCTCCGCCGTCCGCAGGACGGTCGTGAAGGTGCGGCCGCCGTCGGCGGTCCGGACCAGCTCGGCGGTGGACCCGGCCCGGCTCGTCCGCACGACCACAGAGTCGCGGGAGGCCGCGGCCACGGCGAACGCGGTGGCTCCGGTGGGCAGGCCGAGCGCGGGGCCGAACGTGGCGCCGCGGTCGGTGGAGACGCGCAGCGCGTCCGGCCGGCCCGCCGACCGGGCCTTGCACAGCACGACCAGCGTGCCGTCGGGGGTCGTGGTCGCGTCGGCCGCGTCGGTCTCCGCCGGGTTGTCCTGCTGGACCGGCCCGCACGGGTCCGGCCGGTCGGTCCAGGTGCGGCCCCGGTCGTGGCTGACCGCGACCTGCGCGTGCGCGTCGCCGGCGCCGCCGGCCGGGTTCTTGGGCAGGAACAGGTACGCGTCCTCCGCATTGCGCCGGAGCAGCGCGGCGTTGCCCCGCAGGGCCGGCGAGGCCGAGCGCGCCCAGGTCGTCGACCCGACCGTCGCCCGCTCCACGAGGTAGGAGCAGCCGGGCGGGCAGCCGTCCATCGTCCGCACCACCCGGACGACGTCGTTGCCGGAGGGCTCGAGCGCCTCGACGTACGGCGCGGTCTCGCGGGTCCACGTCGACCCGCCGTCGCCGGTGGTGAACAGCGCGCCGCCGTAGGCGTAGCCGTGCAGGCCGTCGGCGAACCGGATCCCGGTGACGCAGGGCAGGAGCGAGCAGTCGGTCGTGCCGTCGGGCAGGTACGCCTTGGGCGCGGGGCCGCCCGTCCAGCTCGCGCCGCCGTCGGCGGTACGCAGCAGTGAGGTGCAGGGCGCGGTCGTGCACGGGGCGGTGCCGAGCGCCCAGCCCCGCGTCGCGGAGACGAAGGACAGGTCGGTGGCCGTGAATCCGGTGGGGACCGGTCCGCCGGGGGGCCGGGCGATGGGGGTCGCCGCGCGGGAGGGCGCGGGGGTGGAGGCCGTGTCGGTCGCCGACGCCTTGGGGTCGGCGACCATGCCACGCGAGCTCCCGGAGGAGGGCAGCACGAGCAGGGCCACCGCCGCCACCAGCGCCGTCACCGTGGCCGCGGAGCCCACGATCGCGCGGTCCCTCCGTCGGCGGTGCATGCCGGTCCGGACCGTCGCGACCGGGTCGTGGTCGGCGATCACCTCGCGGGCCGGGTCGTGCAGCGTCCGCCGCAGGTCCTGCTCTAGCTCGTCCATGACGCCTCCCTGTCGGCGAGATGGGCCCGCAACGTCGCGAGACCTTTCGACGCCTGGCTCTTGACCGTCCCCGGAGCGCAGTCCAGGACCCGCGCGATCTGTGCCTCGCTGAGGTCCTCGTAGTAGCGCAGGACCAGCACGGCGCGTTGCCGGCGCGGCAGCTGTGCCAGGGCGGCCCAGATCGCGTCCTCCGCGCGCGGCGCCGGCTCGTCGTACGCCGCTTCGGGGGCGTCGGCGACCAGCCGCTCCCGGCGCAGCCGCCGCCACATGCTGATGTGCCGGTTGGTCATGACCCGGCGTACGTAGCCCTCCGGGTCGTCCTGGCGCTGCACCCGCGACCAGGCCAGGCCGGTGCGCTCCAGGGCGTCCTGCACCAGGTCGGCCGCCGCGTGCGGGTTGCCGGTGAGCACGTGGCCGTACCGGAGCAGCGCGGAGTGCCGGGACCGCACGAAGGCGTCGAACGCCTCGCCCTGCGCCTGGTCCATCACGCTCCCCCTCGGACACCGTCGGTCCCAGGACGCATGCGGGACCGGTTCGGTTGCCTCCCAGAGTGCACGGGGTACGCCGTACCGTCGTGGGGGTGAGCGCCGAGACAGCAGACGGACACGTCGTCCTGCGCACACCGACGCGGGCCTGGCTCGTGTGGGGCATCGGCGCCCTGGCGTACGCGGTCGCCGTCTTCCACCGCTCCTCCCTCGGCGTCACCGGCGTCACGGCGCAGCAGCGCTTCGGTGCGACCGCCGCGGTGCTCAGCCTGTTCGGCGTCCTCCAGCTGGCGGTGTACGCCGGGCTGCAGGTCCCGGTCGGCGCGCTGCTGGACCGGGTCGGCTCGCGCCGCCTCATCGCGACCGGCGCGGTCGTCATGGGGCTCGGGCAGCTGCTGCTGGCGACCTCGCACTCGGTCGGCCTGGCGGTCCTCGCGCGCGTGCTCGTCGGGGCCGGCGACGCGTTGACGTTCACCAGCGTCCTGCGGCTGGTGGCGCTGTGGTTCGCGCCGCGCCGCGTGCCGGTCATGAGCCAGATCACCGGGCTCGTCGGGCAGCTCGGCCAGGTCGCGGCGGCGTACCCCCTGGTCGCGCTGCTGCACACCTTCGGCTGGACCCGCACGTTCGAGCTGGCCGGAGCCGTCGGGCTCGTCGTCGGGCTGGTGGTGGCGCTCGGGGTGCGGGACATGCCGCCCGGCACCGGGGTCGTCGTGCCGCCGGCCAACACGGCCGAGGTGCTGCGCCGGCTGAAGGAGGCATGGCAGGAGCCGGGCACCCGGCTCGGGCTCTGGATGCACTTCGTCGTGCAGTTCCCCGGGACGGTGTTCGCGCTGCTGTGGGGCTATCCGTTCCTCGTGGTGGGGGAGGGCCGTACGCCGGCCGAGGCGGGTCTGCTGCTCACCCTGCTGGTCGTGGTCGCGATGGTCGTCGGGCCGGTGCTGGGACACCTCGTCGGCCGGTTCCCGTACCGCCGGTCGGTACCGGTGCTCGCCATCGTGCTGTCCAGCGCGGGTGCGTGGGCGCTCGTGCTCGCCTGGCCGGGCCCGGCGCCGATGGCGCTGCTCGTGCTGCTGGTCGTCGTTCTGGCCGCGAACGGCCCCGGGGCGATGGTCGGGTTCGACTTCGCCCGGACCGAGAACCCGCCGACCCGCATCGGCAGCGCCACCGGCATCGTCAACGTCGGGGGCTTCGTCGCCGCGCTGGTCACGATCCTGATGATCGGGCTCGTCCTCGACCTGCTGGCGCCGGGCGGCCGGGACACCTACACGTTGACGGACTTCCGGATCGCGATGTCGGTGCAGTACCTCACCTGGGGCGTCGGCCTCCTCGGCGTGATCCGCGCCCGGCGCCGGTTCCGCAGGCTGCGCGGGATCGACGTGGACCCGTTCCACCGGGCGGTCGCGCGGGTGGCCCGCGACAGGCTCGGCCGCTGACCTAGCCTGGGTCGCGTGCGTCTGACGGAGTTCTGGTCCCGGATGGAGAAGCAGTTCGGGGCTGCCTATGCGGATTCGTACGCCCGCGACCAGGTGCTCGCCACGCTCGGCGGCCGGACCGTCCACCAGGCGCTCGACGAGGGCGACGACGCGAAGCTGGTCTGGCGGGCCGTGTGCGCCGCGGTCGCAGTGCCGCCGGCCGATCGCTGACGGTCCTCCCCGGCCGCTGACGTTTCCCACACCGGCGTGTCGGGTGGCTTCGAACAGGTGTTCGGTCTAGCGTCTCGTCCTGTCCGGGTGTCCACAGGGTGTTCCCGACAGGCCGTTCCTGTCGCAGGGCGCTCCTAACGTCACCGCCGATCGGACAGCCGCAACGAGCCGCCCGCTCGTCGAACCCACGGAGAAGCTCATGGCAGGACCGGACCGCGAGAAGGCCCTCGAGATGGCCCTTGCGCAGATCGACAAGAACTTCGGCAAGGGCTCGGTGATGCGGCTCGGCGACGAGGTGCGCGTCCCGATCGGGATCATCCCGACCGGCTCGATCGCGCTGGACGTCGCCCTCGGCATCGGCGGTCTCCCGCGCGGCCGGGTCGTGGAGATCTACGGCCCGGAGTCCAGCGGCAAGACGACGGTCGCGCTGCACGCCGTGGCCAACGCGCAGGCGGCTGGCGGCATCGCGGCGTTCATCGACGCCGAGCACGCCCTCGACCCCGACTACGCGAAGAAGCTCGGCGTCGACACCGACGCGCTCCTCGTCTCCCAGCCCGACACGGGGGAGCAGGCGCTGGAGATCGCCGACATGCTGGTCCGCTCGGGCGCGCTCGACATCATCGTCATCGACTCGGTGGCCGCCCTCGTGCCGCGCGCCGAGATCGAGGGCGAGATGGGCGACAGTCACGTCGGCCTGCAGGCCCGCCTGATGAGCCAGGCGCTGCGCAAGATGACCGGCGCGCTGTCCAACACCGGCACGACCGCGATCTTCATCAACCAGCTGCGCGAGAAGATCGGCGTCATGTTCGGCTCGCCCGAGACGACGACGGGCGGCAAGGCGCTGAAGTTCTACGCGTCGGTCCGCATCGACGTCCGGCGCATCGAGACGCTCAAGGACGGCGGCGACGCCGTCGGTAACCGCACCCGCGCCAAGGTCGTCAAGAACAAGGTGGCACCGCCGTTCAAGCAGGCGGAGTTCGACATCGTCTACGGCCAGGGGATCAGCCGCGAGGGCTCGCTCATCGACGTCGGTGTCGACCAGGGCATCGTGCGCAAGTCCGGTGCCTGGTACACGTACGAGGGCGACCAGCTCGGCCAGGGCAAGGAGAACGCCCGCGCGTTCCTGCGGGACAACCCCGACCTCGCCGACGAGATCGAGAAGCGCATCAAGGAGAAGCTCGGGATCGGCGTGGTCATCGACGCAGACGCCGATGCCGCCGCCGACATGGTCGCGCCGGTCCCGGTCGACCTGTAGGTACGGCGGTGAGAGAGGCGTCCCGGCCCTCCTCCCGTGGGACGGGCGGCCGTGGGCGCTGGGGACGGGGCGCCGAGCCGCCCCAGGACGGGCCCGCGGAGCCGCTCGCCGATCCGGAGTCGGTGGCCCGGCAGATCTGCCTGCAGCAGCTGGAGTTCGCCCCGCGCACGCGGGCGGAGCTGGCCGCCGTGCTGGCCAGGAAGGGCGTGTCCGAGGAGGCCGCCGAGACGGTGCTGAGCCGGTTCGCCGAGGTCGGGCTGATCGACGACGCGCTGTTCGCGCAGATGTGGGTGGCCTCGCGGCACAACGGCCGCGGGCTGGCCGGCCGCGCCCTGTCGCAGGAGCTGCGGCGCAAGGGTGTCGAGGACGAGGTGGCCGCTGCCGCGGTCGGCACCCTCGACCCCGAGCAGGAGCGGGCCACCGCCCGCGCCCTGGTCGACCGCAAGCTGCGCACCACCCGCGGCCTGCCCGTGGACGCCCGGGTGCGCCGGCTGGCCGGGCTGCTCGCCCGCAAGGGCTACTCCGCCGGGCTGGCCTTCGCGGTCGTCCGCGAGGCGCTCGCCGCCGAGGGTGAGGACGAGCGGCTGCTCGAGCAGCTCGCGGACCTGGACGGCCCACTCGGCTGAGTGATGGCAGGCTGAGCGGGTCCCGCCGCACCACCCCGAGGAGCACCGTGACCACCGCCCCGACCAGCCCGCCCCGCCTGCGCCTCGGCGGCTCGCCGTTGTCCGTCGTCGGGCGCGCCCGGATCTACGTGTGCGGCGTGACGCCGTACGACGTCACGCACCTCGGTCACGCGGCGACGTTCGTCTGGGCGGACGCGGCCGAGCGGGTACTGCGCCGGCTCGGGGTGCAGACCGAGGTCTGCCGCAACATCACCGACGTCGACGACGTGCTGTTCGAGGCGGCCAGCCGCGCCGGGGCGCACTACGACCGGTTCGCGGCGGTGCAGCAGTTCCACTTCGAGCGGGACATGGACGCCCTCGGCGTACGCCGGCCGGCCCACGAGCCGCGCGCCCACTCGTTCGTGCCGCAGGTCGTCGAGCTGGCCGCCGCACTGCTCGAGGCCGACGCGGCCTACGTGTCCCAGGGCAGCGTCTACTTCCGGGGAGCCGCGGTGGCCGACCGCGCGGGGCTGTTCCGCGAGGACGCCCTGAAGCTGCTCGCCGCCAATGGCGGCCGCGTCGAGGACCCGGCCAAGCAGGACCCGCTCGACCAGGCGGTGTGGCAGGCCAGCGCCGAGGGGGAGCCGGCCTGGCCGAGCCCGTGGGGCCCTGGCCGGCCCGGCTGGCACGCCGAGTGCACGGCGATGGCGCTGTCGACGTACGGCTCGGCACTGGACCTGCACGCGGGCGGTGCCGACCTGCGCTTCCCGCACCACGCCTACGAGGCCGCGCAGGCCGAGGCGGCGACGGGCGTCACGCCGTTCGCCCGGGCCTGGATGCACGTCGGCACCGTGCGGATCAACGGTGAGAAGATGGCCAAGTCCACCGGCAATCTCGTGTTCGCCTCCGACCTGGTGTCGCAGACGAATGGCCGGGTGGTGCGCACCCTGCTGCTCGACCGGCCGTGGAACACCCCGTGGGACTACACGCCAGACCTGCTGACCCGGGCGGCCGATCGGCTCGACGCCCTGCACGCCGCCGCGGGGCAGCCCGGCTCGGGCTCGTCAGCCGCGGAGTCCGCCGTGCTGGCCGCGCTTGTCGACGACCTCGACGTGACCCGAGCGCTCGACATCGCCATCGAGGAGGGCGGCCAGGCCGCTCGCGACCTCGTGCAGGTCCTCGCCCTGTAGCTGTGGACGGGCGCGCCGGACAGTCGGTGCCCTCCGCGACAGTCCGGTCATGCGTCGACTCCTGTTCGCCTCGCCGGCGGTCGCCTGGCTGCTCCTCGCCGGCTGCACGAGCGCCCCGGCCTCCGACCCGACCGCGCTGGCCGTCCCCGCCGCGGCCCAGGAGGCGGTCGTCTCCCGGCACGTCGACGGCGACACGGTGTGGCTGCGGGGGACCGGCTCCGGCCCGCTGCCTGCCCGGCCGACCCGGGTCCGCCTGTTGGCTATCGACGCCCCGGAGACGTTCGGCATGCCGGGCTGCTTCGGTCGGGAGGCGTCCCGCCGGACCGCCGCGCTGCTGCCCGTCGGCGCCCGCGTGCGCGTGCAGCCGGACCGGGAGCTGCGCGACCGGTACGGGCGGCTGCTGCTCTACGTCTGGACCGCCGACGGCGCCAGCGTCGAGGAGCTGCTGCTGCGGGAGGGGTATGCGCGGGTGCTGCACGTGCCGCCCAACTCGCGGCATCTCGCGCCTCTCCGGGCCGTCGAGGAGCGGGCCCGGGCGGGCGGCCGCGGGCTGTGGGGCGCCTGTCCGGCCGGGCCTCGATCTACAGTTGACCTGCCATGACTGACGCCCGGACGTACGAGGTCCGCACCTACGGGTGCCAGATGAACGTGCACGACTCCGAGCGCATCTCGGGGCTGCTCGACGAGGCCGGCTACGTGCCCGTGCAGCCCGACCAGACGCCGGACGTCGTCGTGTTCAACACGTGCGCGGTGCGGGAGAACGCCGACAACCGGCTCTACGGCAACCTCGGGCACCTCAAGCCGGTCAAGGACAGCACGCCGGGCATGCAGATCGCGGTCGGTGGCTGCCTCGCCCAGAAGGACCAGGCCCTGATCACGACCAAGGCGCCGTGGGTCGACGTCGTGTTCGGCACGCACAACGTCGGCTCGCTGCCGGTCCTGCTCGAACGCGCCCGGGTCGAGCAGGAGAGCCAGGTCGAGCTGCTCGAGGCGCTCGAGGTCTTCCCGTCCACGCTGCCCGCGCGCCGGGAGTCGACGTACAGCGCCTGGGTCTCGATCAGCGTCGGCTGCGACAACACCTGCACCTTCTGCATCGTGCCGAGCCTGCGCGGCAAGGAGAAGGACCGCACGCCCGGCGACATCCTGCGCGAGGTCGACATGCTCGTGGCGCAGGGCGTCCTCGAGGTCACCCTGCTCGGCCAGAACGTCAACTCCTACGGCCGCTCCTTCGGCGAGCGGGACGCGTTCGGGCAGCTGCTACGGGCCGTCGGGCAGACCGGCCTGGAGCGGGTCCGGTTCACCAGCCCGCACCCGCGCGACTTCACCGACGACGTGATCGAGGCGATGGCCGCGACGCCGGCGGTGTGCCCGAGCCTGCACATGCCGCTGCAGTCCGGCAGCGACGCCGTCCTCAAGGCGATGCGCCGCAGCTACCGCAGCGAGAAGTTCCTCGGGATCATCGACCGGGTGCGCGCACAGATCCCGGATGCCGCGATCACCACCGACATCATCGTCGGGTTCCCGGGCGAGACCGAGGCCGACTTCGCCCAGACGCTGCGGGTCGTCGAGGCCTCCCGGTTCGCCGGCGCCTTCACCTTCCAGTACTCCCCGCGCCCCGGCACCCCCGCCGCCACCTACCCCGACCAGGTGCCGCGCGAGGTGGTGCAGGAGCGGTACGAGCGCCTCGTCGAGCTCCAGGAGCGGATGACGTACGCCGGGATGCAGACCCAGGTCGGGCGCACCGTCGAGGTGCTGCTGTCCGAGGGTGAGGGCCGCAAGGACACCGCCGAGCGGATGACCGGGCGGGCCCGCGACAACCGGCTCGTGCACCTGACCCGCGCCGACGGGGCCCGGCCGGGCGACGTGGTGACGGCCGTCGTGACCGGCGCGGCACCGCACTACCTGCGTTCCGAGGGGCCGGTCCTCTCGCACCGGCGGACGGCCGCGGGTGACGCCTGGGCGGGCGGCCGCGCGCCGCGTACCCCCGGCGTACTGCTCGGGATGCCGCGCGTCGGCGCCCCCGCCTGACCGGGGGCCCCGCCCGCCCGTCCACTACCTCGCCAGCCGCACCTCGCGCGCGGCACCCCGCCGCCGCCTCCGTACAGTCCGCTCCTGTGCAGCAGCCCCAGGTGATCGCCGTCGTGGGCCCCACCGCCACCGGCAAGTCCGACCTCGGCGTCGTGCTGGCCCGCGAGCTCGGCGGTGAGGTCGTCAACGCCGACTCGATGCAGCTCTACCGCGGCATGGACGTCGGCACCGCCAAGCTCACCGAGGCCGAGCGGCTCGGCATCCCGCACCACCTGCTCGACGTCTGGGACGTCACGCACACCGCGACCGCTGCCGAGTACCAGCAGCTCGCGCGCGCCGTGATCGACGACCTCCTGGCCCGCGGTGTGACGCCGGTGCTGGTCGGCGGCTCCGGGCTGTACCTACGGGCCGCGCTCGACGACCTGGAGTTCCCCGGCACCGACCCGGCGCTGCGGGCGGAGCTGGAGGCCGAGCTCGCCGAGTACGGGCCGCTGCGCCTGCACCAGCGGCTCGCCGGGCTGAGCCCGGACGCGGCGAGCCGGATGGAGCCGACCAATGGGCGGCGGATCGTGCGCGCGCTCGAGGTGGTCCTGCTGACCGGCTCGATGCCGGGCGCCATGACGGCGTACGACGCCCACTACCCGACGACCTACCTGGGGCTCGACCGCCCCGAGCTGGCCGAGCGCACCGACCTGCGGGTCGACCGGATGTGGCAGCAGGGGCTGGTCGAGGAGGTACGCCGGCTCGAGCGGGATGCCGGCCTGCGGGGCGGCGTCACCGCGAGCAGGGCGCTCGGCTACGGGCAGGTGCTCGCGATGCTCGACGGGACCTGGGACGAGCCGGCGGCCAGGGCGGCGACCAAGGTGGCCACCCGGCGGTTCGTCCGGCGCCAGCGAGCGTGGTTCCGCCGCGACCCGCGCATCCACTGGCTCGATGTCGGCGGCGATCTCCTGGCCCAGGCCCGGCATAGGCTCGTGCCGTGACTCCCGGAACCCGCCTGCGCTACGTCAAGGGCCACGGTACGGAGAACGACTTCGTCGTCGTGCCCGACCCGGACGGCCTGCTCGACCTGACGGCGGACGACGTCCGCCGGCTGTGCGACCGCCGGGCCGGGATCGGCGCCGACGGGCTGCTCCGCGTCGTCCAGGCCGCCCACGTCCAGGACGGTGCGCCGTACGCCGACGAGGCCCGCTGGTTCATGGACTACCGCAATGCGGACGGCTCGATCGCCGAGATGTGCGGCAACGGGGTGCGGGTCTACGCCCGCTACCTCGTGGAGTCCGGCCTCGCTCGGCCTGGCCACCTGCGCCTCGCCACCCGCGGCGGCGTCAAGGAGGTCGACGTCGAGTTCGACGGCGACGTGACGGTCGACATGGGCCGCGCGGTCGTCGGTGAGTCCGTGGACATCGACGGGGTGCCTGGCACCTTCGTCGACATGGGCAACCCGCATGCGGTCGTGCCGGTCGCCTCGGTCGCGGCGCTCGGCGTGCTCGACCCGTCGCGCAAGGACCTCAATGTCGAGTACGTCGAGGACGTCGGGCCCGGGCACATTCGGATGCGCGTCCACGAGCGGGGCGTCGGCGAGACCCGCTCCTGCGGGACCGGAGCCTGCGCCGCCGTCGTGGCCACGGTGCTCCGGGACGAGGCGCCGCTCGGCACGACCTACACGGTCGACGTGCCCGGCGGTCGGCTCAGCGTGACCTGGCGGGAGGACGGCCACGTACTGCTGGCCGGCCCGGCCGTCCTCCTCGCCTCCGGCGAGGTCCGCTGCGACAGGCTGGAGAGCCCGTGACCCCCGCCGAGGCAGCCGCTGCCGTCAAGGAGCCGATCCTGCGGCTCGGCGAGGGCTTCATGCTCAGCGCCGACACGCGGGCCAAGGGTCGCGACCTCGGCCTGCGGTCCCGCCCGCTCTACCACCTCGGTCGCGGCGGCGCGCTCGGCGACGTACCCGCCGAGGTCGTCGTCGCGGCGTTCGCGTTCTTCCCGCCGGCCGTCGTCACGGCCGCCTGGGACCAGGGCCGTGAGGTCATGCCGCCGCCCGCGGCCGCGCGGGCCTACGCCGGGCTGTGCAACGCCTGGGGCCGCAAGCACCTCACCGGCCAGCCCGGCATCGAGCGGGCCGCCGAACTGCTGGAGCGGGTCGTCCGGTACGCCGAGCCCGCCGGACTGCCGCTGTTCGCCGGCTGGCGGGCTCTGCCGCTGCCGGAGGACCTCCCGGGCCGACTGGCCCAGCTCCTCATGGTCATGCGCGAGCACCGCGGCGCGGTGCACGTCGCGGCGGTCACCGCGGTCGGTCTCGGCCCGCTCGAGGCGATCGTGGCCGGCACGTACGGCGCCGCGAACGCCGCCTTCTTCGAGTGGCCGGAGCCCTATCCGGACCCGGCGCCGCACAAGGCGCGCTGGGACGCGGCCGAGGATCTGACCGCCGTTGGGGCTGCCCTGCCGTACGACGCGTTGAGCCCGGACGAGCGGATCGAGCTCGCCGATCTGCTCGGTGCGCTGCACAAAGCGGTCCTCGGGGCCTAACCGGGGCGACAGGCACCCCCTGTCCGTGTCACGCTGAGCGGGATGACGAAAGCCACCCGGAGCGTTGTGTCAGCGATGACTTCAGTAACCGCTCCCACACCCATCACCTCCTTCGACGATGCCGTCGTCCTCGACGACGACCTGCTGCCCGCCATCGATGGCTTTCACGAGCTCGAGGGCGAGGGCTTCGACCTCGAGGAGCGCCAGGCGCTCCGGCGGGTCGCCAACATCCGGACCGACCTCGAGGACGTCACCGAGGTCGAGTACCGCCAGCTGCGCCTCGAGCGCGTCGTCCTCATCGGCGTGTGGACCGGCGGCGACGTCGTGGACGCCGAGAACTCGATGCGTGAGCTCGCCGCCCTGGCCGAGACCGCGGGCGCCGAGGTGCTCGACGGCCTCATGCAGCGCCGCCAGAAGCCGGACCCGGCGACGTTCGTCGGCTCGGGCAAGGCCAAGCAACTGCGCGACATCGTCGTCGAGACCGGCGCCGACACCGTCATCTGCGACGGCGAGCTGAGCCCCGGCCAGCTGCGCAAGCTCGAGGAGATCGTCAAGGTCAAGGTCATCGACCGGACCTGGCTGATCCTCGACATCTTCGCCACCCACGCCTCCTCGCGAGAGGGCAAGGCGCCGGTCGAGCTGGCCCAGATGACGTACATGCTGCCGCGCCTGCGCGGCTGGGGTGAGTCACTGTCCCGGCAGGGCGGTGGCGCCGGTGGCTCAAGCGGCGGCGTCGGCACACGTGGTCCCGGTGAGACCAAGATCGAGACCGACCGCCGGCGGATCCGCACCCGCAAGGCCAAGCTCGCCGCCGAGATCAAGCTCATGAAGACCGCCCGCGACACCAAGCGGCAGGAACGCGAGCGCCACAAGGTGCCGTCGGTGGCGATCGCCGGCTACACCAATGCCGGCAAGTCCTCGCTGCTCAACCGCCTCACCGGCGCCGGGGTCCTGGTGGAGAACGCACTGTTCGCCACCCTCGACCCGACGGTCCGCAAGGCGGCTACGCCGTCCGGCCGCGACTTCACCCTGGCCGACACCGTCGGGTTCGTCCGGCACCTGCCGCACCAGCTGATCGAGGCGTTCCGCTCGACGCTGGAGGAGGTGCAGTTCGCCGACCTGATCCTGCACGTGGTCGACGGTTCGCACCCCGACCCGGAGTCGCAGCTCGCTGCGGTGCGCGCGGTGTTCGCCGACATCGGCGCGACCGGGATCCCCGAGGTCGTCGTGGTCAACAAGAGTGACATCGCCGACCCGCTGGTGCTCGGCCGGCTGCAGCGCCGCGAGAAGCACTGCGTGCTCGTGTCCGCGAAGACCGGCGAGGGTCTGAACGACCTGCTGGCGCTGCTCGAGGCCGAGGTACCGCACCCGGACACGCACGTGCACGTGGTGCTGCCGTACGCCGAGGGGTCGCTCGTCTCCCGGATCCACTCCGAAGGTGAGGTCCTCGTCGAGGAGCACCTGGACGAGGGCACCCGCCTGGAGGCGCGCGTCGGCCCGGGGCTGGCCGCCGAGCTGACCTCGTACGCCGTCGCCTGATCCCTGCTCCACCGACCCGCCCGGGACCGCTCTGGTCCCGGGCGGAGCCGTGTCCGGACCTGACAGGATCGGACGCGTGACACTCGACGGGCGCACGCTGCGGGCCGGGGACGTCGTCTACCGCTTCCGCGCCGGTCCGGACGACGTGGTGACCGCGTCGTACGACGGCGGCGCTGTGCTGTCGGGCACGCTCGTCGGCCGGCTGCGCGACGGCGTGCTGCGCTGGTCTTCCGCGGAAGAACGCGTCGACGGCAGCGCGGCCACCGGATCCGGCGCCGAGCCGGTGGAGGAGCTGGCCGACGGCCGGGTCCGGATCGGGGAGCTGGAGGAACTGGACGGGCAGCGCTGGATCCGCACCCGCGTGGCGTACACGTCCGGGTCGCTGGCCGCCTGCCGGGCCTTCTACGGCGAACTGCTCGGCCTGACCGAGACGGGCGGCTTCATCGACCACGACGGGTACGACGGCGCGTTCTTCGCGCTGCCCGGCGGCGGTCAGCTCGAACTGACGGCCGGCGGGCCGCTGCCACTACCGGCTACCGGGGACGACCTGCTCGTGCTGTACCTGCCGACGCCCGACGATGTCCAGGACGCGGCGCGGGTGCTCCGGGTCGCGGGGGCGGAGCAGGTCACGGCGGAGAACCCGTACTGGGACCGCTGGGGCGCGACCTTCCTCGACCCGGACGGCCGCCGGGTCGTCGTGGCTGCCGTTCCGCTCTGAGGAGCTCTCGGAGCTTGCCCGTCAGAGTTTGCGCAGCACCGTGACGACCCGGCCGAGGATGACGGCCTCGTCGCCAGGGATCGGCGCGTACGCCGGGTTGTGCGGCATGAGCCACACGTGCCCGTCGCGGCGCTTGTAGGTCTTCACCGTGGCCTCGCCGTCGATCATGGCGGCGACGATGTCGCCGTTGTCGGCGTTCGGCTGCTGGCGCACGACGACCCAGTCGCCGTCGGCGATGGCGGCGTCGATCATCGAGTCGCCGACCACCTTGAGCAGGAAGAGCGTCCCGCTGCCGACCAGCTCACGGGGGAGCGGGAAGACCTCCTCCACGGCCTGCTCGGCCAGGATCGGCCCACCGGCAGCGATGCGTCCGACAACCGGGACGTACGCCGGCTGCGGGTGGGCGGCCCGTTCGGCTGCCTCGTCGTGGGCCGTCTCGGCGGCCGCCGCATCGCTCGGGCTCCGCACGTCGACGGCGCGCGGGCGCGACGGGTCGCGGCGCAGGAAGCCCTTCTTCTGCAGCGTCATCAGCTGGTGCGACACGCTGCTGGTGCTGGTCAGGCCGACGGCCTCGCCGATCTCCCGGACGGTGGGCGGGTAGCCGCGCCGCTCGACGGACTCGCGGATGACCTCGAGCACCTTGCGCTGGCGAGGCGTCAGGCCCGACTCGTCAGGCGGCCCGTCCGGGAAGTCACGGACGTTGCTCCGCCCGGAGTCAGCCGCCTCGGCGGAGCCCTCCGTACCGCGTGCTGACCCGCTGCCCATGGTGCCTCCCGCCTCGCAAAAGAGCCGGTGACGGCCCTCGATCGACGGGCGAAAGGTAACTGTTCCGGCCGACAAGTTCAAACACATGTTCGATCGCGTCTCGTTTTTGTCGGCCCGATGGGGTACAACATCGCTCAGACGTTCGATCGAACAGCCGTTCGACCGGGCCGTACGAGTACGAGGAGCCAGACATGACCGCGATGACCATCACCGCCACGGGTACGACGATCGCTGCTCCCTTCGGTGCGTTCGGCGCGCCGGTCGCCCCCGTGACCGCCGCCGGCCGTGGCCCGGTGCGGCTGACGCGTCGCGGCCGGCTCGTGCTGCTCCTGGTCGCCGTCGCGCTGCTCGTCGTCGGGTTCTCGGTGGGCCGGACGGCCAGCCACGCCGCCGGCACCGCCCAGGCCGGGCCCGCGCTGACCCAGACGACCGTGCAGCCGGGGGACACCCTGTGGTCGGTCGCCCTGCGGATCGCGCCGGACAACGACCCGCGCGAGGTCATCGACCAGATCCGCCGGATCAACCACCTCGAGCAGGCGGGCCTGCGGGCCGGCCAGCAGCTGCTGCTCCCCGTGGCGGCCTGACCCGGATGCCGACGCCGGTCGCGATCCCGGGCGAGCGGCGCCCGGCCGAGGGCATCGTGGCATGGTCGCAGCGCAGCGATCCTGTCCTGCTCCTCGCGCCGAAGGACCCGCATGTCGAGGACAGAGGCAGGAGTAGCGCCATCTGCGGCGTGGTCTCGTAGAACGCCCGAGGCGTCAGGACCGTATGAACGCCAGCAGGTCGGCGTTGATGGTTCCGGCTTGCGTGGTCGGCATGCCGTGCGGGAATCCGGAATAGGTCTTGAGCGTCCCGTTCGGCAAGAGCTGCGCGGACAGGGGTCCTGAGTCGGCGTAGGGCACGATCTGGTCGTCGTCGCCGTGCAGGACGAGGGCGGGGAGCGTGATCTTCCTGAGGTCGTCGGTGAAGTCGGTCTCGGAGAAGGCGGCGATGCCGTCGTAATGTGGCTTTGCGCCGCCCATCATTCCCTGGCGCCACCAGTTGTGGACGATAGCTTCCGAGGACTTCGTGCCAGGCCGATTGAAGCCGTAGAACGGCCCCGCCGCCAGGTCCCAGTAGAACTCTGACCGGTTGGCGGCCAGTTGGTCCCGGAAGCCGTCGAACACGCTCTTCGGCAGGCCGTCGGGGTTGGCCTCGGTCTGCAGCATGAGCGGCGGCACCGAACTGATCAGTACCGCTTTGGCCACCCGGCTCTGACCGTGTCGAGCGATGTAGTGCACGACTTCGCCGCCGCCGGTGGAATGCCCGATGTGGACGGCGTCCTGGAGATCGAGGTGGGCGGTCAGCGCAGCCAGGTCATCGGCATAGTGATCCATGTCGTGACCGTCGCTGGTCTGTGTGGAGCGGCCGTGCCCGCGCCGGTCATGGGCGATGACGCGGTAGCCGTGCTGGAGGAAGAACAACAGCTGGGTGTCCCAGTCGTCGGCCGAGAGCGGCCAGCCGTGGCTGAAGACAATCGGCTGGCCTGAGCCCCAGTCCTTGTAGAAGATCTCCGTGCCGTCCGTCGTGGTGATAGTGCTCACCGCTGCCTCCGTTGGTCTGGGCGTGGCGCCGGCAACAACACCGATGCTCGTCGCGCCGGAGTGGGGGAGTCAACGAGTCAGCCGTACTGCCCCGTCGACGTGCTACAGCGTCAGCACGACCTCGGTCACGCCCTGCAGCGTGTGGGTGGTGAGCGGTAGCCCGCTCGACCGGAACAGCCGCAGCATCCGGACGTTGTCCATCAGCACGTCGGCCGTGAGGGTCCGCACGCCGCGGGACCGGGCGTAGGACACCAGCCGCTGCTGCAGGGCGGCGCCCAGTCCCTTGCCCTTCCAGTCCGGGTCGACCATGTACGCCACGTCCGCGGTGCCGGTGACCCGGTCCAGGTAGTACGACGCGGTGCCGACGATCTGCTCGGTGCCCCAGTCGCCGATCACAGCGAGGAACGTCACCTCGTCCTCGAACGACACGCTCGTCAGGTGCTCGGCGGTCGACATCGGCAGGGTCGTCAGGTGACGGAAGAACCGGGTGTACACGTCCTCGGGCGGCATTCGGTAGAAGAGGTCCTGCAGTGCCGGGGCATCGCCGGTCCGGGCCGGCCGCAGCAGCACCGGCGAGCCGTCCGTGAGCGTCACCGTCCGCTCCTCGCCGCCCGGATAGGCCCCCCGCGAGCGCAGCGTCTGCCCGGCCGGCACCAGGCCGCGTGCCACCGCCGCGGTCAGCAGGTCCGCGCGGTGCCGCGGGTGGGCCACCTCGATGAGCGCGATCGCCCGGTCCCGCAGCGACCGGCCGAACAGGTACGCGGTGCCGTACTCCGTGGTCACGTAGTGCACGTCGGCCCGCGGGATCGCCACCGCCTCGTCGGAGGCGAGCGCCCCCTTGATCCGGGACGACCCGTCCGGGTACTCCGTCGCGAGGCACACGACGGCCCGTCCGCCCGGCGACCGTGATGCGGCGTAGTGCATCACCGGCTGCGCGGCGACGCCGCCGTACAGCTCCCCGCTGTCGGTGTCGGCGCACACCTGGCCGGTCAGGTCGACGGCGAACGCCTGGGTCACCGAGACCAGCCGCTGCACCGAGGTGAGCGCCTGGAACGAGCAGACCTGCTCGATCGGCCGGAAGTCCACGACGGGGTCCTCGAGCCGGTCGAACAGCCGCTTGGTCCCGACCGCCATCGACGCCACGATCGCGCCGGGCTCGTCGAGCACGACCCCGGCGTCGAGCAGGTCGACCAGCCCGTCGGTGACCACGTCGGAGTGCACGCGCAGACCGCGCCGGCCGGTGAGGTGGCGCAGCATCTCGTTGGGCACCCGGCCCAGGCCGATCTGCAGCGTGGCGCCGTCCGGGACCAGCCGGGCGACGTACGGCGCGATCCGCTCGGCCGCGTCGCCGACCGGTTCGTGCACGTACTCGGCCACCATCGCGGGGACCGGCACGAACGCCGTGATCCACGACCAGGGGATGACCGACGCGGGTCCGGTGCGTGGCATCGCCGGGTTGACCTCGGCGATCACCACGTGCGCGGCCAGTGCGGCACCCCGGGTGACGTCGACGGACACCCCGAGGCTGCAGTTGCCGTGTTCGTCCGGCGGGGAGACCTGGATGAGCGCGACATCCACCCGGTGCTGGCCGGACGCGATCAGCGCCGGCAGGTCCGCCGAGGACAGCGGCACGTAGTCGATGTGGCCGGCCCGGACGTGCCCGCGCAGGCCGCTGCCCACGAAGAAGACCTCCTGCGGGTAGCGGGTGCCGGTGCCGTCGGCGAGGAAGTGCACCAGCCGCAGGCCGGGAACCGGTGGACGGCGTGCGTCGAGGGCGTCGAGCAGGGCCCGGGGCGTGGCGCAGGCGGAGCCGACGAACACGCGGTCACCCGGGTCGATGAGGGCGACGGCCTCGGCCGCGGTCATCTCCTCGGGCATGACCGCAGTCGAGCACACCCGCCTCCAGAAAGCGGGCCAGAGGTCAGGCCGGAGCGACCGCGGTCTGCCGGGCTGCGTGTCCGGCGTTCCGCGGGATGCCCGGGCGGAACCGCGCGGCGTACCGCAGGCAGGGCGCCTCGACCAGCCGCCAGGACAGGACCGTGCAGGCGAGCGCCCCGAGGACGCCGAGCGGGAAGCCGACCGCCAGCGGCAGCGGGTGCGTCCAGGTCGCCCACAGGTAGTGCCAGAGGTAGAGCGCGTACGAACGGCAGCCGACCCAGACCAGCCACCGCGGGCGAAGCAGCCGGGCCATGAGCCCGCCCGGCTGGTCGACGAGGTACGGCACGATCTGCGCGACGGACAGGCCGAGCAGGGTCGGCGCGACGACGAACTTCGCCGGCATGTTGTCCATCGAGACCGCGATGCCGGCGACGACGGCCACGCCGGCCCAGGCCCGCGCTCCGGCCAGGCGGGTCGCCCGGCCGAGTTCGCGGCGGCGGTGCCAGATCAGGGCCGCCGCTGCACCGAGGAGCAGCCCGACCGCGCGGGTGTCGGTGCCGAAGTAGGTGCGGTTCTGCCCGTCGCCGCCGTTGAACAGCAGCCACGGCAGCGCCGCGGACACCCCAGCGAGGGCGATCACCGGCCACACCCGACGCGCTGGGGGGAGCACCAGGAGGGCGAGCAGCAGGCCCGGCCACACGAGGTAGAACTGCTCCTCGACGGCCAGCGACCACAGGTGGCCGAGTGGCGCGTAGCTGTGCTCGAAGGCGTGCAGCCAGTTGATGCCGTACGTCATGACGAGGGCGACGTGCCCGAGCGCGGGCAGTACGGCGACCGGGTCGCCCCGCTTGTCGCCGTTCGGCGTGGCCGCCAGCCAGGGCGAGTCGTGGAACGCGAGCAGCAGCAGGCACCAGACGATCAGCATGGCCAGCAGCGCGGGCATGAGGCGCAGCGCCCGGCGGGCGTAGAACCGGCCGAGGGCGACCCGGCCGTGCACCCGGCGTTCGTCGAGGAGCAGCGCGGTGATGAGGAACCCGCTGAGCCCGAAGAACACGTCGACGCCCGCCCAGCCGCCGGGCAGCGGGCCGTTGACCCCGGTGAAGTGGAAGACGAGGACGAGGAGGACGGCGACGCCGCGGAGCCCGTCCAGGGCAGGGGAGTGTCCGAGCAGGCCGCGGCGCGGGGTCACGGGGGCGTCGGTCACCGGGGAGATCCTGCCCTGGATACCTGTGGACTACCCGGCCGGGGCCCTCGCGGGCTCCGGATGGTGGGCCGGCAGGGCGCGTACGTCGCGTCCGGCGGCGACCAGCGCCGCGACCAGCAGGGTGAGTGCGGTGGCCACCACAGCGGTCGTCGTCGTACCCAGGGCGTGCGTGAGCGGGCCGATGATGAGGAAGCCCAGCGGCATGAGGGTCAGCGAGCCGAGGTAGTCGAACGAGCTGACCCGGGACTGCGCCTGCTCCGGGATCCGCTCCTGCAGGGCCGTCTCCCAGACGGCGAAGCAGACCGCGACGCCGAGGCCGGTGACGGCCTCGAGGGCTGCCACGCCCAGGGTCGGGAGCGGGCTCACGACGATGACGCTCTGGGTGGCCCCCATGCAGAGCGCGCCGGCGACGACGAGGCCGGGCCGGCTCGGCTTCCAGCGCAGGGCCAGCAGGCTGCCGGCGACCGCGCCGATGCCGAACCCGGCACTGATGATTCCCCAGGCCGCGGCGCCGCCCCGGTCGCTCTGTGCGACGGCCGGGCCGAGGATGAACAGGGCCGGCAGCACGAGGGCGTGGTACGCCGAGAACGTGAGGATCAGCGACCAGACCCAGGTGCGGGAGCGCACCTCGCGCCAGCCGCCGGTCAGTTCGCTGAGGAAGCTGGTGCGCGGCCCGTCGCTCTCCATGGGTCGCGGTCGGAGCAGGGCGAGGGCGATGGCACTGACGGCGAAGGTGCCGGCGTCGACGGCCAGCGCGCCGCCCGGACCGGCCACGGCCACGAGGACGCCGGCCAGCGCCGGGCCGCCGACGAGCGCCACGTTCATGCTCAGGGACAGCCAGCCATTGGCGGCCTGCAGCTGGTCGCGGCGGACCAGCTGGGGGACGAGGCCCAGTGCGGCCGGCCGGAAGAACGCCTCGGCCGCGCCGTAGACCGCGTGCAAGGCCATCAGTTCCGGGACGGTGGCCCTGTGGGTGAGCAGCAGGATCGCCGCGAGGGCCTGCGTGAGTCCGCGGACGATGTCGCTGGCGAGCATCGTGTACTGGCGGGGGAGCCGGTCGGCCCAGACGCCGCCGACGAGGACGAACAGCGCCATGGTCAGCGCGCTCGCGCCGAGGACGAGGCCGACATCGCCGAGGCCCGCGCCCGGGATGGACAGGACGGCGAACGGCATCGCGACCATGACGAGCCGGTCGCCCAGGGTCGAGACGGCCTGGCCGGCGAACAGCAGCCCGAACTCGCGCTCGCGCAGGAGCGCGGTGCTGCCTACAGCGCCCACCGGCTGTGGGTCCGCCTCGGGCTGGGTCTGGGTCACGGGCGTCAGCCTCGCAGGTGGTTCAAGTCGATTTGCACCCTGTGGAAAGGGAGGAACCGGTCACGCTCCGGCGAATAGGGTCCGCACTATGCGCACGGGCGTGGTCTTCGCAGCGGCTGCTCTGACGGTGACGGCCGGCGTTGTCGGTTGCGGAGGCTCTGCGGGGTCGCCGCAGGCGCTGCCGAGCTTGTCGCCTGCTGCGTCCGCGAGTCCTTCGCCGAGTCCGGTGCCGTCGGGGATCCAGGCGCCGACTGCGCAGGGCGCGGCCGAGTTCGTGAGGTTCTTCTACTCCGAGATCACGCGCGGCTTTCAGGAGCGGGATCCCCAGACCGTGTCGGCACTGAGTCTGCCGACCTGCAAGACCTGCAAGCTCTACATCGACTCGATCACGACGCTCCGCAACGAAGATCAGCGGTTCACGGGCGGTGGCTTCAAAATCAAATTTGCCGTTGCCCCCGGTGACA
>JAOPWV010000086.1 GCA_025965475.1 Frankiales bacterium | reverse complement strand
GCACCCCGGCCGGCCCGGCCCGCACCCGGGCCGAGCTGGCAGCCCGCGCCGGTCAGGCGCCGGCCGCCCGCAGGGCCCGCTAAGCAGCCCGCCAAGAAGAGCTCAGCCAGCCCGCACGACACGAACGCCCCGACCGGGTCTCGGTCGGGGCGTTCGTCGTTCATGGCCGCGTGATCACTGCCGGGCGAGCGGGTGGAGAGGTAGCGGTCAGGCGCCCATGTCGACGATGGCGGACACGGGGCCGCCACCGGACGGGCCCTGGTGCACTGCGGCGACCGACACGAAGACGGCCGGGTCGCCGGTGACCGCAGCGGTGACGCCGCCGACGGCCGACTTGATCTGGCGGTGCCAGTGCACGTCGGAGTCGTCGAGCATCGCGTTGCGCCGGCCCCGGACGCCGCCGGAGGGGTCGGCCTCGCACTTGAGGAACACGTTGACCAGCCGGCCGTCGAGGTCGGTGTGGTGCGGGCGGTCGGGCAGCTCGAGGCCGGCCGCCTTGATCGCCTCCCAGATGCCGTCCTGGTCGAGGGCGTCCTTCATGACCGAGTGGCCGATGCGGTAGCGGCCGCCGATGCCGCGGACGTTGCCGACCACGACGATCTGCGCCTGGTCCAGCTCGACGCCGGACGAGCAGGACGCGACGGCGGAGAACAGCGACAGGTCCTCCATCACCTGCTCGTCGGTCGGCATCTCGATCTCGCCGAGCGCGACGGCGATGCCGAGCGCGGTGGTGGCGTTGGACAGGTCCATCGACTCGTGGGTGTGCTCGGTCCACACCTTCTTGCCGCGGCTCTTCGCGTCCCGGATGGTGTCGATGGTGAGCAGCGGGGTCTTGGTCTGGACGTAGTGCACGTCGGCCGGGTCGGTGATCCCGGCCCGCTCCATCGCGACCTTCACGCCGGCGGCGACGGTCTCGATCATCTTCACGCGGCCGATGTCCTCGGGGAGGATCTTCTCGCTCATCGCGAAGCCGACCGACAGGCGCGGCTCGTCCGACTTCGGGGCCGACTCGGCCGGCACCGTCGCGAAGATGGTGGCGTGGGGCGAGATGATCCCGTCGGTGCCGCCCGACCAGACGATCGGGATCTGCTTGACCTCGTCCATGGGCCGGCTGCCCTTGGCCACCAGCACCTCGCGGAACGCGCGGTCGGCGAGGATGCGGGTGTAGTCGTTCACGCCGCCGTTGCCCTCGGTCTTGCCGATGACCGCCACGACGCGGTCGGCGTCGAGGATCCCGTCGTCGATGAGCTGGGCGAGCCCGGAGGCGTCGCTCACGTTCAGCAGCGGGACCTTCCGGACCTCGATGGGCTGCGGGGTCTCTGGCACTGGTTCCACCTCTCGTACGGACTGGCTGACGATGTTGACGGTCTGGACGATCGGCCCCCGGCGCGCCGGCGGCTCAGGTCTGGTTCTGGATCACGGTCCCGGCGCCGTCGGGGCCGGTGACGGCCTCGGTGATGCGGTCGAGGGACGTGATCACGGCGCGCCGGCCGCCGGCCTCGACGAAGCGCACCGCGGCCTCGACCTTCGGGCCCATGCTGCCGCTGGCGAAGTGGCCCTCGTCGGCGTACGCACGCATCTGCTTGGTCGTGACCCGGCCGAGCGGACGGGCGTCCGGCGTGCCGTAGCCGATGATCGCGTTGTCCACGTCGGTGGCGATCACCAGGGTGTCGGCGCCGACGGTCCGGGCCAGCAGCGCCGCCGTGAGGTCCTTGTCGAGGACGCACTCGACGCCGTGCAGCGAGCCGTCCTCGCGGCGGGCCACCGGGATGCCCCCGCCGCCCGCGGCGACGACGAGGAAGCCGGCCCCGATCAGCGCGTCGACCGCCGGCGCGTCCAGCACCTCCACCGGCTGCGGGGAGGCGACCACCCGGCGCCAGCCCTTCTCGCCGCGGTCCTCCCACGTCTCGCCGTGCGCGATGAGCGGCTCGGCCTGCTCGCGCGGCAGGAAGCGCCCGACCGGCTTGGTCGGACGGCTGAAGCCGGGATCGTCGAGGTCGACCAGCGTGCGGGTCACGACCGCCGCGACCCGCCGGTCGATGCCGCGCCGGGACAGGCTGGCCTCCAGGGTGTCCAGCACGGTGAAGCCGACGGTGGCCTGGGTCTGCGCGCCGCACCAGTCGAGCGGTACGGGCGGGACCACGTGCGCGGCCAGCTCGTTCTTCACGAGCAGGTTGCCGACCTGGGGCCCGTTGCCGTGCGTCAGGACGACATCGACGCCGGCGGCCACCAGGTCGGCGACGCGTTCCATGGCCGCCGCGATTGCGCCTTCCTGCGCCTGCGGGGTGGCCTGTCCGTCGGCGGAGGTCATGGCGTTGCCGCCCAGGGCGATCAACGCACGCACGTCGGCTGCTCCTCGCGACAGGGGGTGACCCGGCGGCGGGAGCCGGACGGTCTCCCGCAGCGTACGGGCGCGAGGCCCGCCGACCACGGGCATGGGATGCCGAACGAACGGCCTTGCTTTGGCGGCTTCCGCCAGCCCTCGGGGCTCATCCGGTCCCGAGCGTGCGGTAGCGCCGCAGCCGGGCGGCCAGCCGCTCGGCGGGGTCCCGGTGCAGCAGCTCGACCAGCTCGTACTCGAGCACCTGGCCGAGCCGGGCGAGGAACGCGGCCGGTTCGTCGGCGGCGTCGGGGCGCTCGGCGACCACGCGGTCCACCAGGCCGTTGCGCAGCAGGTCCAGCGAGCGCACGCCCTGGGCGGCCGCCACCTCGGCGGCGTGCTCGGTGTCGCGGTAGATGATCGCGCTCGCGCCCTCGGGCGGCAGCGGGGACAGCCAGGAGTGCTGCGCGCACAGCACCCGGTCGGCCGGCAGCAGGGCCAGCGCCCCGCCGCCGGCGCCCTCGCCGAGCAGCAGGCAGACCGTCGGGGCGGGCAGCACGACGAGCTCGGCGAGGCAGCGGGCGATCTCGCCGGCGAGCCCGCCCTCCTCCGCCTCCTTCGACAGGGCGGCCCCGGCCGTGTCGATCACGGTGACGAGCGGCAGGTTCAGCTCGGCGGCCAGCCGCATGCCGCGGCGCGCCTCGCGCAAGCCGGCCGGGCCGAGCGGGCCCTGGGACTGCTGGCGCCGGCGGTCCTGACCGAGTACGACGCAGGGCGCGCCGCCGAACTTGGCCAGCGCGAGCAGCAGCCCGGGCTCGGTCTCCCCCTCACCGGTGCCCTGGAGCGGGGTGACGGTGTTGGCGGCCGACCGCAGCAGGCCGCGGACCGTCGGGCGCCCGTCGCGCCGCGAGCGCTGGATGGACTCCCACGCGGGGATGTCGGCCAGCTCCTCCTTGGGCAGCGGCGCCACCTCCGGCAGTCCTTCCCGCGGGGCCATCAGCACGGCGAGCGCGTCGGCGGCGATCTGGCGCAGGTCCTCCGGTGCGACGACGGCGTCGATGAGCCCGTGCTCGAGCAGGTTCTCCGAGACCTGGACGCCGGCCGGGAAGGGCTCGCCGTACAGCGCCTCGTACACGCGTGGCCCCAGGAACCCGACCAGCGCGCCCGGCTCGGCCGCCGTGATGTGCCCGGTCGAGCCCCAGGACGCGAACACGCCGCCGGTCGTCGGGTGGCGCAGGTAGACGAGGTACGGCAACTTCGCCTGGCGGTGCAGCGCGACGGCGGCCGAGATCTTGACCATCTGCATGAAGGCGACGGTGCCCTCCTGCATCCGGGTGCCGCCGGACGTCGGCGCCGCGACGAGCGGCAGCCCCTCCGCGGTCGCCCGCTCGACGGCCCGCACCAGCCGCTCGGCGGCGGCCACGCCGATCGAGCCGGCCAGGAAGCCGAACTCGCAGGCGACGACGGCGATCCGGCGGCCGTGGATCGTCCCGCTGCCGGTGATCAGCGACTCGTCGAGACCGGTCTTCTCGCGCGCCGCGGCCAGCTCGGCCGCGTACTCGGGCGAGATCGGCGACGGATCGGACGGTGGCTCGTCCCAGGACTTCCAGCTGCCCGGGTCGAGGACCCGGTCCAGCAGCTCGAGAGCACCCGGACGGTCGACGCGGGTCACGCGGTCCCCTCCGCGTCCTGCTCGTCGAGCCAGCGGCGTACGGACGCGTTGTGCTGGCCGAGGGTCGGCGGCGCCTGGTGGACGGAGGTGTCGACGCCGTCGAAACGCAGCGGCGGCCCGGGCAGCGTGACCCGGCCCAGGGTCGCGTGCTCGACGTCGACGAGCAGGCCCTGCGAACGGGTCTGGTCCCACTCGTAGACCCGGTCCAGGGTGCGCACCTCACCGGCCGGTACGCCGGCCGCGTCGAGCTGGGCGAGCACGTCGTCCACCTTGCGCTCGGCGAAGGCGGCGTTGATCTCGTCGATGAGCTCCTCGCGGCGCTGCACCCGGTCCCGGTTGACCGAGAACCGGGGGTCCGCCGGGTCGAGCCCGACGAGCGGGGAGAACGCACGCCACAGGCTCTCGCTGCCGACGGCCACCTGCACGATGGCGTCGCTGCAGCGGAACGAGCCGTACGGCGCCAGCGACGGGTGGTGGTTGCCCTGCGCGCGCGGCACCTCGCCGGTCACCGTGTAGCGGGTCCCCTGGAAGGCGTGGACCCCTACGATCGACGCGAGCAGCGAGGTGCGGACGACCTTGCCCCGGCCCGTCCGGTCCCGCTCGTGGAGGGCGGCCGCGACGCCATACGCGCCGTACATCCCGGCGAGCAGGTCGCCGATCGGGACACCGATGCGGGTCGGGTCGTCCGGCCCCGGCCCGGTCAGGCTCATCAGCCCGGCCTCGCCCTGCGCGATCTGGTCGTAGCCGGGCCGGCCGCCCTGCGGGCCGTCGTGCCCGAACCCGGTGATCGACAGCACGACCAGCCGCGGGTTCAGCTCCTGCAGCTGCTCCATCGAGAAGCCGAGCCGGTCGAGGACGCCGGTCCGGAAGTTCTCGACGAGGACGTCCGCGTTGCGCACCAGCCGGGTCAGGGTCTCGCGACCGTCGTCGGACTTGAGGTCGAGGGTGATCGACTCCTTGTTGCGGTTGCAGGACAGGAAGTACGTCGACTCCTGCGCGTCCTCCGGGCCGACGAACGGCGGCCCCCAGCCGCGCGTGTCGTCGCCGGTGCCGGGGGTCTCCACCTTGATCACGCGGGCCCCGAGGTCGCCGAGCATCATCGCCGCGTGCGGGCCGGCGAGCGCCCGCGACAGGTCGACGACGACGATGCCCGCGAGCGGGCCGTTCGAGTGCTTCTCGGCCACGCGGTTTCCTCCGGTCGGACGGGCTTGCGGTGGGCGTCAGGCTAGGGCGGATACGTCCGCGCAGCGACGTCAAGCGCTGCCGAGGGATGCCCCCGTGGTTGGCAGCACCCGCCCAACCGGTCGGTCAGGAGGCGGGGACCTCGCGCTCGATCACGGCGCGCACGTCGTTCGGCGTCCGGCCGAGCAGGTCGGCGAGCGGCCGGCAGCCACCCACCAGCCCGTGCCGGTCGTAGTGGTCGAACATCGCGCGCAGCGCCCGGGCCGCGTCGACCGGGAGGGCCGCGCCGGGGCCGGCCTGCCACGCGTCCGGGTCCAGGCGCACCGCGGCGACCTCGCGACCGGTCCGCTCCGTCAGCAGCCGGGCGACGTCGGCCACGCTCGTCACCGTCGGGCCGGCGAGCTCGTAGGTCGCATAGCGGTGCTCGTCCTCGGTGAGGACCCGCGCCGCGGCGGCCGCCACGTCGAGCAGGTCCACGAGGGTGAACGGCGCGTCCACCGAGTACGGCACGGCGAGCCGGTCGGAGGGGACCAGGTTCTGCACGTAGGCCGCGGGTTGCAGCACCGTCCACAGCAGTCCGCTGGTCCGCACGAGGTGCTCGACCTCGGCCTTGCGCACGTGGTGCGGCATCGTCGGGACGTACGGGTGCATGACCGAGTGAAGGACGAACCGTCGCACGCCGGTACGCCGCGCCACGTGGACGGCCAGGGCGCCCAGCGGTACCTCCTCGGCGTCGACGTTCGGCGCCAGGTGGTACACCGCATCGGCCCCGCCGTACGCCGCCGTCAACGACGCCTCGTCGCGCAGGTCGGTCACGACCGCCTCGACGGCGCCGGCTGCGAGGACCACGTCGCGCTGCTCCGGACGGTGGACGAGCCCGCGGACCCGCAGCCCGGCCGCCGTCGCTGCCCGGGTCACGGCCAGCCCGGTCTTGCCGGCCGCACCCGCGACGACCACGAGTGGCCCGGCCGGCGATGAGGTCGGTGAGGTCGGTCGGACCCTGCCCGATGCCGAGGTCATTCCTCGACGCCGATGTCCTCGTTCCACAGCGACGGCCGGTCCGCGATGAAGCCGGCCATGAGGTCGCGGCACTCCGCCGAGTCGAGGTTGACCAGCTCGACCCCGCCGGCGCGCAGCGTGTCCTCGCCGCCCACGAAGGTGGCGTTCTCGCCCATGACGACCCGCGGGATGCCGTACAGCAGGATCGCGCCGGTGCACATCGGGCACGGCGACAGCGTCGTGTACATCGTGGCCCGCGCGTAGACGCTGGCCGGCAGGCGGCCGGCGTTCTCGAGGCAGTCGGTCTCGCCGTGCCGGATCGCGCTGCCCAACTGGACCCGCCGGTTGCGGCCGACCGCGAGGACCTCGCCGTCGACGACCAGGGCCGCCCCGATCGGGATCCCGCCTTCGGCCAGGCCGATGCGGGCCTGCTCGATGGCGAGGTCCAGGAAGGTCTTGTCGTCGCTCATATCAACTCCGGTTGTGCCACGAGTGGCCGTAAGGGGGTGGAGGTCAGGCACGGCGGTAGGGCTTGAGGTAGGCGCCGGGGTAGACGAGGCCGCGGCCGGACGCGGCCAGCGCGGCGATGACGACGAGGTACGGCAGGGCGAGCATCAGCTCGCGCGGGATGCCGGAGAACGCGGGCGTGATGACCAGCTGCAGCTGCAGCGCGTCGACCCCGGCGAACAGCAGGGCACCGAGGACGGCGGGCCAGACCCGCCAGCGGGCGAAGATGACCAGGGCGATGCACACCCAGCCGCGGCCGTTGCTGATGTTCAGCGTGAAGGTGCCGACGACGGCGAGCGTGAGGAAGGCACCGCCGGCCGCCATCAGGGCCCCGCCGCCCATGAGCGCGGCGTACCGGGTCCGGGCCACGCTGATGCCCGCCGCGTCGGCCGCCTCGGGGTTCTCCCCGACGGCCCGGACGCGCAGCCCGAAGCCGGTGGCGCGCAGCAGCCACCACACGAACGGGACGACGACGATCAGCGCGACGTAGGTCAGGACGTACTGACCGAGCACGGGTACGTCGGGGAACAGCAGCCCGAACTTGTCGATCTGGACCAGGGCGCCGCCGCCGTACAGCAGGCGGTTGGTGAACTCGCTGGCCCCGATGAGCAGCAGCGTGGTGCCGATGCCGGCGACGTGCTGGTTGACGCCGAGGGTGACGACGAGCAGGCCCATCAGGGCACCTGCCACGACGCCCAGGACCAGCGCGGCCGCCAGGCCGAGCCACGGCGACCCGGTCTTCGCCGCGACGAGGAAGCCCGAGAACGCACCGGCGTACATCGTGCCCTCGATGCCGAGGTTGAGGATGCCGGCCCGCTCGGTGAGCACCTCGCCGGTGGCCGCGTAGATCAGCGGGGTCGCCGCCACGAGCATCGCGCCGATCAGCGCGAGGATGTCGATCACGGACTGACTCCTGCGTGCTCGGCGGTCGGTGTGGACGGTTGCCGGGTGGACGCCGGTGGCCGCGACGGGCGCAGGACCAGTCGGTAGCGCCGGAAGACCAGCAGGCTGACCGTGACCAGCAGCAGGACGGCGGTGAGCACCTGACCCATCTGCGGGGGCAGCTGCAGCACCCGGGCCGCCGACTCCGCGCCGACCGTGATGTCGGCGAGCAGGACCGCGACGAGCACGACACCCAGAGCCGTCAGGCCGCCGAGGGTGGCGACGACGATCCCGGTGTAGCCGAAGTTGGACGAGATCTCCCCGGTGAGCTGGCCCTGCAGGCCGCATACCTGGCTCATGCCGCCGAGGCCGGCGATCGCGCCGCTGGCCAGGGCCGAGCCGAGCAGGGTGCGCTGCACCGAGACCCCGCTGAACCGGGCGGCGGGAGCGGCGAGGCCGACGGCGCGCATCCGCAGGCCGGTGGCGGTCCGGGAGATCACCAGCCAGGCGAGCACCGCGAGGGCGAGGGCGATGACGAACCCGAGGTGCACGCGGGCACCGGGGATGACGCTCGGCAGGACGTAGGAGCCGCTGAACGCCTGGGACTCCGGGAACTGGTTCACCGGGTTGCGCCACGGCCCGTTCAGCATCCCCTGCAGCAGCAGCAGCGCGACCGGGTTGAGCAGCAGCGTCGTGACGACCTCGTCGATGTCCAACTTGACGCGCAGCAGCGCGGGGATCAGCGCCCACAGGGCTCCCCCGGCCGCGCCGGCCACGAACGCGACCGGCAGGGCGATCCCGCGCGGCAGGTCCGGCCAGGCCAGCGCGACGGCCGTCGCGCCCATCGCGCCGGCGAGGAACTGGCCCTCGGCACCGATGTTGTAGTAGCCGGAGCGGAAGGCGATCGCCACGGCCAGGCCGGTGAACAGCAACGGGGTCGCCGCGAGCAGCACCTCGTAGAAGGACGCCGGCGAGGACAGCGGGGTGAGCACGTAGCGCTCGTACGCCGCCCCGGGGGCGGCACCGGCCGCGCGGATCGGCCCGGCGGTGATCGCGAACGTCACGACCACGGTGATGAGCAGCAGCACCGGGGTCAGCCAGCGCGGAGCGGTGCCGCGCAGTGCGAGTCTCATGCGGCCTCCCCAGCCATGAGCAGGCCCAGCCGGGCCGGTGTGGCCTCGGCGATCGGGACCTCGCCGACGATCCGGCCCTCGAACATCACGACGAGCCGGTCGGCCAGCGCCAGCAGCTCCTCGAGGTCCTCGGAGACCAGCAGTACGGCGGCGCCGGCGGCGCGCCGGTCCAGCAGCTCGCGGTGGACGAACTCGGTGGCCCCGACGTCCAGCCCGCGGCTGGGCTGGGCGACGACGACGGCCCGCGGGTCGCGGGACAGCACCCGGGCCAGCAGGACCTTCTGCATGTTGCCGCCAGACAGCGACCCGATCGGGTCGGTCGGCTTGGCCTTGATGGAGAACCGCTCGATGAGCGCCTCGGCGTGGGCCCGGACCCGGCGGCGGTCGAGGAACGGCCCGCGCCGGTAGGAGTCGAGGTCCTCGATGACCAGGTTGTGCTCGACGGAGAGCTCGCCGACGACACTGCCGTGGCGGTCCTCCGGGATGCGGCCGAGCCCGGCGTTCATCACGTCGCGCGGACCGCGTCCGGTGATGTCGGTGCCGCCGACGGTGACCCGCCCCGCGATGGGCGCGGCCATCCCGCAGAGCACGTCGACGAGCTCGCGCTGGCCGTTGCCGGAGACGCCGGCCACGCCGACGATCTCGCCGCTCCGGACGGACAGGCTGACCCCGTCGAGGGTGAGCCGGGTCCCGCTGCCGCCGAGCGAGACCTCCTCGAGCTGTAGTACGACGTCCTTCGCGGGCGGCGGCTCCGACGTGGTGCCGGTCGGCTCCGCCAGGGCCAGCTCGGGGTCAGCCGCGACAGGTGCGTCGGCTCGTCGTACGCCCAGGGTGGGGCGGCCGACCATCAGCTCGGCCAGCGCCCGCGGGTCGGCGTTGCCGGTCGGCATCGTCTCGACGATGCGGCCGCGGCGGAGCACGCTGACCCGGGTGCTGTTCGCACTGACCTCGTGCAGCTTGTGGCTGATGAACAGCACGGCCATGCCCTGCTCGGTGAGCCGGTGCACGGTCGCGAAGAGGGCGTCGACGTCCTGGGGCACGAGGACCGCCGTCGGCTCGTCGAGGATCAGCACGCGGCAGTCGTTGTAGAGGGCCTTGAGGATCTCCACCCGCTGCTGCTCGCCGATGGACAGCGAGCCGACGCGGGCGTCCGGGTCGACGGCCACGCCGATGCGGTCCGCCGCCTCGAGCACCTTCCGGCGCGCCGTGGCCAGGTTCACGCGGCCGAGACCGATCTCGGACAGGACCACGTTCTCGGTCACGGTCATCGGCTTCACCAGCGCGAAGTGCTGCGTGACCATGCCGATCCCGTGCGCGATCGCGTCCTTCGGCGTGGCGATGGTCACCGGTTCGCCGGCGACCCTGATCTCGCCACTGTCGGGCCGGGTCAGGCCGTAGAGGATCCGCATGAGCGTGGTCTTGCCGGCGCCGTTCTCGCCGAGCACGGCGTGGACCTCCCCCTCCTCGAGGGAGAGGTCCACGCCGTCGTTGACGAGCAGGTCGCCGTAACTCTTGCGGATGTCACGGAGCTCGACGACCGGACGAGCGGCCGTGCCTGGTGCTGATGGTGCTGACGACACAGAACTCACTTGATCTCGGTGGATCCCGCGGGCGTCTTCTCGTCCACCGGGGTGGTGAAGGAGCCGGACTTCAGCTCGGCCTGCTTCGCGGTCACCTTGGCCATGAGGTCAGCCGGGATGCCGCCCTTGACGGCAGTGTTCAGCTCGGCCAGCGAGGAGCCGCCGTTCTTGAGGAAGCTGTAGTCCTTGAGGTTCGCGCCGACGTACTTGCCGTCACGCACCTGCTGCAGCACAGCCTGGACGGTCGGGCCCATGTCCCACAGCAGGCTGGTCATGACCGAGTCGGGACCCTGGGACTTCTGGTCGGCCATCGCGCCGATGGAGCGCAGGCCCTTCTCCTTGGCAGCCTCGATGACGCCGGCGCGCTCGGCGAACAGCACGTCCGCGTTCTGGGCGATCTGCGCCTGCGCGGCCTGCTTGCCCTTGGCCGGGTCGAACCAGGTGTTGATGAAGCTGACCTTGACCTGGACCTTCGGGTTGACCGACTGGGCTCCGCCGATGAAGGCGTTGACGATGCGGTTCACCTCGGGCACCGGGTAGCCGCCGACGACGCCCAGGACGTTGGACTTCGTGGTGCCGCCGGCGAGCATGCCCGCCAGGTACGCCGGATCGTGGATCCAGTTGTCGAAGACCGACAGGTTCGGGGCCTGCTCCTTCTCCCCGGAGCCGAACGCGAAGGCGATGGCCGGGAAGTCCTTGGCCACCTTGCGGACCGCGGCCTCGTTGCCGAACGCGTCACCGAAGACGACGGCGGGCTTGTCATTGGCGGCGATGTCGCGCAGCGTGCGCTCCATGCCGCCTGCGTAGCCGATGTTGTCGACGTGCTTGTAGGTGATGTCGCCCTTGTCGGCGGCCGCCTGCAGCGCCCGGTGGATGACGCCGTCCCACGGCTCCTCGATCGGGGTCGCGTAGGCGCCGTAGACGAGCGGCTTCGCGGTCGTGCTCGCCCCGGCGCTCGCGCCGGCGGCCGGGGACGAGGCGGTGGTCGTACCGGTGTTGCCGCCGCAGGCCGCGACGGTCGCCAGTGCGGCGGCGCCGAGCAGGGCGACCGCGGAGCGGCGCCAGAGACGTGTACGAGCCATGAGCACTCCTTCTGCGACCCCCCGGCTCGCCGGTTGCTCCGGGGCGCGGGGGGAGGATCTGGTGGCGGTGATCACACCGCCGTAGGTAGCACCCCTTCAAGGGACAGTCTGTCCAGATTCTCCTCGGGTTGTTTGACGTTCCGTCCAGCTGCGGCCACGGTATCCGCATGGCCCTCACCCTGACCGACCTGCTCGCGCTCCCGGTGCTGACCCGGGCCCGCCCGCAGGTCGTGCACGGTGAGCACCTGGAGCGGCGAGAGGTCCGCTGGGTGCACACCTCGGAGATCTACGACATCGGCCCTTTGCTCAAGGGCGGCGAGGTCCTGCTCACCACCGGCCTCGGCCTGGTCGGTGCGAGCCCGGAACAGGTCCGCAGCTACGCGGCCGGCCTCGCCGCGCGCGGCGTCACGGCCCTGTGCCTGGAGCTGGGCCGCACCTTCGCCGCCACACCGCAGCCGCTGGCCGACGCGGCAAAGGAGCACGACCTCCCGCTCGTGGTGTTCCACGGGGTCATCCCGTTCATCGAGGTCACCGAGACCGTCCACCAGCTCCTGATCACCCGGGAGGTGGAGGGGCTGCGGGCGGCGGAGCTGGTCAGCGCCGAGCTCACCGACAGCCTGCTGGCCGGTGGCGGCCTGCCCGGGCTGCTGCGCCGGGTCGCGACCCTGGCGGGGTGCCCGGCGACGCTGGTGTCGGGCGAGGGACGGGTCGTCGCCAGCAGCGAGGAGGACGGCGGCCGGAGCAAGCCAGGTGTGCACGACCCGTACAGCGCCCGGCGGCCGGTGGAGGTCTTCGGCGTCGAGTGGGGCCACCTCGTCCTGCACGGCGGGCACGGGCGGCAGCGCGACATCGTGCTGGAGCGGGGCGTCGTCGCGGTGGCCCTCGAACTCGTGCACAGCGGTGGCCTGGCCCCGGCCCGGCGACAGGCCGGCCGGGAGCTGCTCCGCGACATCGCCAGGAACAGGTTCGGCTCGGTCGGCGAACTGGCCGCCCGGGCGGCGGCGGTCGGGCTGACGCCGCGCCCCGGCCAGGTCCTGGTGGCCGTCTGCTTCGGGGTCGACCCGGGCACCTCGACCCGGGCCGCCGTCAACGCCGCCACCGAGGCCGGCCGCCGGGTCTTCGGGACGGCCCTCGTCGCCGACGTGGACGAGGACGTGCTGCTGGCCGGCGCGACCGCCGCGGGCAATGACACCGCCCTGCGCCGGGTGCTCGGGCAGCTCGCCGACGCCATCGACAGCGAGCTCGCCGCGACGACCGGCGGGCACGCGGTCGCGGTCGCCGCCGGCCCGTCTGTCGCCGACGTGTCCGGCCTGGTCCGCAGCGTGCGCGAGGCGCGGGAGGCCAGCGCCCTGGCCCGCCGGCTCGGCACCGGCGTACGCCTGCTGCTGGCGCCGGACGTCGGCGTGCACCGCCTGCTGTCCCGGCTGGTGGGCGACCCGCAGCTGGAACGGTTCGTCGACGAACAGCTCGGCGTCCTGCTCGAGTACGACGCGCGGCACGGGGCCGACCTGGTCCGCAGCCTCGACGCCTACCTCGGGCACGGGCTGTCCAAGACGCGTACGGCGGACGCGCTCGGGGTCCGCCGCCAGACGCTCTACAACCGGCTGGAGCGCATCCAGAGCCTGCTCGGCGGCCTCGACCTCAGCCAGCGCGAACGCCGTACCGCCCTGGACCTGGCGCTCGTCGCGTGGCGGCTGCGGTCGAGCGCGGCGACCTACGAGACCGAGCGACGGCCGCTGGTGGGCCGGATCCCGGCACCACGCAGCTGACGCCCCCACCGGGGGTGCCGGTGAGGGCGTCAGCGACGGGCGCGGGTCAGGCCGGCGGGCTGCCGACCCAGTCGACGTCGGCGTACTGCTTGCCGCCGGACAGCAGGGCGTAGCCGGGACCCCGGTCGAAGAACGGCATCTCCGGCCGCTCGGCGCGCAGCCGGGCGCGCAGCTCCTCTGTGGCCGCGGCGTCGAGGTCCGGCTCCTCCTGCGGACCGGACAGCAGGACTCCGTAGTCGTCACGCGCCGCCTCGAAGGACACCTTGCCCCAGACGACGTCGCGGACGACGGACTCCACCTTGCGGTCGAGCGGGTCACCCCAGCCGCCGCCGCCGGTCGTCCGGATACGGATGACCTCGCCGGCGCGGACGAACTCGTCGTCGACCAGGCCCTCCATCTCCCGCTCGTTCGGGCCGCCCGCGTCGATGACGACCTGGAACGACTTGCCGGCCTTGCCGCCCTTGACGCCCCAGCAGGCCAGGATCGAGCGGTCCGCGATCGACATGAAGTAGCCGTCGCGCAGCATGCGGATGTGCTTCTCGTAGCCGAGGCCGCCGCGGAACTCCCCCGCGCCGCCGGAGTCCTTGGCCAGGCCGAGCCGCTCGACGAGGAACGGGAAGCGGGACTCGGTGAACTCGGTCGGCAGGTTCCGCGAGTCGGGGACGACGTGGATGGTGTCCTCGCCGTCGGCGTAGTACCGGCCGCCGGAGCCGCCGCCGAGCACCTCGCGCATGAGGTAGTCGTCGCCGTTCAGGTCGTGGCCGTAGACGCCGGTGTAGCGGATCGTCTCCTGGTCGGCCGGCATGCGGCCGTCGACGGCCTTGGCGAGGACACCCGCCAGGACGCCGAGCAGCCGCAGGATGACGAAGGTGCGGGCGTTGACCGGCGCCGGGAAGATCGGCGTCAGCAGCGTCCCCTTCTCCGGGAACCGCATCTCGATGAGCGGCACGATCCCCTCGTTGACGTCGAGCTCGGCCATCCGCTCGGGGGTGTCCGCGAGGTTGCGCAGGATCGGGGCCAGCCACTTCTTGAGGAAGTTGCCGTCCGCGTAGTCGCCCGCGTGGTTGATCGGGCCCTTCGCCTGCTTGGACGTGCCGGTGAAGTCGATGATGATCTTGTCCGGCGTCTTGGTCAGCGTGATCCGCTGGGTGTGCAGCTGCGGCTCGTCGACGCCGTCGTGCTCGGCGTAGTCCTCCCAGACGTACTCGCCGTCGGGGATCTTGGTGAGGATCTCGCGGCGGTAGGTCTCGGTGGTCTTGTCGATGATCGCGTCGAAACAGGCCTCGACGGTCTCGCGGCCGTACCGCTCGAACAGCTCGGTCAGCCGGCGCGACCCCATCAGGCAGGCCGAGCACTCGGCGTCGAGGTCGGCAGCGAGCGAGTCGGGCATCCGGGAGTTGCGCGTCATGATCGTCAGGGCGGCCTGGTTCGGGACGCCCTGGTCCCACAGCTTGATCGGAGGGACCATCAGGCCCTCCTGGTAGATCTCGGTCGCCTTGCTCGGCATGGAGCCGGGGCAGGCGCCGCCGATGTCGTCGTGGTGGCCGAAGGCCTGCACGAAGGCCACGACCTCGCCGTCGAAGAAGACCGGCACCGTCACGCACAGGTCGGGCAGGTGGCCGATGCCGCCCTCGGACCGGTAGACGTCGTTGTGGAAGAAGACGTCGCCGGGCTTCATCGTCTCGATCGGGAAGTCCCGCACGACCGGGTGGACGAGCGCGGAGTACGAGCGGCCGGTGAGCTTGCGCAGCTTGCGGTCGTGGATGCCGGCCCGGAAGTCGTGGGCGTCGCGGATCATCGGTGAGCGGGACGTCCGGCCGATGGCCGTCTCGACCTCCATCTCGACCGCCGCCAGGCTGCCCTCGACGATCTCGAGGACGACCGGGTCGACCCCCTTCAGGGCGTTGCTGGTGCTGCTCACTTGGCGGCCTCCGAGTCGCTGCTGCGGGTGACGATGACATTGCCGAAGGCGTCCACGCGGGCGCTGAAGCCGGGGTGGAGCGGGATCGTGGAGCCGAACTCCTCGATGATCGCCGGGCCGGTCAGGACGTCCCCGGCCGCGAGGTCGGGCCGCCAGTAGATCGGCGTCTCCCGGTGGTCCTCGAAGAACACCCGGCGGGTGCCGGTGCGGGCCCGCTCGACGTCACCGTCGCGGCCCGCGATCTCACGGATCTCGGGCCGGCGGATGGGGCCGATCCCGGAGACGCGCAGATTGACCCACTCGACCTGCTGCCGCTCGTCGCCCCGGAAGCAGTAGCCGTACAGCTGCTCGTGGGCGCTGTGGAACGCCTCGGCGACGCCGTCGGCCAGTGCCTTGTCCACCGGGCCGTCCGCCACCGGCACGCGGACCTCGAAGGCCTGCCCGAAGTAGCGCAGGTCGGCGGTGCGGACGAAGCGGTGCTGTTCGGCCGGAAAGCCCTCGGCGTCGAGCGCCGCGGTGGCCCGGGTCTGCAGCGCCTCGAAGGTCGCGGCGACCGCGTCCGTGTCGAGGTCGCGGTGCCGGCTGACGGAGGTCTGCACGTAGTCGTTCTTCACGTCGACGGTCAGCAGGCCGAACGCCGAGACGTTGCCCGGGTTCGGCGGCACGATGACGCCCTGCAGGCCGAGGATGTCGATGAGCCGGCAGAGCAGCAGCGAGCCGGAGCCGCCGAAGGTCGCCATCATGAAGCTGCGGACGTCGAGACCGCGCTTGACGGTGATCTGGCGCAGCGCGTTCGCCTGGTTCCAGGCCGAGATCTCCAGGATGCCGGTGGCCAGCGCCTCGAGCTCGAGGCCGAGGGTGCCGGCCAGCTTCTCGAGGCCGGCACGGGCGGCCTCGATGTCGAGCGGGATCTCGCCGCCGAGCAGGTGCGGAGGGATCCGGCCGAGCAGGACGTGCGCGTCGGTGATCGTCGGCTCGGTGCCGCCCTTGGCGTAGCAGAGCGGACCCGGGTCGGCGCCGGCCGACCTGGGGCCGACCTTCAGGGTGCCTTCCGGGGAGACCCACGCGATGGAGCCGCCGCCGGCGCCGACCGTCACGACGTCGATCATCGGGATCTTGGACGGGAACTGCCCGACGCTGCCCTCGGTGGTCAGCGTCGGCTCGCCGGCGAGGACGACCGAGACGTCGGTCGACGTACCGCCGCCGTCGCAGGTGAGCAGCCGGTCGAAGCCGGCCCGCATCGCGATGAGGGCGGCGCCGAGGGCGCCGGCCGCCGGACCGGACAGGACCGTCGTGATCGGCTGGTGGACGACCTCCTCGGCGGAGAGCACACCACCGTTCGACTTCATGATGTAGAAGGGCACCCGCCGGGCGGTCTGCTCGCCGGCGGTGGTGAATGCGTCGAGCCGGTCCTTGATCCCGGTGATGTAGCGGGAGACCTTCGGCTTCACGGCCGCGTCGACGAGGGTGGTCACACTGCGCTCGTACTCCCGGTACTCGCGCAGGACGTCGGAGGAGATCGACACGACGGCGTCCGGGTGCTCGCGCCGGAGCACCGCGAGCATCCGCTGCTCGTGGCCCGGGTTGGCGTACGAGTGCAGGAAGCAGACGCCGAGGGTGGTGACGCCCCGGTCGCGGAACCAGCGCGCGACCCGGACGGCCTGCTCCTCGTCGAAGGGCCGGATCTCGTTGCCGCGGAAGTCCATGCGGCCGCCGACCGTCTTGACCAGGTCGGCCGGGACGATGCGGTCCGGCTTCACCCAGAAGTACGAGTTGCCGTAGCCGTCCGGCACCGACTGGCGGGCGATCTCGAGGACGAACTCGTAGCCCTCGGTGCTGACGAAGCCGATCCGGTCCAGCTTGCCCTCGAGCAGCTGGTTGGTGGCGACCGTGGTGCCGTGGCTGACGGCGGCGACGTCCGCACCGCTCGCGCCGAGCAGGTCGAGCACCTTGTCGATGCCGTTCATGAAGCCGTCCGCCGGGTTCGACGGCGTGGACGGCGTCTTCGTGGTGACCAGCTCGCCGGTCTCCTCGTCCAGGGCGACGACGTCGGTGAAGGTGCCACCGGTGTCGATCCCGATGCGGATCCGGCGGGGGGTGGGCGGCGCGGATGCCATCGTGGCGGGCTCCTCGGACTGCGCGTGGATGAAGGGGATCCGTCAGCCGCGGGGCTCCCGGCGGCGACGTCCTCATTCAACCTGGCAGGTGTTGCCGTACGCCCTGTCAACTGCTGCCAAGGTCCGGCAGGACGGTTCGGAACCGCCTCCTACCTCCCGGTCAGTCGACGATCTCGCCGGCCTCGGAGGCCTTGGCCGCCGCGCCGCGGACGGCCCCGGCCGCCTTGCCGCCGTGCGGGAACGACGTCGTGGCCGGTCCCTCGAGGTCCTCGCGGTAGCGGCGGATCAGGTCCAGGTTGCGCTCGGCGAGGTGGTCGAAGACCTGCGGCACGCTCGACCCGGGCGTCAGGGACGCCATCGCGCGGTCGGGGTCCAGGACGGCCGACACCCACGACTCGTGGCTGGCCGCGCGCGCGACGACCTCCGCGGTGGGCGTCACGATCATGGAGTTGCCGAAGTAGAGGACGCCGCCCGGGTCGATGCCCGTCGCGTTCGCGGCGACGAAATAGACGTGGTTGTCGTACGCGCGGGCCCGGGTCGTGAGCTCCCAGATGTCGGCCGAGCGCAGCAGGGCGGACGGCCGGACGATGATCTCCGCACCCTGCACCGCCTGGATGCGGGACAGCTCCGGGTAGTCGCCGTCGAAGCAGATGATCATGCCGATGCGGCCCAGGTCGGTGTCCACGACGCAGACCTGGTCGCCCGGCGTGACCCAGCCGCCGCGCGATGCCATCTCACTGCCGAACGGGTGGGTCTTGCGGTAGACGCCGAGCACGTCGCCGCCAGGACCGATGAGGACCGAGGCGTTGTAGACGACTCCGCGCTCCGGGCCGCGCTCGTAGGTCCCCCACACGACGTGCACGCCGAGCCGGCGGGCCACCTCCTGGAGCGGCTCCGTCACCGGTCCCGGGATCTCGCTCATGAGGTCCCACAGCTGCTCCGGCGGGCAGGCCGGCGTGAACCCCGTCGAGGCGCTCTCCGGCAGCACCACCAGCTCGGCGCCGGTGGCCTCGACGCAGCGCTCGACCCACTCGACCGCCTTCTGGCAGTTCGCCTTGACCGCCTCCGGGGTCAGCGGGCCGGCGACGGGCGCGATCTGGATGGCGGCTGCGGTGAAGGTGCGCATTCTCGGAAGCCTCTCGATGTCGAGCTGGGTGCCGGCCGGGAGTCGGGCTAGCGGCGCCGGGCGAGCAGGCCGCCGACGAGGGCGCCCAGCAGTGCGATCACGGCGCCGAAGACGGCGCCCTTGGCGAAGTCGCCTGACACGGCCCCCGCCAGGGCGGGCGCGGACGGGGCGGTGAAGGTGGCCGGGGCAGCAGCGGCACCGGGCTGGGCGGCCGCGGCCGGGGCGCCCTGGCCGTTGGCGGTGGCCTTGGCAGGCGCGGGCGGGGCGCCGGTGAGCACACCGTCGACGGCCTTGAAGAACTCGCCGGCGGTCTTCTTCGCGACGCCGGTCAGCATGCGCTGGCCGACACCTCCGACCATGCCGCCGACGACGGCGTCCGCGTCGTACTCGAGCCGGGTGGTGCCGTTGCCGGCATCGGTGAGCTTCACCAGGACGTCGGCGCTGACGGTGCCGGGCGCGCCGGCACCGGACGCCTTGAGCCGGAACGAGTCGGGCGCCTGCTGGTCGGACAGCGCGACCTCGCCCTGGTAGACGCCCTTGATGGAGGCCACCCCGGCGGTGATCGTCATCTTGTAGGAGTCCTGGCCGACCGGCTCGAGCTGCTGGCACCCGGGGATCGTGCGCACGAGCACGGCCGGGTCGTTCAGCGCCGCGTAGACGCGCTCCGGGGTGGCCTGCAGCGTTGCGTTGCCGGCGATCTTCATCGGGTGGTGGCCTCCGTGACCGGGGTGGGGGTGGTGGCAGTGCTGGCAGTGGCGGACCGGCCGCGCAGCGCCGGGATCTCGCCGGCGGCGAACCGCTGGCGCAGGGCGTACAGCTCGCTGGGCGAGATGGGCATGGACGTGATCGTGAAGCCCTCGGCGTCCTCGATCGCCGAGGCGAACACCGCGGCGGACGGGATGACGCCGGCCTCGCCGGCCCCCTTGATACCGAGCGGGTTCAGCGGCGAGGGCGTCTCGAGGTGGTCGATCTCGATCCGGTCGGGCACCTCGGTGACGTACGGCATGAGGAAGTCCATGAACGACGCGTTGAGCAGCTGGCCGTTCTCGTCGTACTCCATGCGCTCGTACAGCGCGCCGCCGACGCCCTGCGCGACGCCGCCGTGGATCTGGCCCTCGACGATCATCGGGTTGATGATGTTGCCGCAGTCGTGCACGACGCAGTACCGCAGGATCTTGATCTCGGCGGTCTCCGGGTCGGTCTCGACGATGACGGCGTGCATGCCGTTGGCGTACGTCGACTGGGCCGGCGAGTAGAAGTCGCGGTCCTCCAGGCCGGGCTCGTCGTCCTCGGCGACCGGCGGCTTGTCCGGGTCGCCGACGACGAACTGGGTGGCCGCCTGGGACGCGGTGTCGAACGCGTAGCGCAGCGGGTTCGACAACACGGCGACGGTGCCGAGGGGCATCGACGACGTCGGGCTGCCCTTGACGCGCACGATGCCGTCGACGATCTCGAGGTCACCCGGGTCGACCTCGAGCGCCTCGCCGGCGATCCGCAGCGCCTTGGTCCGGACGTTGCGGGCGGCGATGCCGATCGCGTTGCCGCTCATCACCGCGGCCCGCGAGGCGAAGGTGCCCACCGAGTAGCCCATCTTGCGGGTGTCGCCGGTGGTGACCTTGATGTCCTCCAGCGGCACGCCCAGCTCGTCGGCGACGATCTGTGCGAACACCGTCTCGTGCCCCTGGCCCTGCGAGGTCAGCCCGGTCGAGACGACGACCTTGCCGGTGGACTCGACCACGACGTGGCCGCCCTCGTACGGGCCGACACCGGTGCCCTCGACGTAGCAGGCGACCCCGATGCCCACCCGGCGCCCCTCGGCGCGGGCCTGCTCGCGGTAGTCCTCGAAGTCCTGCCAGCCGACCAGCGCCTTGAGCTTGTCCATCGACCCCGGGAAGTCGCCCGAGTCGTAGATCAGCGGGCGCCCGTCCTGGAAGATCATGTGGTGGTCGTAGGGCATCTCGTCCGGCTGGATGAAGTTCGCCTCACGGACCGCCACCCGGTCCTTGCCCAGGTAGTCCGCGATCGCGTCCATCGTGCGTTCCATGGCGTAGACGCCCTGGGGACGGCCGGCGCCGCGGTACGGCGTGACAATGACCGTGTTCGTGTAGAGGCTCCAGAACTCGACCTTGTACGCACCCGGCTTGTACGGGCCGAGCAGCTGGGTCGAGGTGATGATCGGGACGATGAGGCCGTACGGGACGTAGGCGCCGTTGTCGTGCCAGATCTTCACGTCGAGGCCGAGTACCCGGCCCTCGTCGTCGAAGCCGACCCGCACCTTCTGCACCTGGCCGCGCTCGTGCGCGGAGGAGACGAAGTGCTCCCGGCGGTCCTCTGTCCACTTGATCTCGCGGTCGAGCAGCCGCGCCGCCCAGGGGACGAGGACCTCCTCCGGCCACGGATGCATGATCTTGACGCCGAACCCGCCGCCGACGTCCGGGGCGATGCACTCCACCCGGTTGAGCGGCAGATCGAGCTTCGTGGCCACCGCCGCCCGCACGCCGGTCGTCGTCTGCGTCGAGGTGTAGATGCGCAGGCTCTCGTCGTCCGCGTCCCAGCGGGCGTAGACGCCGCGGCCCTCCATGGGGATGCAGGCGCTGCGCTCGACCTTGAGGTCGAGCTCCAGCGTGTGCGGCGCGCTGTCGACGGCGGCCGGCGCGTCGCCCACCTCCTGGACCAGGTGGCCGGCCACGTTGCCCGCCACGTCCTCGTGCACCAGGTGCTTCGCGTCGCGGGCGGTCTCGACCCCGACGACCGGCGGCAGCACCTCGTACGTGACCGTGATCCGGCCGCAGACGTCCTCGGCGACGTACCGGTCGGACGCGACGACCATGACGATCGGCTCGCCGACATGGTTCACCCTGTCCTTGGCGAGCGCGTAGCCGGTGCGGCCCGCGACGATCGCCGGGTGCGGGATGAGCAGCGGCAGCGGCTCCCCCACGCGGCCCGGCAGGTCCTCGTGCGTGTAGATGGCGACCAGACCCTCGACCTCGAGCGCGTCGGTCACGTCGATGTCGACGATGCGGGCATGCGCGTGCGGGCTGCGCACGAAGGCGGCGGCGAGCGCGTCCTGGCCGAGGTCGTCGAGGTAGCGCCCGTTGCCCTTGAGCAGGCGCACGTCCTCGGTGCGCTGGACCGGCGCACCGAACTGCTTGGTGGTCATCGGCCGGCCTCGTCGATCGCGACGGCGGACCGCTCCCGGGTGATCTCCGCCGCGCGGAGCACCGAGGCGACGATGTTCTGGTAGCCGGTGCAGCGGCACAGGTTGCCGCTGACGGCCTCGACGGCCTCCTCGCGGGTCGGCTCGGGGTTGTCGTCGAGGACCGCGGAGATCGTCGTGAGGAAGCCAGGGGTGCAGAACCCGCACTGCAGCCCGTGGCACTCCTTGAAGGCCTGCTGGACCGGGTGCAGCGTCTCGCCGTCGGCCAGCCCCTCGACCGTCGTGATCTCGCTGCCCTGGGCGCTGACCGCGAACATCAGGCAGGACCGCATCGGCGCCCCGTCGACGAGGACGGTGCAGGCGCCGCAGACGCCGTGCTCGCAGCCGACGTGCGTGCCGGTCATCCGCAGGTCGTGCCGCAGGCAGTCGGAGAGCAGCCGGCGGGCCGGGACCTCCGCCGTACGCGGGACCCCGTTGACCGACAGCGTGATCGGGAAGGTCTGCTCGGCCTGCTGGTCAGTCAACGTGTTGCTCCCTGAGGCTGAGCTGCCGCAACGGTCGCGGCGTCGGTGAGCGCCTGGCGGGTGAGTACGACGCCGAGATGGCGCCGGTAGTCCGCGGTGGCGTGGATGTCGGGCTCGGGGTCGAGCTGATCGGCCGACAGCTGCCCGGCGGCAGCCCAGTCGGCGGCGTCGAAGGGCTTGCCGGCGACGGCCTCGGTCAGGTCGAGGACGAGGGGCGTGGCCGTCATCGAGATGTACGACGTGCGGGCGCTGAGCACCCGCTGGTCGGCGTCGAGGGTGACGGCGGCGGCGACCCCGCACATGGCGTAGTCGCCGTGCCGGCGGGCCACCTCGCGGAACGTCGTACCCGTCCGCGGCGGCGGGACCGGGAACCAGGCCGAGACGGCCATCTCGCCCGGCTCCAGGCAGGACTCCAGCGGGCCCACGAAGAACTCGGCGGCGGGGACCGTGCGGGCGGCCCCCTTGCGGGCCAGGTCCATGCTCCCGCCGAGCAGGCTGAGCACGGCCGTCATCTCGCCGGACGGGTCGGCGTGCGCGAGGCTGCCGACCGTCGTCCCGCGGTTGCGGATCACCGGGTGGGCGACGAGCTGCAGGGCCTGCCGGAGCAGCGGTACGACGGAGTGCGCCGCGTCGTGGCCGGCCACCTGCGCGTGCCGGGCGAGCGCTCCGATGCGGACACCGGTCGCGTCGACGTCGACGGTGCCGAGGCCGGCCACCCCGTTGATGTCGACCAGGTGCGCGGGCGAGGCGAGGCGCATGTTCAGCATCGGGATCAGGCTCTGCCCGCCGGCCAGGACCTTGCCGTCCTCGCCGACCCGGTCCAGCGCGTCGAGAGCCTCGGCCAGCGTCGTCGGCGCGTGGTACGTGAACGGTGCCGGCTTCATAGGGCGATCCTGCCTCTCCCGCCACCGTCTGGACGATGTGGAGTTGTGCCGAAGGATGGGCGTCGGCTTGTGACGTGTCGCCGCCGACGACGGAAGGTCTTTCTACACGGGACATGCGAAAGGGACGCGGGCGCCGTGGCACCCGCGTCCCTTCCCACGCGATCGGTCCTAGCGGACGACCGGCTTGACGTCCTCGTCGTACGGGCTGGGCTCCCTGTAGACGCCCGGCGTCGTGACGACCGGACCCTCAGCGGCCGCTGCCTCGCTGAGGTGCGGCGGAGCCAGCAGGCGGGCGAGGTGCCAGCCGACGATCGTGACGATCGTGCCGAGCGCGATACCGCTGAGCTCGAAGCTGTCGGTGATCTTCAGCGCCGTCCCGCCGATGGCGATGATGATGCCGGCGGCGACCGGGACGAGGTTCACGGGGTTACCGAAGTCGACCCCGTTCTCCTTCCAGATCTTCGCCCCGAGCAGGCCGATCATGCCGTACAGGACGACGGTGATGCCGCCGAGCACACCGCCCGGGGTGGCCGAGATCAGGGCGCCGAACTTCGGCGACAGGCCGAACAGGATCGCGACGACCGCGGCGACGAAATACGCCGCCGTGGAGTAGACGCGGGTCGCGGCCATGACCCCGATGTTCTCGGCGTAGGTCGTGGTCGGCGAACCACCGACGGCGCTGGTGACCACGGTGGCGATGCCGTCGGCGGCGATCGCGCGGCCCATGACGTCGTCGAGGTTGGTCCCGGTCATCTCGGCGACCGCCTTGACGTGGCCGGTGTTCTCGGCGACCAGGGCGATGACGGCGGGCAGCACCAGCAGCACGAAGGCGAGCTTGATGTCGGGGGTGTGCCAGCCGACCAGGGGATGGCCGTCGGGACCCAGGGTGCCGGTGTGCGGCGGGAAGCCGAGCCAGTCGGCCGCCTTGACCCCCGCCCAGTCGACCCGCGCGTGCTCGGTGATCTTGCCAACGCCCGGGCTGAACGAGCTGATGTGGCCGAAGATCCCGTCGAAGATCCACGACAGGAGGTAGCCGAAGATGAGGCCGAGGAAGATCGAGATGCGGCCCAGGAAGCCACGCAGGCCGAGGCTCATGCAGATGACGGCGAACATCACGATCAGCGCGACCCACTGGTCCTGCGGCCAGTAGACGTTGGCGACGACGGGGGCGAGGTTGAACCCGATGAGCATGACGACGGCGCCGGTGACGGCCGGCGGGAGCACGGCGTAGATCACCCGGGAGCCGGCGAAGTGGATGATCACACCGACGATGGCCAGCACGACGGCGGCGACGAGGATGGCGCCGGTGACCTGAGCGCTGGTGCCGCCCTGCGCGCGGATCGCCGCGACACCGCCGACGAAGGACGCGCTGGTGCCGAGGTAGCTCGGGACCTTCCCCTTCACCATCAGCAGGAACAGGACGGTCGCGATACCGCTCATCATGATCGCGAGCTGCGGGCTGAGGCCCATGATCAGCGGGAAGACGAAGGTGGCGCCGAACATCGCCACGATGTGCTGCGCGCCGAGACCGGCGGTGCGACCCCACGAGAGCCGCTCGTCAGGACGCACCACCTCGCCGGGAGGCGGGGTCTTCCCGTCTCCGTGAAGCTTCCAACCGAGACCAAGCGACATGACTGCCCCTCCAAGGGACTCAGACCTGGCGCCCGGCCCGTACGGCCGGTGCGCGCGACGTACTCACTGCGGGTACTGCTGTGTCCTCGTGACCGGGGTCACAGCAGCGCAGTTTCCGGCACGCTAGGCCCGATGACCGGCACCGACACGGACATGATCTGACAGAGGGCCGTGGTCGGTCTTGGCCGTTCCTGCCGTGAGACGGGACGGATGCGGTCAGATGCCCCGCATCTGGATCACCTGGAGGGCCAGGGCCAGGTTCAGCCGGAGGGTGGGATCGGTGGTGAACGGGCCGAGCATCCGCTCCAGCTTGCCGATCCGGTACCGCAGCGTGTTGTAGTGGAAATGCAGGCTGCGTGCCGTCTCCGCGACGTTCAGGTTGGTCTCGAGCAGCACCTGCAGCGTGCGGCGCAGGTCGATGTTCGTGGCGTCGTCCCGCGCCGCCAGCTCCCCGAGCGTCTCGTTGACGAACTGTTGCAGCTCGGTGCTGTCGGGGATGAGGCTGAGGAGCCGGAAGACGCCGAGCCCGTCGAAGTGCGCGACCGCGCCGGCGCCGTGCATCTGCCGGCCGACGTGCACGGCCTTGCGGGCCTGCTCGTAGGCCTCGGGCAGCGCCTGCGGCGACGCGATCACCCGGCTGACCCCGGTGGAGAACGAGCGCCGACCACCACCACCGTCACCGGAGACGTGGCTCACCACATCACGCACGAACCGGTCGACGTCCCCGTGGGCGGGGACGCCGATGAGCGCGACCACCTCCTGGGCGAACCCGACCACCGCGGCCTTGCCGTCCCGGCCGTGCACGACCGACGACCAGGCCGCGGCGAACCGGTCCTGCACCGGCCGCACCGCCTGCAGCGACGACGGCGTGGCGGCCGGCTCGGCGCCGTCGATCTCTGCCACCACGACGATCAGCGGGCGGTCGATGTCCCAGCCGAGGGAGGCGCTGTGCGGCACGGTGTGCTCGACGCTGCCGGCCCGGCCGTTGATCAGGTCGTGCATGAAGTCGCCCTGGTACTTGCTCTCCACGGCGCTGACGGCGAGCGCCTTGGTCACGACGAGCGCGGCCACGGTGGCGGCCCGTTCCAGGGCATGCACGTCGCTGGCATCCATCAGGTCGGTCGAGAAGGCGGCGATCCTGCCGTGATGCACGCCACCGGCGACGATCGGCACCACGGCGTGGCTGCCGGCCGGGTCCGTCCGGATCCCCTCGGGCGAGCGCTCCACCCGGAACCGGCCGCTCTCGTCGAAGTGCTCCCCTTCGAGCACGCCCGCCACCGCCTCGGGCTCGCCGGACACGGCGAGCACGCGGCCGTCCGGCGTCGTGGCCAGCACGACCCCGCCGAGGATGCCGACGAGTTCGTCGGTGACCTCCTGCAGGCCGCCGCCGGCCAGCACGATCTGGACCAGGACCCGGTGGACCTCCTCCGACCTGGCCAGCAGGGCGGCCTGCCGGTTGAGCACATCCGTGAGCACCTGGTTGAGGATGTCGTCGAAGCCGACGCCCGCGGGCAGCTGGACGATCGGGAAACCCAGCCGGTCCGCCTCGTCGAGCATCTCCTGCGGCAGCACGTCGAGGTACCGGCCGAGCTTGATGGCCAGACCGGCGAGCCCGCGCCGGTCGAGCTCCAGCACCAGGCCGGACAGGTCGCCGGGGGTGTTGCGCAGCGGGTAGCCCGTGGTCAACAGCAGCTCGTGCGGCTTGACCCACGGCAGGATGTCGGGCACCTCCATGACGTTCAGCCGCTGCACGACCCGGCCGAGCCCGCCTGCGCCGGCAAGCACCCGCGCGCCGCGCAGGGTGGAGGCCCCGAGCACCTCACCGAGCGGCAGTCCGTACGTCAAGGTCCCCGTGCTGCGGCCGCCGGACGACTCCGGCGCCGCCCCGATCCCGTCCGGGAAGGCCTGCGCCTCCGTCGTACGTTGCACAGGCAACTCCGCCGAAGGAACGGCCGGATCGTTGGCAAGTTTGCCCATGCGGGAACGGTACCGCGGCGATCTAGCGTCGCCGCATGCCGACGCTCATCGAACCCGCAGCGCCGCCGCGCCCGGGTGTCCGGGGAGCCGCTGAGCATCCGGCGGCGGCCAGCATCGCGTTGCGCGGGCTGCTCGACAGCGGGGCCGCCGGCGAGGTCCTGGCCGTGTTCCCCACCGCGGTGTACGTCGCCCTCTCGGGCGGCGGTCGCGAGGCCACGGTGGCGGCCGTGGTGGCCCGCGACGGCGTACGCATGCCCAACGCCCTGGTGATCGCCGCGGCCAGCACGCAGGCACCCTTCGCTCCTCACTCGGCCGGCGACGCAGCCTGGACCGGCGAGGACTGCCTGCACATCGGCGCGGTGCGGTACCGCGCGGTGCGCTCCTGGAGCCCCCGCCGGATCCACGTCCCGCTCGAGCCGGAGCGCACGGCACCGGCCGTGCACGAACTGGAGCGCCTGCTCGACGCCCAGCCCCTCCGGCTCGACGCCCCGGTGGCCAGTGCCGCCGGCCGGCTGCGGGACGCGCTCATCGCCCTGGACGCCCCGGCCACCGAGGCCGCCGCGGACGCGCTGCTCGGTCTCGGCCGCGGCCTGACCCCGGCCGGCGACGACGTCCTCGCCGGCGTGCTCGTCGCCTGCGACCAGCTGGCCGGGCTGCCCGGGACCCATGTCGTGACCGCACAGGCGGCCCGGCTCGGGCGGTACGTCGCCGGGCGCGCCACCACCCGGACCACCGCGCTGTCCGCCGCGCTGCTCGCGCACGCCGGACGCGGGGAGGCGGCGGACCCGGTCATGGCCGTCACCGAGGCCCTCGCCGGGATCCGCGCACCGGCCCCCGCTCTGCGGGAACTGCTCTCCGTCGGGCACTCGTCCGGCCACGACACCGCCCGCGGCCTGCTCGCGGGCGCCCACGCACTGATGGCCCACAGTTCGCTGGGCCGGCACACGATCGGCGGCAACCCCGCCCCTAAGGAGCACAGGTGACCGACCACGTCGAGGTCCGACGGGGCGCCTACCGCGACTCGGTGAGCCTCATGCAGGTGAGCCGGGCAGTGCAGGACTCCCCCGGCGTACAGGTGGCGCTCGTGGCGATGGCCACCGAGCTGAACCTGGAGCTGCTCGCGGGGATGGGCCTGACGGGTCCGGGCGACGCCGGCCCGAACGACCTGCTGATCGCCCTGCGCGCCGACGACGAGGCGGCGGTGGACGCCGCCGTCCGCGCGATGGAGGCGGCGCTGGTCGCCCTCTCCGCTCAGCGGCCCGGCTCGGGCGGCTTCGGCGACGAGGCCCCCGCGCGGACGACCCGCACCGCCGCGGCCCGCATCGAGGCGAACCTGGCCGTCATCTCGGTCCCGGGCCGGCACGCCTTCACCGAGGCGATGGATGCGCTGGACTCGGGCCTGTCCGTCATGATCTTCAGCGACAACGTGCCGGTGGAGCAGGAGATCCTGCTCAAGGACGCCGCCGCCGACCGCAACCTGCTCGTCATGGGCCCCGACTGCGGCACGGCGGCGCTGGGCGGGCTCGGGCTCGGTTTCGCCAACGTCGTCAGCCCGGGCCGGGTCGGCCTCGTCGCCGCGTCCGGGACCGGCGCCCAGGAACTCATGTGCCTGCTCGACGCCGCCGGCGTCGGCGTGAGCCACTGCCTCGGCGTCGGCGGGCGCGACCTGTCCTCCGCGGTCGGCGGCCGTTCGACCCGGCAGGCGCTCGCCGCCCTGGACGCGGACCCGGGCACCGACCTGATCGTCGTCGTGTCCAAGCCACCGGCGGCCGACGTCGCGGACGAGGTCCGGGCGTTCGCCGAGAAGCTCACGACGCCGGTCCAGTTCGCCCTGCTCGGCCAGGGTCGGCCCGACCTGACCGCGGTCACCGAAGAGGCCGTACGCGCCGTCGACGGCCAGGTCCCCACCTGGCCGACCTGGCCCTCCACCGAGGAGCAGACACCGCGGGCAGGTGCGCTGCGCGGCCTGTTCAGCGGCGGCACGCTGTGCGACGAGGCGATGGTGCTGGCCGCCAGCGCCCTCGGCCCGATCGCGTCGAACATCCCGCTGCGTCCCGAGTGGGCCCTGCCCGACGACCTGCGGGCCGGCGGCCACGTCATGATCGACTTCGGCGACGACCGGCTCACCGAGGGCCGCCCACACCCGATGATCGACCCGTCCCTCCGACTGGAGCGGCTGGCCCAGGAGGCCGCCGACGCGTCCGTCGGCGTCGTCCTGATGGACGTCGTCCTCGGGTACGGCGCCCACGAGGACCCGGCAACCGGACTTGCCGCCGCCATCCGCAGTGCCCGCTCCACCGCCACTGCCGCCGGCCGCGATCTGGCCGTCGTCGTGTCGCTCTGCGGAACCCGCAGCGACCCGCAGGGGCTCGACCGGCAGGCAGCCACCCTCCTCGACGCCGGTGCCTCCGTGTTCCTGTCCAACGCCGCCGCCGCCAGGCACGCGGTCTCCCTCGTCCGCCAGGAGGCGACCGCGTGACCGACACCGCCCCCCTCTCCGGTCTGCTCTCCGCCGACCCCCGCGTCGTCACCGCGGGCGCCGCCCTGTTCGCCGACGCCCTCAGCGCGCAGGCCGCACCCGTCGAACAGGTCGACTGGCGGCCGCCGGCCGACGGCACCGAGACCGCCCTCGCCCGGGTCATGGCCGACCCGCGCCGCAACGAGGCCAACGCGAAGGCGGTCGAGCGGCTGCTGTCGGCCACCGCGCAGCTCGTCGACGTACGTCCGGCCCATGAGGTGCTGGGCATCGAGAAGGGCACGTTCTTCCACGCCGGGCCGCCGATCGCGTGGGACCGGACCTCCGGCCCGCTGCGCGGCGCGCTCATCGGCGGGATGCTGCTCGAGGGCCTGGCCGACACCCCGGAGGAGGCGGAACGGCTGCTCGAGAAGGGCGACGGGATCACCCTCGACCCGTGCCACCACCACCGGACGGTCGGCCCGATGGCGGGCGTCGTCACCCCGTCGATGTGGATGTTCGAGCTGGAGGACACCGAGCACGGCGGCCGGGCCTGGTGCTCGATCAACGAGGGCCTGGGCAAGGTCCTGCGGTACGGCGCCTACTCGTCCGAGGTCATCGAGCGGCTGCGCTTCATGTCCGACGTCGTGGGTCCCCTGCTGGGCCAGGCGGTGCGCAAGCACGGCGCGATCGACATCAAGGCGATCATCGCGCAGATGCTGCAGATGGGCGACGAGGGCCACAACCGCAACCGGGCCGGCACGCTGATGTTCCTGCGCGAGATCCTGCCGGACCTCATCGAACTGGACGTGCCGTCGTCCCAGGTCGCCGAGTGCGTGCGCTTCGTCTCGGGCAACGACCACTTCTTCCTGAACCTCGACATGCCCGCGTGCAAGCTGGCCACGGACGCGGCCCGCGACATCCCGGGCTCGACGATGGTCGTGACGATGGCCCGCAACGGCACCGACTTCGGCATCCAGACCGCCGGCACCGGCGACACCTGGTTCACCGGTCCGGCGCAGCTCGCCGACGGGCTGTTCCTCGGGTCGTACGGCCCGGACGACGCCAATCCCGACATCGGCGACTCGGCCATCACCGAGACCGGTGGCATCGGCGGCTTCTCGATGGCCGCGGCGCCGGCCATCGTGCGGTTCGTCGGCGGGGCCGTGCCGGACGCGCTCGCCACGACCCGGCGTATGTACGAGATCACGCTCGCCGAGAGCCGCGCCTACCAGATCCCGATCCTGGAGTTCCGCGGAGCGCCGACCGGCATCGACGTCACGAAGGTCGTCCGGACCGGGATCCTGCCCCAGATCAACACCGGCATGGCCGGCAAGGTCGCGGGCACCGGCCAGGTCGGTGCCGGCCTGGTCACCCCGCCGGCCGAGTGCTTCGCCGCCGCCATCGAGGGCCTCGCCCAGCTGGCACCCCCGCTGTAGGACGCGCCGCCCTCCCGCACGACGCCCGCCCGCTGGACCTCAGCCGAGCGCGCTCGGGGCGGACGCAACGTGCAGGGTGGGGTCGTTCGGACCGGGCGCCGGCCCGCGGCGGGCCGCCCGGACGGTGAAGAGCAGCACCGCGACCGTGCCGACGCACAGCGCCAGCGAGGACAGCGCGAGCGACCAGTGGACGCCGATGGCGGCGCCGAGCAGCCCGACCGTGAATCCGCTGCCCGCCCGCAGTCCATTGGCCGACATGCCGTAGACGCCGACGACCCGGCCGCGCTTGTCGGGCGGAGCGAGCAGCTGGACGAGGGTCTGCCCGATGGACATCGAGGCGAGGTTGGCGACCCCACCGACCACGAGCATCGCGACGGCCAGTGGGTAGGCGTGCGTGCTCGCGAAGACGAGCATCGCGCCGCCGTACACCAGGGTGCTCACGACGGCGGTCCGCACGGTCGGGCGGATCCGGCCGGTCACCTCGAGCAGCAGCCCGCCGATGACGCCGCCCGCGGCGGTGGCGAAGAGCAGGACGCTGTACGCCGTACCGGCTGCGGCGCCGTATCCCTGGGCGAAGATCGGCATCGCCGACTGCAGGGACGCCCCGATGAAGAACGAGCCCAGCCCGCCGAGGGCGATCATGCTGACGAGGGTCGGGTTGTCGGCCACCTCGCGGATCACACCCACCGCGTCCCGGAGCGACAGCCGGGGACGCTGCACACCGGCATCGCGCACGTGGCCCGTGAACCGGGTCCGGGCGAGGAAGAGGGTCAGCGGCAGGTAGATCAGCGTGTTGACGAAGATGCCGGCGGTCGGGTGCAGCCCCAGCAGCAGGGCCGAGCCCACGACCGGGCCCAGCAGCAGGCCGAGGCTGCGTGCCGTGGCGTTGAGCCGGACCGCGCTCGGCAGGTCCCGCGACCCGACGAAGTCGTGCAGCATCAGCTGCTCGGCCGGCGTCCACAGCGCACCCGCCAGGCCGTGTGCGATCAACAGCAGGCAGGCCGCCCAGACCGAGAGCGTCCCGGTCAGGAACAGGACGCCCCAGAGGACCGAGACGGCCATGAACAGCGCCTGCGCGGCCTGGATGACGCGGCGGCAGTCGTAGCGGTCAGCGAGGCCGCCGAAGTAGACGGAGAACAGCAGGAACGGGACCCAGTGGCTGATGACGGCGAACCCGGCCAGGGCGGGTGAGTGGAACGTCTGCCAGAGCACCCAGTAGGTGATGACGTGCTCGATGTTGTCCGCCATCATCGACAGCATCGAACCGCCGAGGTAGCGCCGGCACTCCTTGTTCCGCAGCGCGGCGAACCTCCCGGATCCCGCGGCGCCGACCTGGTCGGGTGCCGGGGCCTCGGCCAGCGGGACGTGGGCAGGGATGCCGCAGGCGGAACACATCGGCAGCCTCCCCTCGACCCGCGCCGCTCACCGGCGCCTGTCGACCCTAAGCCTGCGGGTCAGCCGACCGGCACCCGGCAGAGCTGCTCGGCCTCGGCCATGCTGCCGACCTCGATCATCCGGAAGCCGGCGTCGTCGCCGCCGCTCTGCCACCCCTGGTTGGAGATGTTGGCCAGCGCGCTCTTCGGGACGACGGTGATCAGAGAGCGGACGCGGGTGCGCAGCATCTTCCCGATGAACTCGCCGCCGATCCACTCCGTCATCTCCTCGGAGTACGCCCCGATCGCCTCCTGGGAGTCGACGATGACCGTCGTCAGGTCGTACTGCTCGATGAGCTCGAGCTGCTTGCCCAGGGCGGGCTTGACGGCGTAGTCGTCGTAGCGCAGCCACTTCGTCACGACCGCATTGCACCGCGGCAGGACCGATACCGACACGACGCCGGGCACTTCGAAGGCGAGGCCGCCGGTCGCGTCGAGCCGGTGCTCGATGATCTGCGCGGCCGGCAACCGGAACTGCCCGACCACACTGGTCAGCCCACCCGACAGACCGGCCAACTCCCGGGCCGCGCTCTGCGTCTGCGACAGATCCTGCAACG
>JAOPWV010000061.1 GCA_025965475.1 Frankiales bacterium | reverse complement strand
CGGCAGCCGATGATCGACGTGTCGTCGGGACGCGAGACGCGGCAGCCTGGCGGCGGTGCGAGCCGTGGGCTGCCCGCCGCGGTGGCCGACGTGGTCCGCCAGACGGCGGCCACGTCGAGCGTCCATGACGCCCTCGACCTGACGTTGCGGGTCCTCAAGGAGGCCATGGCCCCCACGTGGTGCGCCATCTGGCTGTTCGACGATGCCACCGACACCTGGTTCATCTCGCATTCACGCGGCCTGAGCGGCGACGCGGCCGAGCTCCGCTTCTCCCGCGGGGCCGCGATCCCTTGCCTGGTAGGGGAGCGCGGCGTGTCCCGGCGCCTGGACCGGCTGGACGACGAGGGGGGGTTCAAGCGGCTGCAGGAGGAGCACTACCGGATGCAGTCGGCGCTTTACGTGCCGATGTCGCTGCGAAGCCGCCCGGTCGGTGTCATCGCGCTCTACAGCGACCAGCCCGCGCATTTCACCGACGACGACCAGGCCCAGCTGGAGTTGCTGGCGGCACACCTGACGTACGTGGTCACCGCCCTGGGTCTGTTGGACGAGCGGGAACGGGTCGTCGAGCTGGACGCCAGGGACCGGCTCGCGCAGGACCTGCACGACGGGATGCTGCAGATCCTGTCGTCGCTGCGCCTGTACGCGCACAACTGCCAGGAGTCGCTCGGCGAGCAGGACATCGACGAGGTGACCGCGGTCGTCGAGATGATGGCGACCACCGTCGAGCAGGCGATCAGTGAGGTCCGCTCCTCGATCGCCTCGCTGCGCTCGGTCGTCGTCCTGAAGTCGATCGAGTCGATGCTGCCGCGGATGCGGGGACGGCTGGAGGCCGCCGGCCTGAGCGTCGACCTGCCGCAGGACTACAGCGGGTTGTCGCCGGCCGTCTCGGATGTGCTCGCCTCGGTGGCCCGCGAGGCCAGCAACAACATCCTCAAGCACAGCGACGCCAAGCACGTCCGTTTCTCGCTGGTGCGGGACGGCGGCGAGTGGTGCTTCGAGTGCGCCGACGACGGTGTCGGGACGCCGGTCGGTGACACGGACGTGGGCTCCGCGCACCTCGGTCTACGACTGCTGTCCGACCGGGTCGCGGGGCTAGGCGGGGAGCTGGCCCACTACGCGCCGCCCGACGGCGGGTTCGTCGTGCGGTGCCGGGTGCCCGAGGCACAGGCGGTATGACGCAGATCCGGGTGGCGATCGTCGACGACAGCGACGTGTTCCGCGTCGCTCTGCAGCGTTCGCTCGCGCGTTTCAGTGACATCCGCCTGGTCATCGAGGCCTGCGAGGCCAGCGAGCTGATGGCGCGGTTGGCCGTGGAGCCCGTGCACGTCGCGCTCGTCGACGTACGGATGCCCTCCATGGGTGGGGCGGAACTGACCCGGTTCCTGCGGGACACGCACCCCCAGGTGGCGCCCATCGCGCTGACCGTGTCCGACTCCCGCGACGACCTCGTCGAGCTGCTCCGGTCCGGCTCGCGTGGCTACATCCTCAAGACCGCCTCACCGGTCGACATCGCCGAGGCCATCAGGGCCGTCGCCCGCGGAGAGGCCTGGGTCGCCACCTCGATGGCCCGCACCCTCATCGACGAGTTCAGCCACCTGCAGACGCTGAGCCCTCGCCGGGGGGTGGGCGCCGAGGCGCACCTGAGCGACCGCGAGGACATGGTCCTGCGCGAACTCGCGCTGGGCCGCACCAACCGCGAGATCGCCGAACGCCTGCACATCGCGGAGAGCACCGTGAAATCCCACCTCAAGAGCATCCTCGAGAAACTCGGGGTCCGGAACCGGGTGGAGGCGGTGCTTTATGCATCCCGCCGTGACCTCGAAACAGGGGAGTGAGCGCATGAGTACGCCGACGACGGGTCCTGTGGACAACGGTGCAGTACCGCGCACGGTGCTTCGCGGTGCGGTGTGGCCGGGCGACGTCGCTTTCGCCGACGGCCGGATCGTCGCCATGGGGGACATCGCCCCCCTGCCCGGCGACACCGACGTGGACTGCACCGGGTGCATCGTCACCCCCGGCATGGTGAACACCCACCACCACCTGTTCCAGTGGCTGAACCGGGGCGCGGGAGTCGGCCAAGAGCTGTTCGGCTGGCTGAGCGGGCTCTACCCGCAGTGGCGGGAGCTCTCCCGCGAAGACGTGTTCCACGCGGCCACCGTCGGTCTCGCCGAGCTGCTGCTCGGCGGCTGCACGACGGTCTTCGATCACCACTACCTGGTCCCGCAGGGCAACGTCGAGGTGTTCGACGGGCTGCTCGACGCCGCGGACCTCGTGGGATCGCGCTTCTACCTGGGCCGCGGCTGCATGGACCTCGGCAACTCCAGGGGCGGCCTGCCGCCGGATGACGTCGTCGAGCCCATCGACGCCTCGCTGGCGCACATCGCCGAGCTGCACGCCCGCGCCGCCTCGATGCCGCTCGTGGACGTCGTCGTCGCGCCCAACAGCCTGTTCACGTCGAGCCTCGACCTCATGAAGGCCACCCGGGAGCTGGCGACGGAGCTGGGCGCGGGTTTCCACCTGCACCTCGCCGAGTCGCTCGAGGAGGAGGAGTTCACGCTCGAGCGGTACGGCGCCCGGCCGGTGGAACTCATCGACGGGATCGGCGGGCTCGGCTCGGACACCTGGCTGGGCCACGCCATCCACCTCTCGCCCGCGGACATCCGCACCATCGGCCAGGCGGGCACGGGCGTGGCCCACTGCCCGTCCAGCAACGCCCGGCTCGCCATGGGGATCTGCCCGGTGACCGACCTCCTCGAGAGCGGGGCACCGGTCGGTCTCGGTGTCGACGGGGCGGCCTCCTACGAGGTGGGACGGCTGCTCACCGAGACCAAGATGGCGCTGTACCTGGCCAGGCTGCGTTCCGGCAAGGCCTCGTCGATGCTGCCGCAGGACGCGCTCGACCTGGCGACACAGGGCGGGGCGGCCTGCCTGGGGCGCGACGACCTCGGGCAGCTGGCCGCCGGGTACGCCGCCGACGTGGTCGTGTGGCAGGCGGACGACCTGGCCGACTTCGATTCGCCCGTCGACGGCCTCGTCCTCGGCCCCGACCGGCTGGCCCGCGACGTCTGGGTGGCCGGTCGGCAGGTCGTCGAGGGTGGCCGGCTGGTGGGTGCCGACATCAGCCGTTCCCGTGCGTGGCTGTCGAAGCGGCGGTAGCAGGACATGCGTGGGACGGCCGGAACGGGAACGTCCGCGGGCGATCCTCCCAAAGAGGGATGGACCGTTTCAGACGCGACGGCAAGGCTCGCCCAGGACGGTTCGTGCACGCACCGCCGGATTTCTGAGGCGGGTCGACCGCACGGTCGGACCGGTACGCGCTGCCCCGGCAGAGGTGCATCACCCCGGCCCTCGACAGGGCCGGAGGCGCGCCGCCGGTGGAGGGGGCTGGACTCGGGGGCGCAGGGCCACTCGGCGATGTCGACGATGAGCGAAAAGGACTGAACGATGCACGAGAGCACGATCCACATCTGCAACATGGCCCACGCCGGCGACACGGCGGAGTTCCGCCGGATGCTCGACGACGGCACCATCGACATCAACGAGATCAAGGGCATCCAGATCACGCACGAGGGCGACCTCGTGGCGAACGCCTACGCGGCGCGGGTCTACGCGGAGGTGCTCGCCGAGCGGTGGGGCCGCCCGATCGCCGACGTCGTCGAGGACTTCCCGATCCAGGCCATGGCCGGTGCCGTCGGCTTCATGACCCCGCACACCGTGGTCCTGACCCGCCGGGAGGTGCCCGACGCACCACCCACGGGGGAGAAGCGCCTCGCGGTCGCGGGCACCTGTACCCGTCGCTTCCTGCCCGAGGAGGTCGGCACCCAGGCGTACATCGACGAGATCAGCGCCAAGGTCACCGAGCTCTACAAGGAGCTCGAGGTGGAGTCGGCCGAGGACGTCGGCCTCGTGTTCTGCAAGGCCGGCTGGCCCAGCGCCCGCCACGGTGTGGAGGCGGCGACCCGCGGGGCGAAGCTCCAGTCCGACGACTTCTGGACGGCCGGCGAGCTGGCCCGCGGCGGTGCCGCCCTGGGTGTCGGTGCCGCGCTCGGTGAGTTCGACAGCACCGACCTGGCCAAGCGCCTGAACAACGACGACAGCCTGTACTCCGAGATCGCGCACTGCTCCTCGACGGAGGAGCGCGAGTCGGTCGCGGTCATCATGTACGCCAACACCAAGGCGTCGACGACCCCGCTGGTCATCGGCCGCACCGTCATGAAGGACGGTCTCGACCAGGACTCGGCGCGCGAGCTCGCCGCGTCCCTCACGGGCACCTCGGTCGCGAACCTCGACCTCGACCGCGTCGTGTACGGCTTCCTCAAGCCGAAGACGTCCGAGGCACCGGACCTGCGGGGCCGCCGCCACACCCTGATGGACCACCCGACGGTCGGCTACATGTGGTGGATGATCGAGAAGGCGCCGGTGCACGCCGTCGTCGCCGCCGCCCTCGATCTGCCGGCCATGGAGGTCGCGACCGGGCCGGAGCACCAGGGCCCGAAGGGCCAGCCGCTGCTGTCGATCGTGGTGCGGGTAGACGCCTGATGCGTCTCCGGGGGGCGGTCTCCACGTCGGGCGGACGTCATGGGTGACGTCGACTCCGGCACGTTCGGTGCCAAGGCCGAGCACGCCGTCTTCGGTGTGCGCGTGACTCCTGCCGAACGGGCCGCTGCCCTGGCACGGCATCTCGAGACCGAGACCACGCCCCTGCTCAGCTTCGGCTGGGACGTGGCGGCCACCCCCCGGAACACGCCGCCGGCGAGTGCGCCGGCCGGCGGCAAGAGCCTGGCCGAGGGAGAACTCTCGCTCCAGGAGACAGCGGAGGCGGCTGCCCGACGCGCCGCCTCCGCGCAAGACCGGTACGGCGCCTTCGTGTCGGTGGCGGATCCCACCGCAGAGGTGGCCCGTGCAGGCCGCGCCGGTGAGCGCACAGCGCTCACCGGCGTGCCGGTCGCGGTGAAGGACAACATCGCCGTGACCGGGATGTCGCTCACGGCGAACTCGGCCGTCCTCAAGCGCGCGGTCGCCGACGAGGACGCCGCGGTCGTCGAGCGACTGCGCGAGATCGGCGCGCTGATCGTCGGCAAGGCGGCGCTCGACGAGTTCGCCTTCGGCACGGTGGGCCCGGGTATCACCAACCCCGCGGCGCCGGGCCGGACGGTGGGCGGTTCCAGCGGCGGCTCGGCCGCCGCGGTCGCCGCGGGCGTCTGCCCGGTCGCGCTCGGGACCGACACCGGGGGCAGCGTCCGGATCCCCGCGTCCTGCACCGGTGTGGTCGGGTTCAAGCCGACCTCCGGCTGGTTCTCCAACCGTGGCGTGATCCCCCTGTCGTGGAGCCTGGATGTCATCGGGCTGTTCGCGCGGACGGTCGGCGACCTCTCGGCCGCGTTCACCGCGATCGCGGCCCGCCCGGCTGCCGCGGACGGGCCGGAGCTCGGAAGTTTGCGCGTCGCCGTACCCGACGACCACTACCTGCGCGTGGCCGACGCCGGCGTCACGGCGGGCTTCGGCGTCGCGTGCGGGGTCCTGCGAGCGGCGGGCGCTGCCGTCGAACCGGCGGAGTTGCCCGACTCCGACGATGCCCTGGACATGCAGTACCTCATCGTCCTGTCCGAGGCCGCCGAGTACCACCGGCAGCGGTGGGACGTGCAGAGCGCCGAGTACAGCGAGGGTGTCCGGACCGCCCTGCAGCGCGGGAGCGAGATCCGCGCGGGGGAGTACCTGACGGCCCAGCGGGCCCGGGCCGTCCTGCAGCGTCGTGTCGGGGCCGTCCTGGACAGGTGCGACGTCCTGGCCCTGCCGACGCTGGCGGTGGACCCACCGCCGGTCGACGCCGAGCAGGTGACGCTCGCCGACGGCCGCACCGAGGACGTCGTCTCCTCGATGCTGCGCTACACCGCGCTCTTCAACCACACCGGCTTCCCCGCTGTGAGCATCCCGTTGCCGACGGCGGACGGCGTGCCGCGCGGACTGCAGCTGGTCGGCCGGCACGGGGAGGACGCCGCGCTCCTTCGCGTTGCGCGGCTGATCGAAGACGTGCTGGCACAGTGACGTCGAACGCGAACCGCATGGCCTGCGACGGGAGACGTGCTCGGTAACCAGACTCGGCACCTCCGCCGACCCCCAGCCGCCCCTGACCGACGACCCCCGGGACCTTCACGTGGACGAACACCTGCCTTCGGCCGTCGAGCTGTTGCGGTCGGCGCTGCGTGAACGCGGCTACCTGGCGGACCGGGGACTGGCCACGGCGGTCCAGCTGTCCATGCGGCTCGGTCGTCCGCTCCTGCTCGAGGGTGAGCCGGGTGTCGGCAAGAGCGCGCTCGCGAAGGTCCTGGCTGAGCTGCTCGAGGTGCCGCTGATCCGGTTGCAGTGCTACGAGGGCATCGATGCGAGCCAGGCACTGTACGAGTTGGACGACCCGCTGCAGCTGCTTCACCTTCGGGCTGTCGAGGCCTCCGGGCTCGACCCGGAGCGGGTCGAGTCCGACCTCTACACCGAGCGTTTCCTGCTGGAACGGCCATTGCTCAAGGCACTGCGGGCCGGATCGCGCGGCATCCTGCTCATCGACGAGATCGACCGGGCGGATGACGAGTTCGAGGCGTTCCTGCTCGAGGTGCTGGCCGAGTTCCAGGTGTCGATCCCGGAGCTCGGCACCATCTCGGCAGCGGAACCGCCGGTCGTCATCCTGACCTCGAACCGCACGCGCGAGCTGCACCCGGCGCTGCGGCGGCGTTGCCTCTACCCCTGGATCGACCATCCGACTGCTGAGCGCGAGGCCGAGATCATCCGGGCGCGCGCTCCGGAGGTCGACATGCCGCTGGCCCGCCGGGTGGCGGACGTGGTGGCAAGGGTCCGGGCCCTCGAGCTGTTCAAGCCGCCGGGCGTCGCGGAGTCCATCGACTGGGCACGGGTGCTGAAGATGTACGAGGTCGACGAGCTCGACGTGGTGGTCGCCGACGACACGCTCGGGGTGCTCGTGAAGGAGCACGACGACCTGCTCCGGGTCCGAGCTGCCCTGCCCGAGGTGCTGGATGCCTGACGCCCGCGCCGACCTGTCGGTCTTCGTCCATCTCCTGCGCTCCGCGGGGGTGGACGTCGGGACCGGTCAGGTCATCGCCTTCTTCGATGCCGCGCACGCCCTCGCCCCGCTGGAGCGGATCGATCTCTACTGGGCCGGCCGCGCGACGCTGATCGCCGACCCGGAGAACTTCGCCCTGTACGAACGCGTGTTCCGGTCCTGGTTCCTGGCCGGCGAGCAGGCCTCGCCGGACGTGACGATCGAGGGTCAGCGTCCGGACGTCGAGGCGCCGTCGGAGACGGCCGCACCGGCGCCGTCGCCGGTGGATGCCGAGCGTGATCAGGAGGACGCCATCGCGGGAGCGATCGCCTCGGACGTGGACCTGCTGCGCCGTCGCCGGTTCGACCAGGCCACCGAGGACGAGCTGCACGCGATCCGCGCGCTCATGGCGAACATCGTCCTCACTGTCCCGCAGCGCGTCGTACGACGTACCGAGGCGGCACGACGGGGGCGGGTGCCGGACCTGCGACGGTCCATGCGCATGGCCGTCCAGACCGACGGCGAGATCGTGCACCGGGCCTGGCGCCGTCGTCGTTCGCGGCCCCGGCGGCTCGTGCTCCTCCTGGACGTGTCCGGCTCGATGGCCGGCTTCTCGCGTGCCCTGCTCCAGTTCGCCTTCTCCGCCCGGGTGACCACCCGCGACGTGGAGGTGTTCGCGTTCGGGACCCGGCTCACCCGGCTCAGCGACGACCTGGCCGGCCGGGACGTCGACGCCGCCCTGCGGGCCGCGGCGGCGCGGGTGGTCGACTGGGACGGCGGCACGTTCATCGGGTCGTCCCTCGCCACACTCAACCGGGAGTACGGACCCCGCGGGGTGCTCCGCGGCGCCATCGTCGTCGTCTGTTCCGACGGACTGGAGCGGGGTGAACCCGCGCTCCTCGGCGAGCAGATGGCGCGGATCGCGCGTTACGCGCACCGGATCGTCTGGGTCAACCCGCTCAAGGCGGACCGCAGGTACGAGCCACTCGCCCGCGGGATGGCAGCCGCCCTGCCGCACCTGGACCGGTTCGTGACAGGTCACGACCTGGCCAGCCTCGAGGACCTCGCCGGCGTCCTGGAGGCGTTGTGACGACCGCCGGCGGTGGGGTGACGAACACGAAGAAGGCCCAGGTTCACGACCAACGTGCACGGCAGCGTGCACACCGAGGGAAAGAGACGGTCGCGCCATGAAACCGGCACCGTTCACGCTCCATGTGCCGACCACGCTGGACGAGGCGCTCGATGCGCTGGCGGACACGGGTCAGGACGCCAAGGTCCTGGCCGGCGGCCAGAGCCTGATCCCGCTGCTCAACATGCGGCTGGCCTCTCCCCGGCACCTGGTCGACGTCAACGGCGTCGGCGGTCTGGGCCGCATCGACGCCGGCCCGGCCGGCGTCCGGGTCGGGGCGCTCGCCCGGCACGCGGACGTCGAACACCATCGGGGAGCGGCGGCCGTCCTGCCGTTGCTCGCGCAGGCGCTGCGGCTCGTCGCCCATCCGGTGATCCGCAACCGGGGGACCACGGTCGGCAGCCTCGCGCACGCCGACCCGTCCGGTGAGATGACCGCCGTCCTGAGCCTGCTCGGCGGTGAGATGGAGCTCGCCCGCAAGGGAGGCGCCCGCACGGTGCCGGCGGCCGACTTCTTCCGCGGACCGCTGGAGTCGTGCATCGAGCCTGGCGAACTGGCCGTGTCCGCGTGGTTCCCCGCGCTGCCGGCGCACACGGGCACCGCGTTCCGCGAGGTCGCGCGCCGGCACGGCGACTACGCCATGTGCGGCGTCGCGGCCGCGGTGACGCTCGACGGCGACGGTCGCGTGGCGCGGGCCCGGACGTCGTACATCTCCATGTCGGCAACCCCGCTCGTTCTCGACCTGACCGACGCCGTCATCGGCCAGCTGTCCGACGCGGCGGACTGGGACGCAGCCGCCCAGTTGTCGGCGGACGGCCTGGACCCGGAGCCCGACATCCACGCGACCGCCGAGTACCGGCGCCACCTCGGCATAGTGCTCACCCGTCAGGCGCTCGGAGAGGCCGCCCTCGCCGCGGCGTCGGCCGGGCGGTCCGTCCCGTCCCTGGAGCCGACCCCGTGAGCCAGCCCGAGCAGACCTTCGACATCACGCTGAACGTCAACGGCGTCTCTCGTGCCGTGACCGTGCCCAGCCGGCTGCTGCTGTCGGACGCGCTGCGTCACGAGCTCGGTCTCACCGGGACCCACGTGGGCTGCGAGCACGGGGTCTGCGGAGCCTGCACGGTCCTCGTCGACGGCAAGCCGATGCGGTCCTGCCTGATGCTCGCGGTGAGCGCGCAGCGACACGAGATCACCACGGTGGAGGGACTCGCCGACGAGGACGGCCGGCTCGGCGCCGTGCAGCAGGGGTTCCGCGAGTGTCACGGGCTGCAGTGCGGTTTCTGCACCCCGGGGTTCCTGACGACCGTCTCGGCTTTCCTGAAGGAGAACCCGCACCCCACGCGGGAGGAGGCGGTCGAGGCGGTCACCGGAAACCTCTGCCGCTGCACGGGATATCACAACATCGTCGAGTCGGTGCTGCGCGCCGCCGAGATCACCGAGGAGCGTGCGGCCACGGCCGGCACGACGCAGACGAAGGACACGTCCCGATGAGGATCACCGGCACCGTCACCCTGAAGGCGCCGGTCGAGCAGGTCTGGGCGGGGTTGCACGACGTCGCGCTCCTCCGGCGCGCGATCCCGGGGTGCGAGCAGTTCGACGCGCTCGGTGGCGGCACCTGTCGCACGACGCTGTCCGCCGGCGTCGCCTCGTTCCAGGGCACCTTCCAGGGCGAGGTCAAGGTCGTCGAGGAGCGGCGGCCGGCGTCCTTGCGGCTCAAGGCCACGGGGGTGGGGCAGCCGGGCACGGTCACTGCCGACATCACCCTCGGGCTCACCGACGCGGGGGACGGCACGACCCGGGTCGACTACGACGTCGAGGCCGTCGTCGGCGGCCAGATCGCGAGCATCGGCAGCCGGCTGCTGGCTGCCGCCGCGACGAAGGCGGCGAGGGAGTTCTTCGCGGCCGTCGACGCGGCCATGGGAGGGGC
>JAOPWV010000043.1 GCA_025965475.1 Frankiales bacterium | reverse complement strand
GCCAGCAGGCGCCGGGCGAGCTCGGCCACGTCCTGCGTGCCGACCTCGCGCAGGTGCTGCCAGGCCTCGCGCGCCAGCCGGGCCGCCTCGTCCTCCGGCAGCCCCGGATCGGCCTGCCGCGCTGCGGCCGCCACCCAGGCCGGGTCGTAGACGCCACCGGACGACGCAGCAGGAGATGACACAGGCGACACGCTAGACGCGCGATTTCCGGCTGTCACAGGGGTACCGTCCGAACGTGAGCAGCTTCCCCCAGGCGCGGCCCTACGACGACGATGCGGCGGCAGACGACGACGGGGCCAGGCCCACCACGCATGTGCTGGACCGCCGCGGCCTGACGGCCGTCGGAGCGGTCGCCGTGGCGCTCGCCCTCGGTGCCGCCGGTGCGTTCATCGACGTGGTCACCGGCCCCGGCCTGCGGACCGTGTTCGCGATCTGCTTCATCGTGGGCTGCGCCCTCGCCGCCCTGAAGGTCCACCGGGAAGACCTGCTGGCGGCGGTCGTCATGCCGCCGCTCGTCTACGTCGTCCTCGCCCTGGTCGCGGGGGCGTTCTCGCACACCGGGGCCGCCGGCTCGATGATGACGAGGCAGGCGCTGGAACTGGCCACGTCCCTGGTCCTCGGGGCGCCCGTCCTGCTCACCGCGACCGCGCTGGCTTTCGTCATCGCCGTGTGGCGCGGCGTCTCCGGGCGGCGTACCGCCATCGCCAACCGCGCGGGCTAGGCCTTCCCGGCCGCGCGCAGGTCGCGGCGCAGTTCGGGCGGCAGCGCGAACAACAGGCTCTCCTGCGCCGACTCGATCTCCTGCACGTTGGCGAAGCCCCGCTCGGCAAGCCAGGCGAGCACGCCGAAGACCAGGTCCTCGGGCACCGACGCACCGCTGGTCAGGCCGACCGTCGTCGCACCCTCCAGCCAGGCTTCGTCGATCTCCGATGCGTCGTCGACGAGGTAGGAAGCGCGGGCCCCGGCGTCCAGGGCGACCTCGACCAGCCGCACCGAGTTGGACGAGTTGCGCGAGCCGACCACGAGGACGAGGTCGGCGCCAGAGGCGATCTCCTTCACCGCGACCTGGCGGTTCTGCGTGGCGTAGCAGATGTCCGCGGAGGGCGGGCCCTGCAGCAGCGGGAACCGCTCCCGGAGCGCGCCCACCGTCACGTTCGTCTCGTCCACGGACAGCGTCGTCTGCGACAGGTACGCCACCTTCGCCGGATCGCGCACCTGCACGGCGGCGGCCTCGGCGATGCCGTCGACGAGGTGGATGTGCTCGGGCGCCTGGCCGGTGGTCCCGATGACCTCCTCGTGTCCCTCGTGGCCGATGAGCACGATGTCGACGTCGTCGGCGGCGAACCGGCGCGCCTCCATGTGCACCTTCGTCACCAGCGGACACGTCGCGTCGATGGTCTTGAGTCCGCGCGCGGCGGCCTCCGCGTGCACCGTCGGCGCGACGCCGTGTGCCGAGAACACGACGGTGGCGCCCGCGGGCACCTCGTCGGTCTCCTCCACGAAGACGGCGCCGAGGTTCTCGAGCGTGCGCACGACGTGGGCGTTGTGCACGATCTGCTTGCGGACGTAGACCGGGGCGCCGTAGATCTCCAGCGCCTTCTCGACGGTGAGCACGGCGCGGTCGACTCCGGCGCAGTAGCCGCGCGGCTTGGCGACCAGGACACGTCGGGACACCGGGGTCTCGGAGGTCTCGGGGGTCACGGTCATGACCTCCAGGCTACGCGCGCGGCCGGTGATCTGGATCTCCCGCGCGTGTGAGGCGCGACATCCCGGGCACCCCTCTGCTATGCCGTCCAGAGGAGGACTCCGCCGTATGGCCAACCCCGTCCCGACCCCCGTTGCCGCCGCACTCGGCCTCGTACCGACCGTGCTCGACGGTGTCCGTCGCCTCCCGAGCAAGGCCGTGCAGTTGCCCGTCATCGCCATCAGCACCGCACTCGCCGGGCTGGACGCGGCACGCCGCGAGTACGGCGAGCTCGCCGAGCGTGGCGAGCATGTGGTCGCCCGGATGCGCGGCGCCTCCTTGGACGCGTTCGAGGACCGCGTGGAGGACCGCCTGAAGGGCACCCCGGTCGCGGGTCTGTACGACCGCGCCGAGGATGCACTCGAGGACGCCGGCGGCGCCGTCGGCACTGTCGCCCGGAAGGCCGGCGACGGCCTCGGCGCGGCCGCCGGCCGCGTGGAGAAGCTGGCCGGAACCGTTGCCGGCGAGACCGCCGGCGCCACCGGCGCCACCGCCAATGCCGGTGCCGCCGTGGCGGAGGGTACGGAGCGGGCTGCGCAGCGCCACGAGGCGGCGACGACGCTGGCGAAGATCCCGATGCCGGCTGCTGCGACTGCGCCGGAGACGCCGGAGGCCGAGCAGCCCAAGGGTGTCCCGACCCCGAAGGCCCCTGAGACGGAGAACGGCCGGCCCGACACGGCTGCCTCCGCCACCGTCGTCGAGATCGTCGAAGAGGTGGCTGTCGCCGTCCAGGCGGAGCCGGTCACGTCGCGCGACGAGCTGCCGCTGCCCGACTACGACCACATGACGCTCGGCTCGCTGCGCGGCCGGCTGCGCAGCCTCGACGTCGAGCAGCTCATCCAGCTGCGTGACTACGAGAAGTCCAAGGCGGACCGCCTGCCGGTGGTCACGATGCTCGACAACCGGATCGCCAAGCTCGCGACGAGCCCCGAGGTCCCGAACCCGCCCACCGAGGCAGCCCCCACCCCCGGGGCGACCGCTGCCGGCGGTTCCACGGTCAGCCCGGCCACCAGCGCGTCTCCGTGACGTCCGCCGCACGGACCACCGCCATACGGTCCGCTGGCGGACGTTGCGGTGTGCGGGCGCGCGCGGTCCGTAAGGTCGCCGCATGGCACTGGACAACAGCGCCGAGCAGCCGCTGCCCGTCCGCACGGTCGCCCGGTCGATCGCGGAGTGGGTCTCCCGGCTCGGGCGGGTGTGGGTCGAGGGGCAGGTCACCGAGATCAGCCGCCGCCCCGGGACGGTCTTCCTGACCCTGCGCGACCCGGTGGCCGACGTCAGCCTGCGCGTCACCTGTGCCCGCGCGGTGTACGAGAGCGTCCAACCACCACTCGCCGACGGCGCCCGCGTCGTCATCTGGGCCAAGCCCGACTTCTACCTCTCCCGCGGCACGCTGAGCCTGGCTGCCGTCGAGATCCGCCCGGTCGGGGTCGGGGAGCTGCTCGCCCGGCTGGAGCGGCTCAAGGGGGTGCTCCGGGCGGAGGGCCTGTTCGAGCCCGGCCGCAAGAAGCCGCTGCCGTTCCTGCCCCGCACCGTCGGGCTCGTCACCGGCCGGGCCAGTGCCGCGGAGCGCGACGTCCTGGAGAACGCCCGTCGCCGCTGGCCCGCGGTCCAGTTCGACGTCCGCAACGTGGCCGTACAGGGCCACCTCGCCGTCGAGCAGTGCATCGCGGCGCTCGCTGCCCTGGACCGCGAGCCCGAGGTGGACGTCATCGTCCTGGCCCGCGGCGGCGGCAGCGTCGAGGACCTGTTGCCGTTCAGCGACGAGGCCCTGTGCCGCGCCGTGGCGGCCTGCCGTACGCCGGTCGTCAGCGCCATCGGCCACGAACCCGACAGCCCGCTGCTGGACCACGTCGCCGACGTGCGCTGCTCGACCCCGACCGATGCCGGCAAGCGGGTCGTCCCGGACTACGCCGAGGAGGTCGGGCGGGTCAGGCAGCTGCGGGACCGGGCCCGGCGGGTCGCGGTCGGCACGGTGGAGCGGGAGCGCAGCCGCATCGACGCCCTGCGCAGCCGGCCGGTGCTGGCCGATCCCACGACCCTGCTCACGACCCGGGCGGCCGAGGTCGGAGGCCTGCGCGACCGGTCCCGTCGGTGCGTGAACGCCGCGCTGGACCGGGCCGGGCACGACCTCGACCACACCCGCGCCCGGGTCGTCGCCCTCTCCCCCAAGGCCACGCTGGAGCGGGGCTACGCCGTGGTGCAGGACGGCGACGGCCAGGTCGTCCGCGACCCGGCGCAGGTGTCGGCCGGAGCCCCGCTGCGCATCCGGGTGGCGGCCGGCGACTTCGGCGCCACCGCCGGCTGACCGTCAGGTCGCCTCGAGGCCGATCTCCTCGACGTCGAGCTGCTGCTGCATCCGACGCAGGGTCTCGTCGTCGATGTCGCGCTCGCCGTACAGCCGCAGCAGCTCGGAGCGCTCCGCGTCCAGCAGCCGCTGGCGCAGATGCGTCGTGCTCACCGCGTCGCTGATCGCCTCCTGATCGTCCCCGCGTACGTAGTCGTGGTACTCGTCCTCGCCCGGACAGCCGCCGAGGACGGCGTGCGCGTGGCGGACCCGCTCCTCCAGGTGGCCGCGCAGCTCCTCGATGATCCGCTGCGGCACCGACCGGTCCTCAGCGATCCGCTCCAGCTCGCTGAGCGCGACGCGGGCGATGTGGTGGTCGGCGACGGCGAGCTCGCGGTCGGTGCGCTCCGCGGCACCCGCGTCGTCCAGGCCGAGCCGGTGCACCACCCAGGGCAGGGTCAGCCCCTGCAGCAGCAAGGTGGCGATGATGACGCAGAACGTGACGAAGAGGATGAGGTCGCGGCCGGGCATGTTCTCCGGCAGGGCGAATGCCGCGGCCAGCGACACGACGCCACGCATGCCGGCCCAGCTGATGAGCATCGGCCCCTGCCACGACGGCCCGGGGTCCTTCGTCCGGAGCCGGCGGCTGAGCCAGCGCGGGAGGTAGGTCGCCGGGAAGACCCACAGGAACCGGGTGATGATGACCGCCGCGGTGACCGCGACGGCCGCCACGATCAGCTCGACGACCGACCGGCCGGCCAGACCACGCAGGATCCCGGGCAGCTGCAGGCCGATCAGCGCGAAGACCAGGCCCTCCAGTAGGAACGTGACCATCGACCACAGCGCCTGCCCCTGCAGCCGGGTGTTGGACGAGAGCAGCACGGGAGCCCGGCGGCCCAGGTAGAGCCCGGCGACCACGACGGACAGCACCCCGGAGGCGTGGATCGCCTCGGCGGGCAGGTAGGCGGCGAACGGGGTCAGGAGCGACAGGGCGTTCTCAAGCAGCGGGTCGTCGAGCCGCCGCCGCAGGGCGGCCAGCGCCCACCCGAGCAGCAGCCCGACGGCGGCGCCACCGGCGGCGGCGACCACGAAGTCGCCCAGTGCCTCTCCCCAGCTGGCGGTGCCGGCGACCGCGGCGGTGACCGCGATGCGATAGGCCACCAGCGCCGTCGCGTCGTTGAGGAGGCTCTCGCCCTCGAGGATCGTGAGTACCCGGCGCGGGAGCGCGAGCTTGCGGGCGATGGCGGTAGCCGCGATGGCGTCCGGCGGCGCGACGATCGCTCCGAGCGCGATGGCAGCCGCCAGCGGCAGGTCCGGCACCACCAGCCGGGCGACGAGCCCGACGACGGCCGTCGTGACGAGCACCAGGCCGACGGACAGCAGGCCGATCGGCCGCAGGTTGTCCCGGAAGTCGGCGAACGCCGTGCTCAGCGCCGCCGCGTAGAGCAGCGGAGGCAGGAACAGCACCAGCACGATCTGCGGGTCGAGCTGAATCTGCGGGGTTCCCGGGATGAAGCCCGCCGCCAGCCCGACGAGGACGAGCAGGAAGGGCGGCGGCACGTGCAGCCGCCGGGCGACGCCCGACACCGCCGCGACCAGCGCGATGAGGATCAGCGCCACCTCGAAGGACATGACCGCATCCTGCCCGTCGGTGGCGGATCAGCGCAGTCGGGGCCCGGAGCCGTCCGCCGCCCCCGCCAGGGGTACGTCGGCGCCCGGCGCGGTCCAGACCATCGACGCGTTGCCGAGGACCTGGAACCCGAACGACTCGTACAGCGGCCGCCCGTCCGGGGTGGCCCGCAGGTCGATCCGCGGCACGTCCAGCTCGGCGAACCAGTCCAGCAGCGCGCCGAACACGTCCCGCGCGTAGCCGCGGCGCCGCCACTCCGGCTCGGTGCTCATCGACGCCACCTGCCCGCGCCGCCCGTCGTACTGGCCGGCCGTCGGCAGGTGCTCCTCGATCCAGCCGGCGCCGCAGGACACCAACCGGCCCTCCTCCTCGACCCCGAAGGCGACGAAGTCGCCGGCGAGCAGCCGCCGGCGGAACGCGCCCTCACAGGCCTCGCGCCAGCTCTGGGGCAGCGCCGGCGTACCCATCGCCTGGAGCATGAGGCCGCGCAGCCGGGTGAGGTCTGCCGCGTCCGCGGGTGTGGCGCGCCGTAGGGTTCCCACGTGACCGATCCTGCCAGCCCGTCGTACGAGGCTGCCCGCGACGAACTGGCCGAGGTGGTACGACGGCTCGAGGCCGGCGGTACGACGCTGGAGGAGTCGCTCTCGCTCTGGGAGCGCGGGGAGTCCCTCGCGCGCACCTGCCAGGAGTGGCTCGACGGCGCGAAGGCCCGGCTCGACGCGGCGCTAGCGCGTGAGGCTGCCGGCGAGGACGCGTAGCTCCTCGAGCGAGGAGCTGTTACGCAGCGTGCCGAGCACGACCGTCGTCGCCCCGTACGTCCGGACCAGGGAGATCGCCCGGTCCTTGCGGTACTCCGTCCACGGGACCCCGTTGACCACGACGGTGCCGGTCCGCGGCGCGTGGTCGGTGATGTCCCCGAGGAACGTCTCGTCGGGCGCGGAGTTGGCGGCGTACTCGGCGTACTGCCCGGCCGGGGTCTGCCAGCCGACGCGCAACTGGTGGGCGCCCACGTGGAAGTCGGTGACGCTCGGGCGCCACCCGGTCGGCAGCGTCGCGGGTACCGGCACGCCCGGCGCGGACTGGCTGAATGCCTTGACATCATCGGTCGGGTCGACGATCCGCAGCCGCTTCGCGTCACTGGAGGGCGGCTGCGCCAGCCAGAACACGACCACCACGATTGCCAGCACCAAGCCGAGCGACCGGATCATGTCCCCGGTCGACTCCAGGCCCCGCTTCCGCTTCTGCGCCACTCGACCATTGTCGTGCACCGCCCGGGCGGGCCGCCGGTCAGCGGGTGGCCAGCACCTCGGACATGGCGTCGAGGCAGGCCAGCGCCTCGTCCAGCGAGTTGTAGAAGTGCGGCGAGACCCGGATGCCGACGCCTGGCCGATGGTCGACGACGAACCCGCGCTCGATGAGCGCGTGGTGCACCCGGTCCGCGTCCGCCGGGTCGCCGCCGGGGTCGATCGTGACGTGACCCCCGCGCTGAGCCGGGTCGTGCGGCGACCGGACGGTGAAGCCGCGTTCGAGGGCGCTCTCCAGCAGCGGCTGGGTCATCGAGACCGACCGCTCCCGGATCCGCTGCATGCCGATCTCGGTCAGGGCCTCGTATGCCGGGGCGGCGGCGAACGCGGCCGGTACGCCGGGGGTGCCGCCCTTGAAGCGGCCCGCACCCGACGCGTAGGCGAGCTCCGGGTCGAACGCGAACGGCTGCGCGGTGCCGAACCAGCCGGTGGTGACCGGCCGCAAGGCCTCCGCCGCGGCCGGCGCGACGTACATCCAGCCGTTGCCGGGCCCACCGGACAGGTACTTCACCGAGCCGCCGAGGTACAGGTCGACACCGAGGTCGACGACGTCCACGGGCACGGTGCCGGCGGCCTGGTAGCCGTCGACCATGACGAGCGCCCCGACCGCGTGCGCCTTGTCCACCAGCGGCTTGACGTCGACCAGCGTCGCGGTGCGGAACAGCACGTGCGAGCACTCGACGAGCAGCGTCCGCTCGTCGATGGCGTCCGCCATGCGCTGGACGTCCAGCCGGATGCCGTCGGGCTCGCCGGGCACGACGACGGGCTCGCCGCCGAGGCGGCCGATCTGCGACCAGGTGTTGAGGCTGCCGGGCCACTCCAGCGAGGACGTGACCACGCGGTTGCGGGCGCCGGACCAGTCGAGGGAGGTCACCACGTCGCCGAGCAGGTCGGCGGCGTTCTGCCGCATCACCGTCGTCCCGGGAGGGGCGCCGATGAGCCCGCCGACGAGGTCGGCCGCCCGCCAGACCTCGGTGGCCCAGTCCTCCCAGGCCACGACGCCGAGCTCGCCCCACAGCCGGGCGTACTCGGCCAGCCGTTCCGGCGTACGCCGGTGCATCGCGCCGAGGGTGTGGCTGGCGAGGTACGTCGAGCGCGCCAGGACCGGGTAGTCGGCGCGGCGCGCGTACAGCTCGTCGTGCGCCGTCACGGGGTGGCCCCGATGCGCGCGATGAGGGCGAGCACGTCGCCGGCGAGCCGCCGCGCCGTGTCCTCGTCCTCGCAGACCGCGACCTCGTGCCCGGCCTCGCTCACCACCGTCGTGAGAACGAGCACCAGCGCATCCCCCCAGGGCTCGCCACTGTCGACGCGGAGCAGGGTCGCGTTGCGCGCGGTCCACTCGCGGTACCTGCGGCGCGCGACGAGTTCGAATCCGGGCGGGCCGCCACCGGCGAGGAACAGCCGGGCCAGGTCGCGCTCGGTCCAGCAGCCGTCGAGGTAGCCCTGCGAGCCGGCCAGGAACAGCCGCACCGGGTCGGTCTCCCCCGCGGTCCGGGCCGCCCGCACCGCCTCCGCGGCACGCGCCTCCTGCCGCTGCTGGTAGTCCTCGAACAGCGCGAGGTAGAGCTCGGCCTTGCCGCCGAAGTGGTGGTACAGGCTGCCGACGCTCGCGCCGGCCCGCGCCACCACGTCGGCGATGGACGCCTCGGCGAAGCCGGACCCGGTGAACACCACCCGGGCCGCGTCCAGCAGGCCGGTCCGGGTGGCTGCCGCACGACCGGTCGCCGGCGCCGTCATCCGTCCCACTCGGCGAACGGGATCCGGCGACGCGACGTCACCTCGCCGATCGAGGACCACTCGTTGGCGCCGAGCCGGGCGACCGGCTTGAGCAGGTCGATGGCCGGCCGGCCGTCCCGCAGTACGCCCTCGTCGATGGCGATGTGCACGACCTCGCCGAACACGACGGTGCATTCGCCGAACACCTTCGTGCCGGCCAGCCGGCATTCCATCGCCACCGGCGACTCCGCGACGCGGAACGGCCGCACCTTGCTGCTCGGCTCGCGGCTCAGCCCGACCGCGTCGAACTCCGAGACCTCGGCCGGGAAGTCGGTGCCCGTGAGGTTCACCTTCTCCATCAGCGGCTCGGTGCAGACGCAGACGACGAACTCCTCGGTGGCCAGCACATTGCGCAGGCTGTCCTTGTGCCCGACGGAGGTGAACTGCAGCACGGCCGGCTGGACACCCGCGACGGTGAAGAACGAGTGGGGCGCCAGGTTGTCGATCCCCTCCGGCGACCGGGTCGAGACCCAGGCGATCGGCCGCGGCACCACGACGCTGTTGATCAACGGATAGGCGGCACGGCCCATCTCGGCGGGGTCGTAGTCACGGCGGGTCACGGCGCAACTCTTCCACTTGACCGGGCCGCCGGCACACCGAGCGCCGCCGGGCGCCGATCCACGGAGGTGTGGCATGGATCACCGTCGAGGCGACGGAGGTGAGGCTGGTGGGGGTCCCAGCCCCCTGGATAGGCTCAGGCATGACCCCCACACCGAGCCCTGAGGCCCCCGACCGGAACCTTGCCCTCGAGCTGGTCCGCGTGACGGAGGCGGCCGCGATGGCAGCCGGACGCTGGGTCGGCCGCGGCGACAAGATCGGCGGCGACGGCGCCGCGGTCGACGCGATGCGCCAGCTCATCGGCACGGTGTCCATGAACGGCGTGGTGGTGATCGGCGAGGGCGAGAAGGACGAGGCGCCCATGCTCTTCAACGGCGAGCAGGTCGGGGACGGCAACGGCCCGGACTGCGACGTCGCGGTGGACCCGATCGACGGCACGACCCTGATGGCCAAGGGCATGCCCAACGCCATCGCCGTGATGGCCGTGGCCGAGCGCGGCACGATGTACGACCCGTCCGCCGTGTTCTACATGGAGAAGCTCGTCACCGGGCCCGAGGCCGCCGACTCGGTCGACATCTCCGCGCCTCCGGCGTACAACATCGCCGCCGTCGCCAAGGCGAAGGGGTGCTCGGCGGAAGACGTCACGGTCTGCATCCTCGACCGGGCGCGGCACGAGGAGCTCGTGGGCCAGGTCCGTGAGACCGGCGCCCGGATCAAGTTCATCTCCGACGGCGACGTGGCCGGCGCCGTCATGGCGTGCAGTGAGGGGACCGGTGTCGACCTGCTGCTGGGCGTCGGCGGCACCCCCGAGGGGATCATCACGGCCTGCGCCGTGAAGTGCATCGGCGGCACCATCCAGGCCAAGCTGTGGCCGCAGACGGACTCGGAGTTCCAGAACGCCGCCGCCGCTGGGCTCGACCTCAACGCGATCCTGCAGACCGACGACCTCGTCCGCAGCGACAACGTGTTCTTCGTGGCAACCGGCATCACCGACGGCGAGCTGGTCCGCGGCGTGCGCTACCGCGGCGGCGGCGCGACCACCGAGTCGCTGGTGATGCGCAGCAAGTCCGGGACGATCCGCCGGGTCACCAGCCAGCACCGGTTCAGCAAGCTGCGCGCGTACTCGGCGATCGACTTCGAGCACGCCGGACCGCGCTGACCTGTCGTGCGCATCGCGACCTGGAACGTCAACTCCATCGGGGCCCGGCTGCCCCGGCTGCTGCCGTGGCTCGAGGAGGTCGGCCCGGACGTCGTTGCACTCCAGGAGACCAAGTGCACGGACGCCGCCTTCCCGTACGCCGACCTCGCCGGGCTCGGCTACGAGGCGGCGCACTCGGGTGACGGCCGCTGGAACGGCGTCGCGATCCTGTCCCGCATCGGGCTCGACAACCCGCATCAGGAGCTGGCCGGTCATCCCGAGCCGCGGCTGGTCAGCGCCCAGTGCGGGCCGCTGCACGTGTACTCGCTCTACGTCCCGAACGGCCGTGCACTGGGCGACCCGCACTACGACTACAAGCTGGCCTGGTTCGACACGCTCGCCGGGCAGCTGGTGGAGCGGCACGATCCGGCGCAGCCGCTGGTCCTCATGGGCGACCTGAACGTCGCCCTGCACGACGAGGACGTCTGGGACCGCTCGGCCTTTGACGGCGCCACGCACGTCACCGAACCCGAGCGGGACCGGGTACGCCGGCTGCTCGACTGGGGGCTGACCGACGTGCAGGCCCGTCCCGGCAAGGGCGACCGCGCGTTCACGTACTGGGACTACCGGGCCGGGATGATGCACAAGAACCTCGGGATGCGCATCGACTACGTGCTCGCCTCGCCGCCGGTCGCGGCCGGAATCACCGACGCGTACGTCGACCGGGAGGCGCGCAAGGGCAAGGGCCCCAGCGACCATGCGCCGATCGTGGTCGACGTCGACCTCTAGGCTGTCCGGGCTCGCCGACCTTGCCTGAGGAGCCCGACCCGTGCCCGAGTTCGCCTACTCCGACCTGCTGCCCACTGGGCCGGACGAGACGCCGTACCGCCTGCTGACGACCGAGGGCGTCTCCACCATCGAGGCCGCTGGCCGCCAGTTCCTCCAGGTCGAGCCGGCCGCGCTGACCCTGCTCGCGCGGACCGCCATGCGCGACATCGCGCACCTGCTGCGTCCCGCGCACCTCGCCCAGCTGCGGCGGATCCTCGACGACCCGGAGGCCTCGGCCAACGACCGCTTCGTCGCGCTCGACCTGCTCAAGAACGCCAACATCGCCGCCGGCGGCGTCCTGCCGATGTGTCAGGACACCGGCACCGCGATCGTCATGGGCAAGCGCGGCCAGCACGTGCTCACCGACGGGGCGGACGCCTCGCACCTGTCCCGAGGCATCTACGACGCGTACACCTCGCTCAACCTGCGGTACTCCCAGCTCGCCCCGCTGACCATGTGGGAGGAGCAGAACACCGGCAACAACCTGCCGGCGCAGGTCGAGCTCTACGCGACCGGCGGGTCGTCGTACGACTTCCTGTTCATGGCCAAGGGGGGCGGGTCGGCGAACAAGAGCTACCTGTTCCAGGAGACCAAGGCCGTCCTCAACCCGACGGCGATGATGCGTTTCCTGCGCGAGAAGATCAGCGCCCTGGGTACGGCGGCCTGCCCGCCGTACCACCTGGCGATCGTCGTGGGCGGTACGTCGGCGGAGTTCGCCCTCAAGACGGCGAAGTACGCCTCGGCGAAGTACCTCGACAACCTGCCGACGAGCGGCGACGCGGCGACCGGGCACGGCTTCCGCGACCTCGACCTCGAGCTGCAGGTCCACGAGCTGACCCGCGAGCTCGGCATCGGCGCGCAGTTCGGCGGCAAGTACTTCTGCCACGACGTGCGCGTCGTACGGCTCCCCCGGCACGGCGCGTCCTGCCCGGTGGCGATCGCCGTGTCCTGCTCGGCGGACCGCCAGGCGCGAGGCCGCATCACCGCCGG
>JAOPWV010000182.1 GCA_025965475.1 Frankiales bacterium | reverse complement strand
GGCGAGCAGGTGCCGGACGTAGACGGCGAGGCTGTCGGGGTCGCAGCGGCGGGCGACCTCGATGAGGTCGGGCTGAGCGGCGAGCAGCGCGGCCGGTTCGATGCGGCCGACGAGGCGGGCCAGTACCCGGCCGTGCTCGGGAGTGAGCTGGCCGTCGACGATGGTGTCCCGGACCTGGGGCAGTTCGCGCAGCGCGACGGCGGTGCGGACCTGCTGGCCGGCCCGCCGGCCGGACACATGGGCGGCCTCCCGCAACCACGCGGCGGTCGGCGCCACCAGCCCGGACGCGCCGGCGGGCACCTGGCCGCCGCTGCGCACCTCCAGCTCACCGACCGCCCGGGAGACGATCCCGGCCAGCCGTGCGGCCTGCGGGGCGAGAGTGGCGATCAGCTCCTGCAGGCCGCTGAGCGGCAGGCTCTCGACCGGGAGAGCGGCGAGCGCGTCGACGTCCGCGGGGAGAGCCTGCGAAGCGTTCGAACGCATGTTCGAAGTCTACCCGGATTCAGCCACTGTGACAACCCTTGTGGACGACGGAATCCCTTAAACAGCAAGGGATTTCGGCCTCGCCTCAGACGAGGCCCTGGCCGGACGAGCCACCCGCCGGTGGGTGCACCACGGAGTTGTGCGGCGGGCAGCCAGGGGCCCGCTGAGGACCTTCACGTCGCAGGACCTGACCCACGTCGCGCACCTGATGGACACCCGACCACGCAAGACGCTGGGCTGGGAAACCCCAGCCCAGCGCTTGGCGGACCTACGCCTCTAGCTTGTCGGGACGATCGTGTCGCGACGGCTCCGTGAATCCGCCGAGGGAGACGAGCCCTTCGCGTTCGGGGGAGCGGGGCTAGTAGGCGCCGGCGTTGGGGCGGCCGCGCTCCGCCCAGAAGCGGTCGACCTCCTCGACGGCCTTGCGGGCGTCCTCGAGGTCCACGCCGATGCCCTGCGCGACGCGGGTGCCGTACTCCTCGTCGCAGCGCAGGAAGTGGCCGACCATGCGCCGCTGGACCAGTTCGGTGCACTGCGAGAGGCCGCCGACGAGGTTGCTCACCAGCTCGGTGCGCTCGGCCTCGTCGAGCTCGTCACGCCAGCGCGCGCCGGCCTGCCCGTAGTTGTTCTCCAGTTCGAGGTGCGCCTGGACCTTGCGGGCGTTGTACTCCGGCGCGTCCTGGATCCGCGTGCGGGGCGACTCGGCGAGGCCGCCGCCGACGTTCGGCTCGTAGTTGACGTGCGGGTCCGAACCGATGCCGTCGACGTGGTACGACATCTGGCCGCCGCGCTGGTTGGTGTTGACCGGCACGACCGGGGCGTTGACCGGCAGCTGCAGGTAGTTCGGGCCGACGCGGTAGCGCTGGGTGTCGCTGTAACTGAACGTGCGCCCGATGAGCATCTTGTCGTCGGAGAACTCCAGGCCGTCGACGAGCACGCCGGTGCCGAACGCGGCCTGCTCGTTCTCCTGGTGGAAGTCCATGACGTTCTTGTTCAGCGTCATCATCCCGACGGGACGGATGGGGAACTGGTCGTCCGGCCAGGTCTTGGTGTCATCGAGCGGGTCGAAGTCCAGCTCCGGGTGCTCGCGGTCCTCCATGATCTGGACGCCCAGCTCCCACTTCGGGAAGTTGCCGCTCTCGATCGCGTCGAAGGTGGCGGACGTGGCGTGGCCGATGTCCTTGGCCTGGACCTCGTCGGCCTCGGCCTGCGTGAGGCCGACATCGCCCTGCTGGCTCGTCCAGCGGTACTTGACCAGGACGGCCTTGCCCTCGGCGTCGACCATCTTGTACGTGTTGACCCCGCCACCGTTCATGAACCGGTAGTCCTTGGGGATGCCCTTGGTGCTGAACAGAAACGTGATCATGTGCTGCGACTCGGGCGCCATCGAGAAGAAGTCGAAGACGCGCTGCGGCTCCTGCTTGTTGGTGCGCGGGTCCGGCTTCTGCGAGTGGATGAAGTCCGGGAACTTCATCGCGTCGCGGATGAAGAACACCAGCAGGTTGTTGCCGACGAGGTCCCAGTTGCCCTCCTGGGTCTTGAACTTCACCGCGAACCCGCGCGGGTCACGCGCGGCCTCGGAGGAGCCGGAGGGACCACCGACGGTGGAGAAGCGGACGGTGACCGGAGTCGTGCGGCCCTTCTCCTGGAACAGGTGCGCGCGGGTGTAGGTCGAAGCCGGCTCGTCGCCGATCGTGCCGTAGGCCTCGAACTCCCCGTGCGCCACGAACCCGCGGGCGTGCACGACCCGCTCCGGGATCCGCTCCCGGTCGAAGTGGCTCATCTTCTCGAGGAAGTGGTAGTTCTCCATGGTCGCCGGGCCCCGGCTCCCGATCGTCCGCATGTTCTGGTTGTCACGGACGGGGTGGCCCTGACGGGTTGTCAGGAGCGGCTGGTCAGTCATACGTGATTCCTCTCGGTGGGCGGGTCAGTCCTTGCGCGAGCAGGAAGGGCACAGGCCCCAGTACGTGACCTCGGCCTCGTCGATGACGAAGCCGTGGGTGTCCGACGCCTCGAGGCAGGGCGCGGCGTTCATGGCGCAGTCCACGTCGCCCACGACGCCGCAGGAACGGCACACGACGTGGTGGTGGTTGTCGCCGGTCCGCGCCTCGTATCGCGCGGGGGAGCCCGCCGGCTCGATCCGGCGCAGCAGACCCTGCTCGACCAGGACGCGCAGCGCGTCGTAGACGCCCTGGGTGCTGGCCGTGCCGAGGTGCCGGCGGACGGACGCGGTCACGTCATCGGCGCTGCAGTGGGGGAGGGCGACGACCGCCTCGTAGGCGGCGAGGCGGGAGGCGGTGACCCGCAGTCCGGCCTCGCGCAAGCGCGGTGCGACATCCATGTCGGGGAAGCTAGCCCCCTTGTCTGGAATGAGTCAAGACAAGGAAGCGATCAATCCAGAAGGTCAGCCGAGAAGGGTCGCCGCGAGCAGTCCGGGGCCGACCGGGATCATCGCGGGCACGAGCCGCGCCTCCTCGCGCACGACCCGGGCCAGTTCACGCATGGCCACCGTTTCCGCGTCCCGGGCGCTCGGCTCGGCCACCTTGCCGCCGCCGAGCGCCCCGGCGAACAGGACCATGCCGCCGGGCCGCAGCAGCGTGAGCGCCGCGCCCAGGTAATCGAGGTTCTCCGAGCGGGCCGCGTCGCAGAAGACGAGGTCGTACGCGCTGTCGGACAGCCGCGGGAGCACCTCGAGCGCCCGGCCCTGGATGAGCCGCGCCCGGCCGGTGGGAACGCCGGCCTCGGCGAGCGACGCCCTGGCCAGCCGCTGGTGCTCGCCCTCGGCGTCCACGGAGGTCAGGACGCCGTCCGGCGCCAGTCCGCGCAGCAGCCACAGGGTCGACACGCCCGCGCCGGTCCCGAGCTCCACCGCCGTACGTGCCCCGGCTGTGGCGGCCAGCATCCGCAGGACCGCGCCGGTCGCCGGGTCGATCGCGGCGACACCGACCTCCGCGGCCCGGGCCCGCGCCGCCTGCAGCGGCGCGTCCTCCGGCTGCCACTCGGCGATCCAGGACGCGATGCTGGTCTCAGCTGAGGGGCCGCCTGCGGAGTCGATCACCTGCCGAGCCTATCGGGGGAACCTCCGGCGCCCCGGGCGCGTTGCGCACGGTGATGGACGGACATGTACGGGGGAGTTCTCAGGAAGGGCAGGGCAGCATGGGTCTCACGGGCGCACTGGCTCTGCAGCCGGGGCGGTCGCTGTTCCGCTCGCCGACCGGGGGAGAGAGCCTGACCACGCCGCCGCCCGAGGAGCCCTGGACGCCGCCGTCCTGGGACGAGGTCGTGCGGAGCCACTCGGCCCGCGTCTACCGCCTCGCCTACCGGCTGACGGGCAACCGCCACGACGCCGAGGACCTCACCCAGGAGGTCTTCGTCCGCGTCTTCCGCTCCCTGGCCAACTACACCCCCGGCACCTTCGAGGGCTGGCTGCACCGGATCACCACCAACCTGTTCCTCGACATGGTCCGCCGCAAGGCGCGGATCCGCTTCGACGCGCTGGCCGACGACGCCGAGCGGCTGCCCAGCAAGGAGCGCGGGCCCG
>JAOPWV010000178.1 GCA_025965475.1 Frankiales bacterium | reverse complement strand
GGCAGTCATGCCGCCGGCCGGACCGCGCCCGGGCGCGCGGTGGCCGGTGCCCTCGTGGCCGTGGCCGGTGTCCTGCTCGGCATCGGGGCCCTCCTGTGGATCACCGACTCCCCGCAGACCGCGACGTCCGCAGACCAGGGCGTGGCCGCCAGCTCGTCGTCGTCGCCCGCTCCGGTCGCTCCGGTCGCCTCGCAGGTACCCGCGGCCGCCGTTCCGGTGACACCTGCGCCTGTCGTCCCATCCCCGAGCCCGGCGGTGAGCCCGCCTGTCGCCGCGCCCGCCGTGCCCCGGCTCCCGCTCACCGTGCTCAACAACTCCCGGCGTACCGGGCTGGCCGACCGGGCCGCCTCGCGGTTCGCCGGCGGTGGCTGGCCGGTCACGCTGACCGGCAACTTCACCGGGCAGATCCCGGAGACGACCGTCTACTACGCACCGGGTCAGCAGGCCTCCGCGCTGCTGCTGCAGCGGACCTTCCCCGGCCTGACCCGGGTCCGGCCGCGCTTCGACGGGCTGCCCGGCAGCGGCCTGACCGTCGTCCTGACCCGCGCGTACGACACGTCGAGCTGATGCCCGCCGTCCGCACCCCCGCCGGCCAGGCCGGGCTCGCGGCGCTGCTCGCGGACCCGTCGCACGCTCTCGTCGCCCTCGACTACGACGGCACGCTGGCCCCGGTGGTCGCCCGGCCCGAGGACGCGGTCATCGCGCACGGTGCCACCGACGTGCTGGCCCGGCTCGCCGGTCTGGTCGGCCGGGTCGGCCTGGTGACCGGCCGGCCGGCGGCGGTAGCCGTCGAGCTCGGCGGGCTCGCCGACATCCCCGGCCTGGTCGTGATGGGGCAGTACGGCGTGGAGCGCTGGCACGACGGGACGCTGCACTCCCCGGAGCCCGACGCGGGGATCGCCGAGGCGCGCGGCGCCCTCCCGCAGATCGTCGGGCCGGTGGGGGCGGCGCTCGAGGACAAGGGCCAGTCGCTGGTCGTGCACACCCGCAACGCCCCGGATCCGGTGGGCGTGCAGCAGCAGCTGGCCGTACCCCTGGCCGAGCTGGCCGTCCGCACCGGGCTGGAGCTGCACCCGGGCCGGTTCGTGCTGGAGCTGCGGCCGGCCGGCTTCGACAAGCGGGGCGGGCTGCTGGCCCTCGCCGAGCCGCGCCCGTCGGCGGTCCTGTTCGCGGGGGACGACATCGGGGACGCCCCGGCGTTCGACGCCGTCGAGGAACTGCGTCAGCAGGGCGTGCCGGGGCTGACCGTGTTCAGCGACAGCGCCGAGGGTCCCGCCGCGCTGCGGGAGCGGGCCGATCTGGTGGTCGACGGTCCGGCCGGGGTCGTGGAGCTGCTGGACGAGCTGGTCCGGGAACTGACGCGCTAGCTGCGGTCGAGGACGGCGAGCTGGGCGGCCAGCCAGCGGGACGGCGGGAAGGCGGTCGCCGCCGCGGCGAGCCGGGTCGTCCGCGCGGCCCGCTCGGCGGGGTCCATGACCAGCGCCGCGTGCAGGGCCTCGGCGGTCTGCGAGACGTCGAACGGGTTGACCAGCAGGGCGTCGGCCCCCAGATCGTCCGCAGCGCCGGCCTCGCGCGACAGGACCAGCCCCACGCCGTGCTCCGACAGCACCGGACCCTCCTTCGCCACCAGGTTCATCCCGTCCCGCAACGGGTTCACCACGAGCACGTCGGCCAGTCGCATCGCGGCGAGTGAGCGCGGGTAGTCGTCCTTGACCTCCAGGGTGACCGGCACCCAGCCGGGCGTCGCGAACTCCTCGTTGACCTCGCGGGCCACCCGCTGCACGGCGCCCGTGTACTCCCGGTACTCCGGCAGGTCGTGCCGCGACGGGTACGCGAAGGCCAGGTGCACGACCCGCTCGCGATGTTCTGGCCAGCGGCGCAGCAGCTCGCGGTACGCCTCGAGGCCGCGCACGATGTTCTTCGACAGCTCGGTGCGGTCCACGCGCAGCAGCAGCTGCCGGTCGCCGACCAGGTCGCGCAACGTGTCCAGCCGCGAGGTGACCTCCGGGTCGTGCGCCTTGGCGCGCAGGTCGTCGCCATCCACGCCGAGCGGGTACACGTCCACCTGCGTCGTACGCCCCTCGAAGGTCACCGCCTCGCCGTCGTACGACGCGCCCAAGATCTCCACGCAGCAGCGCGCGAACGCGTCGGCCCACCTCGGTGAGTGGAACCCGGCCGCGTCCGCTCCCAGCAGACCGGTCAGCAGCTCACGAGCCACCCCGTCGGGCAGCAGCCGGAAGTACTCCGGCGGCGCCCACGGCGTGTGGCTGAAGTGCGTGATGCGCAGGTCCGGCCGCCGCTCGCGCAGCAGCCGCGGGGTGAGCGACAGGTGGTAGTCCTGCACGAGGACGGTGGCCCCGGCTGCCGCCTCCTCCGCGAGGGCGTCCGCGAAGGCCTCGTCGTACGCGACGTAGGCCGCCCACTCGCGGCGGCTGCGCTGGCCGAACACCGGCGCGGACGGCGTCGCGTACAGCAGATGGCTGACGAACCACAGCACGCCGTTGGCCACCGCGTTGTAGGCCCGGTCGAACATCACCGGGTCGAGGTCGAGCATGCGCACCGCCGTCGGGACCGCGCCCGCGGGATCGCGCTCCAGCCGTCCGCCGGCGGCGCGGGCCGCCCGGCGGTCCGGGTCCGACAGGGCGGCGCAGACCCACACGGCGTCGTCCGGCACCTGGACCCGGCCGAGCGCGGAGACCAGCCCCCCGCCGCCCCGCCGCGGGACGCCGTCGTCGCCGAAGGAGACAGGGCCTCGGTTCGAGGCCAGCAACAGGGAGGCGCCCACGGCCCCGGACCCTAGCCCGTAGGATGGCCGCACAACTGAAGAGCACCGCTCATCCAGAGGGGCACCAGGGATACGGCCCGATGACGCCCCGGCAACCAGCTGCCTTCCGCAGCCAGGTGCCAACTCCGTCCCGCACACAGGGTGCGGGAAAGATGAGGAGATCGCATGACCATCACCACCGAGGCCCTCAAGGGGTCACCCGCCCGCGCGCTCAAGTGTCGCGAGTGCGGCAACGAGGTGCCCCTGGCCCCCGTCCACGTCTGCATGGAGTGCTTCGCGCCCCTCGAGGTGGCGTACGACGAGGACGCGCTGCGCACCGTCACCCGGACATCGATCGAGGCCGGCCCGCAGACCATCTGGCGCTACTCCGGCCTTCTCCCCGCCGGTCAGGACGAGGCCACCCGCGTCGACCTCGGCGCCGGCATGACGCAGCTGCGCGCGGCACCCAACCTGGCCAAGGCGCTCGGCATGAAGTCGCTCTGGGTCAAGGACGACAGCGGCAACCCGACCCACTCCTTCAAGGACCGGGTCGTGTCCGTTGCCCTGTCGGCGGCCAAGGCGTTCGGCTTCACGACCGTCTCCTGCGCCTCCACCGGCAATCTGGCCAACTCGGTCGCGGCGCACGCCGCCCGCGCCGGCCTGCGCTCGGTCGTGTTCATCCCGGACAACCTCGAGCAGGGCAAGGTCGTCCAGACCGCCGTCTACGGCCAGACGCTGGTCGCGGTGCAGGGCTCGTACGACGACGTCAACCGGCTCTGCAGCGAGATCGCGGAGAACGAGGACTGGGCGTTCGTCAACGTCAACGTGCGGCCGTACTACGCCGAGGGCTCGAAGACGCTGGGCTACGAGGTCGCCGAGCAGCTCGGCTGGCGGCTCCCCGAGCAGGTCATCATCCCGATGGCGTCCGGCTCGCTTCTGACCAAGGTCGACAAGGCGTTCGGCGAGCTGGGCCGGCTCGGGCTCGTCGAGGCCACGCCGTACAAGGTGTTCGGCGCCCAGGGCTCCGGCTGCTCGCCGATCGCCACCGCGTTCGAGAACGGCTGGGACACCGTCAAGCCGGTCCGCCCGACCGGGATCGCCAAGTCCCTCGCGATCGGCAACCCGGCCGACGGGCCGTACGCGCTCGACACCGTCCGCCGTACCGGCGGTGCGATGGGCCACGTCGGGGATGCCGAGATCGTCGAGGGCATCCGGCTGCTCGCCGAGACCGAGGGTGTGTTCGCCGAGACGGCCGGCGGCGTCACGGTCGCGACGCTGCGCCAGCTGCTCGCCTCGGGCGCGGTGGACCCGGAGGCGGAGACGGTGCTCTACAACACCGGCGACGGCCTCAAGACGCTCGACGCGGTCGCGGGCCTGGTCGGCCCCACCGCCACGATCGCCCCGACGTACGGCGCGTTCGCCACGTCCGGCGTCGCCTGAGCCACCCGCGCGGACAGGTCAGCGCCGTACGGTGAGGGCATGCGGTCCTCCCGTCTCGCCGCCGTACTGGCGCTGACCGTTGCGGCGTGGTTGTTCGACGCGACCGTCCGCAACCCCCGACGGCTGCGGGTGCACGAGGTGCCGCTGCGGCTGCCGGACTGGCCGGCGGACCTCGACGGGCTGCGGGTCGCGATCGTCGGGGACCTGCACGCCGGCGCGCCGTGGGTCGACATGGACCGGGTGAACGCCGTGGTCGACGCGGTCGTCGCCGAGCGGCCCGACCTCGTCCTGCTGCTCGGCGACCACGTCGCGGACGTGCGGTTCGGGCGGCACCTGGAGCCGGGTCCGGTGGCCAGGGCGCTGGCCGGCCTGTTGCGGGCCCAGGTCCCGGTGCTCGGAGTGCTCGGCAACCACGACTGGTACGCCGGTGGCTGGCGGATGCGGGCGGCGCTGGAGGAGGCGGGCCTGCCGGTCCTCGAGGAGGGGGCCGTCCCCGTGCTCGACGGGCGCCTCTGGGTGGCCGGCGTCGGCGACCTCTGGGAGCGCACGCCGTCCGTGGACGCCGCGCTCGCCGGGGTGCCCGACGGGGTGCCCGTCCTCCTCATGACCCACAACCCGGACGTGGTGGCCGCGGTGCCGCCCCGCGTCCAGCTCGTCGTCGCCGGGCACACCCACGGCGGCCAGGTGGCCTTCGGCGGGCGGCCCGTGCACCACGTCAGCGAGCGGACCGGCAACCGCTGGTGCCGCGGCTGGTATCCCGCCCAGCGGTTGTTCGTCACCGCGGGGATCGGCTCGTCCCTGGTGCCGTTGCGGTCGGTCACACCCGAGGTTCCGATCCTCGTCCTGGGCGCCGGCTGACCGTCCGTTCCGCCCTTCTGGCGTCTTGCACTCTCGGGTGCCGAGTGCTAAACCTTGACGTAGCACTCAGACGTGCCGAGTGCCAGAGAGATCCGACGAAGCCGGGCTCAGTCCCGGTCGTGCCGTCGCGGGCGCCGGATCGATCGGCACAGCCCGACCGGGAGGATCCACACGCATGGCCAAGATCATCGCCTTTGACGAAGAGGCCCGCCGCGGTCTCGAGCGGGGTATGAACCAGCTCGCCGACGCCGTCAAGGTCACCCTCGGCCCCAAGGGCCGGAACGTCGTCCTGGAGAAGAAGTGGGGCGCCCCCACGATCACCAACGACGGCGTCTCCATCGCCAAGGAGATCGAGCTCGAGGACCCGTACGAGAAGATCGGGGCCGAGCTGGTCAAGGAGGTCGCGAAGAAGACCGACGACGTCGCGGGTGACGGCACCACCACCGCCACCGTGCTCGCCCAGGCCCTCGTCCGCGAGGGGCTGCGCAACGTCGCTGCCGGCGCGAACCCGATGGGCCTGAAGAAGGGCATCGAGGCCGCCGTGGCCAGCGTCGTCGAGGCCATCATCGGCGCTGCCAAGGACGTCGAGACCAAGGAGCAGATCGCCTCCACCGCCTCCATCTCCGCCGCCGACCCGATCGTCGGCGAGATCATCGCCGAGGCGATGGACAAGGTCGGCAAGGAAGGCGTCATCACCGTCGAGGAG
>JAOPWV010000162.1 GCA_025965475.1 Frankiales bacterium | reverse complement strand
GAGCCGGTCGAGGTCCTCCGGGCCCGCGTTGAGTGCGGTCGCGAGCACGGCGGCAGCGGAGGCACCGCCGGGCAGGCGCACGAGGTCGAAACACAGGGCGGGGGAGTAGTCCAGGCTCAGCACGCGTCCAGGATGCCCTGTCGGGACGTGATCACGCATCCGCCGCTCGGGTGACGGCGGCACGGCCAGAAGGCCGAACGTCCACGGGGCGCCCGGCCGGTACTCGCAGCTCCGATCCCCGATGCGGCCGGGGACCGGAGCTGTCGGTCGGCTGGTGCGGTCGGCTGGTGCGGTCGGCTGGTGCGGTCAGCTGGTGCGGTCAGCTGGTGCGGTCAGCTGGTGCGGTCAACGTCCACAGCACGGTCGACGTCGAGCGCGAGCAGGAGCTTGCCCTCGAGCTTGTAGGCACCGCTGATGAGCTCGCGGGCCGGGCCCGAGACCGTCTCCGGCGGGGCCTCGAACAGGTCGCCGGTCGTGTCGACCACGTCGCCGATCGAGTCGACGAGGAGGCTGACCGCCTCCTCGCCGGTGCGGACGACGACGTTCAGCGGGAGCTCGCCCTCGGCGCGCGGGGGCAGACCGAGCTGCACCCGCAGGTCCACCGCGGTGACGACCTGGCCGCGCAGGTTGATCAGGCCGGCGACGGCCGGGCGGGCCATCGGGACCGGCGTCATCGGCTGGTACCTGATCACCTCCTGCACCCGGCCGACGTCGACACCGAACAGCTGGTCGGCCACGCGGAAGGTGGAGAACTGGTTCATGGTCGTCGTGGTGCTCGACATCAGGAGTACGCCCCGCTCATCTCGAAGGCCGGCTGTTCCACCGGTGCGTTACGGAAGAAGTTCGGATCTGCGGCCAGCACGGCGCTGCGCACATCCAGCATCTCGGTGACCCGGTTGTCGACGATCGCCGAGCCGAGCAGCCCGGTGCTGTCCAGGTCGCTGCGGCCGGTCACCGATTCCTCGGTGATGTCGTGGATCGCTTCCACGAGCAGCCCGACGCTGCGGCCGCCCTCGGCGTGCACGACGACCTGGACGCGTTCGCGGTCCGGGTCGGAGTAGTTGCCGAGGTGACTGGCCAGGCGGACGAGCGGCAGGATCTGGCCGCGGTACTGGACGACCTCGCGACTGCCCACCCGCTCGATCGCGGAGACGGCGAACTCCTCGAGCCGTGTGACCATCCCCAGCGGGATCGACATGCGCCGGTCCTCGCCGACGCCGACGAGGAGCAGCGACTCGCGCTCCTCCACGGCGGCGACCACCGACGCGTCGGTGAAGGCCCGGTCGCGCGACGCGCTGAGCACGCCCGACTGCAGGCCGACGTTGAGCACGTCGAGGATGAGGGCGACCGCGCCGTCCCCGGTGATCGTGGCGCCCGAGTAGATGCCGATGCCCTTGAGCTGGCGCCCGAGCGGCTTGACGACGATCTCCTCGCTGTCGAGGACGCGGTCGACGACCAGGCCGAACTGCCGGCCGTCGGCCTGCAGGACGACGAGGGACAGCGACTCACGCGGCTGCCGGGTGCCGTCCTCGGCGCTGAGGCCCAGCACCGCGTCGAGGTAGACGAGGGGGAGCAGGCGTCCGCGCAGCCGGTAGACGGGCGCCTCGGAGACCCACTCGATGCCCTTCTGGGCCTCCTCGGCGTCCAGGGACACCAGCTCGACGAGTGCGACCTGGGGGATCGCGTAGCGCTCGCCGGCGCACTGGAAGGTGACGGCCGGGATGATCGCCAGCGTCAGCGGGATCTTGATCCGGATGGTGCTGCCCCTGCCAGGCACGCTGGCGACGTCGACGGTGCCACCGATCTTCTCGATGTTCGTCCGTACGACGTCCATGCCGACGCCGCGGCCGGACACGTTCGTCACGGCGGCAGCCGTCGAGAAGCCAGGCAGGAAGATCATGTTGACGATCTCCGGCGTCGACATGACGGCGAGCTGGTCACGCGTGACGAGGCCGCGCTCGAGCGCCTTGGCGCCCACCCGGGCCGGGTCGATGCCCTGGCCGTCGTCGCGGATCTCGATGTTGACCTGGCCGCTCTCGTGGAACGCGCGGAGCGTGAGGACGCCCTCGGCCGGCTTGCCGGCGGCGAGACGGTCCTCGGCGGTTTCGATGCCGTGGTCGACCGCGTTGCGGACCAGGTGGGTCAGCGGATCCTTGACCGCCTCGAGCAGCGTCTTGTCGAGCTCGGTCTCCGCACCCTCCATCTCCAGGCGGACCTGCCGGTTGCAGGCCACCCCGAGGTCGCGGACGATGCGCGGGAGCTTGGCCCAGACGTTGCCGATGGGCTGCATGCGCGTCTTCATGACACCCTCCTGCAGCTCACTGGCGATGAGGTTCAGCCGCTGGGCCGCGCGCAGCAGGTTCGTGTCGCGCAGCGTCGCCGCCTGGGAGACGACCTGGTTGCGCGTCAGGACGAGCTCGCCGACCTGTCGCATGAGCGCGTCGAGCAGATCCACGTCGACGCGGATGGTGCTGTCGGCGACGCTGCGCCGACCCTCGCTCTGCGTCTCGAGAGCCTCGGAGACCTGCTTCTCGCTGACGGCGCCGTGGTCGACGAGGATCTCGCCGATCGGCCTCTCGTCGCCGGCGACCTGCTGCTCCAGCAGCGCGGCCTCGACCGAGGACGGCGAGACGGTGCCGTGTTCGAGCAGGATCTCGCCGAGCAGTTCGTGCTCCGGCTGGATCGGGAGGGCGGCCTCGGGGGGCGCGGCGGATGCGGGGGACGCGGCCTCGGTGGCTGCTCCGGGAGCCGCGACCACCGCAGCCGCCACCGCGGCGGCCGCGGCAACAGCGGAGACCGGAGCGGCGGCGCCCGCCGCGTCGGGCTCCAGGAGGCTGGCGAGGCGCGCGGTCAGCTCGGCCAGGTCGTGGGTGCCCTCGGCGCCGGTCGTCTCCAGGCACCCCAGAATGGCGCGGACCGCATCGACGAGGTCGAGCAGCGCGGCGGCGCGCTCGGTGTCCAGGGTGAGGACGCCGTCCCGGAGGCGGCTCAGCAGGTTCTCGCCCACGTGGCTCACCGACTCGAGCTGGTGAAGCGCGAGGAAGCCGCTCGTCCCCTTGATGGTGTGGATGGTCCGGAAGACGCTACCGAGCAGCTCCCGGGAAGCCGGCTCGCGCTCGAGCGCGACGAGGTCACGGTCGAGCTGGTCGAGGTTCTCGTGGCTCTCCACGAGAAACTCCTGGACGATCTCGTCGTCTAGCTCTGTCATCGGACACTCCTGGGTCAGCTGGCCTGAACGGCAGGCTTATCGGCCCCCAGGGTCACGTTGTGAGCTGTCCGAACAGGCCGGAGTAATCGCTCAGGTCGAGGGAGCCCATGCCGATGAGGCACGCGGTCAAGGATGACCAGCAGCTGCCAAGGACAGGCGGTGATCACCGGACGCCCCGGCTCGGGGTATCCGGTAACCGGACCAGTCCAGGAAGAGCAGCATGGTCGATCCCCTCGGCGACGCCACGATGAGTGCTCTGCACACAGCGCTCTCAGGTCTCAGTCTTCGGCAGCGCACGATCGCCGACAACATCGCGAACATCCAGACCCCCGGCTTCCTCGCCGGCCGGGTCAACTTCGAGGACAGCCTGCGCGGCGCGATGGCGACCGGTGCGGACCCCTCCGCGGTCCAGACGAGCGTCCAGCGCTCTCTCGAGCCGACGCAGCTGAACGGCAACAACGTCAACCTCGACCAGGAGATGCTCTCCTCGACGAAGACGAACCTGGAGTACCAGCTCGCCGTCGAGGCCGTGAACGCGAAGTTCCAGCGCCTGCGCATCGCCCTGGGTGGTCAGGGATGAGCATGTTCGGCGCGATCGACAACGCCGGTTCCGGTCTCGTGGTCTACCGCAAGTGGCTGGACGCGGTCTCGGACAACATCTCCAACATCAACGACGTCCGGCCCACGAGCCAGAGCGCCTTCCAGGCGCGCTACGTGGTGGCGCAGGCGGTCGGGTACGGCCAGGCCGGTGGGGTCCAGGTGGGCGGCATCACCTACGGCAGTGCCGCGGGCCGTATGAGCTACCAGCCCGACCACCCGCTGGCCGATGCCAACGGCATGGTCCGGGTGCCGGACATCGACCTGGCCGAGCAGATGGGTCAGCTGATCATGGCCCAGCGCGGCTACCAGGCGAACGTCAACGTCGTTCAGCGCGCCCAAGAGGCGTACCAGAAGGCTTTGGAGCTGGGTAAGTGACCATCGGTATCGCCCCCCTCGCGGGAATCGCCAACCTGCCGCTGCCGCCCGTCGCCGCCTCCGGGGCGACCGCCGCGGCCGGTGCGCCGAACTTCGGCAACCTGCTGGCCGACGGCCTGCAGAAGCTGCAGGGGCTCCAGGACAAGAGCGACAACCTGGCGGTCAAGGCCGCCACCGGTGACCTCACGGACGTGCACGACTACATGATCGCCTCCACCGAGGCGTCCGTCGCGACCCAGATGACCGTGGCGGTCCGCAACAAGGCGCTCGAGGCGTTCACCGAGATCATGCGGATGCAGATGTGAGCGCCCTCGACCCGAAGTGGGTGCTCGAGCGCTCCAAGAGCCTGTTCGCCGGGTTCACCACCGGCCAGAAGGCGATCAGCGGCGTGGCCGTCGTGGCCGTGCTCGTCGGCGGCCTCATGTTCATGTCCTGGGCAGGCAAGCCCACGTACGTGCCGCTGTTCACCAGCCTGTCCGCGGCGGACGCTGCGGCCATCACGGCCAAGCTCACCGAGACGAAGACGCCCTACCAGCTCGCCGACGGCGGCGGCACGATCATGGTTCCGCAGAGCGAGCTCTACCAGAAGCGCATCGACCTCAGCGGTGCCGGCCTCCCGGCCGGCGGGACGCAGGGCTACTCGCTGCTCGACAAGCAGAGCCTCACGTCCTCGGAGTTCCAGCAGCAGGTCACCTACCAGCGTGCCCTGGAAGGTGAGCTGAGCAAGACGATCGAGGCGATCGACGGGGTCGAGGCCGCGGTGGTGCACCTCGCCGTGCCGCAGAAGAGCGTCTTCGCCGACGACAAGAGCAAGACCTCGGGCTCGGTGCTGGTCAAGACCCGCCCGGGCGCGACGCTCAGCCCGCAGCAGGTCGAAGCCGTCGTGCACCTCGTCTCCTCCTCGGTGCCGGGCCTCGCGCCCGCCGACGTGACGGTCGCGGACGGAGCAGGGCGCGTACTCAACATGCCGGGCACCGACGGCGGGGGGTCGGCCGTGGCCGATGCCCGGACGCAGCAGACCTTGTCGTTCCAGAACGCCAAGGCGCAGGCCGTCCAGTCGATGCTCGACAACGTGCTCGGCCCCGGTCGTGCCGTGGTCCGCGTGGTGGCCGACCTCAACTACGACCAGCAGACGACCAACACCGAGCGCTACATCACGGACAAGAACGCGGTGCCGCTCAACATCACCACCAGCAAGGAGACGTACACGGGAACCGGCTCGCCCGTCGGCGGTGTCCTCGGCCCGGACAACATCTCCGTGCCCACGGGCGCGGCCGGTGGCCAGACGAAGTACCAGAAGGACAACGTGACCCGGAACAACGCTGTCGGCACCGAGAAGCAGACGGTCACCTCCGCCCTGGGTCAGGTCCGCCGGATGTCGATCGCCGTCGTTCTCGACCAGGCCGCTCCGGCTGCCGACCCCGCCACGGTGAGCAAGTTGGTCTCCGCCGCCGCCGGCATCAACACGACGCGTGGCGACACCGTCCAGGTGAGCCAGATGGCCTTCGACACGACGGCGGCGAAGACCGCCAAGGCGGAGCTCGCCGCCGCGTCGGCCGCCAAGCAGAAGAGCCAGCTCATGAGCATGATCAAGACCGGGCTGATCCTCCTCGTGGTCGCACTGGCCGTGTTCTGGCTGGTCCGCAAGAGCCGGCAGGTTCAGCGCACGCCGGTCTACCTCCCGTCCGACTCGCTCGACGAGGCGCTGCAGGCCCTGCTGGCCGCGGAGGAGAGCCGCGCACTGGCGCCCGCCGGCGCACGGGAGCTGGAGCAGCCCGACCCGGCGCACGTCCAGCGTCTCGCCGTGCGGTCCGAGATCGGTGAGCTCATCGAACGCCAACCGGACGAAGTGGCCCGCCTCCTGCGCGGCTGGCTCGCGGACCGGCGGTCGTGATGGCCACCGAGCTGAGCGGACTGCGCAAGGCCGCCGTTCTCCTGGTCCAGATGGGCAAGGAGCACTCGGCGCACGTGCTCAAGTCTCTGCGAGAGACCGAGGTCGAGGCGCTCACGGCCGAGATCGCCCGGCTCGAGGACGTCGACCTGGAGACGGTCGATGCGGTGTTCTCCGAGTTCCAGGAGCTCGCGCACGCGCGGCAGTACTTCAGCCAGGGCGGCATGCCGTTCGCGGAGGAGGTGCTCATCGCCACCCTCGGCCCGGAGAAGGCACGGGAGGTCATGAGCCGGCTGTCCGCAGCGCTGGTGGAGATGCCCTTCGAGTTCCTCCGCCGGGTCGACCCCCGCCTGGTGCTGTCGTTCCTCCAGGACGAGCACCCGCAGACCATCACGCTGGTGCTCGCGCACATGGCGGCCGAGCAGGCCGCGGTCGTGCTGGGCGGGCTGCCCGAGCTGGTCCAGGCGGACGTCGCCCACCGGCTCGCGGTCATGGACCGCACCTCGCCGGAGATCGTCAAGCAGGTCGAGGTGCACCTGGAGCGGCGGCTGTCCACCGTGCTCCAGTCCAACGACTACTCGGCCGTCGGCGGCCTGCAGCCGCTGGTCGACATCATCAACCACTCCGACCGGTCCACCGAGCGGCTCATCCTCGAGGGGCTGGAGCAGCGCGACCGGGAGCTCGCGGAGGCGGTCCGCGCGCACATGTTCATGTTCGAGGACATCATCAACCTCGACGACCGGTCCGTGCAGCTGGTTCTGCGCCAGACCGACTCCAAGGTCCTGGCGGTCGCGCTCAAGGGCGTCCGGCCGGACGTCCGGGAGAAGATCACCAAGAACATGTCGGAGCGGGCCGCGATCTCGCTCAAGGAGGAGATCGACGTCCTCGGGCCCACCCGGCTGACCCAGGTCGAAGAGGCCCAGGTGCAGATCGTGCGCCAGATTCGTTCCCTCGAAGAGGCCGGCCAGATCATCATCTCCCGCGGGAACACCGATGACTTCGTCGACTGAGACCGCGCGGGGAACCGTGCTCAAGGGCGTCGACGCGTCGACGCTGCGGCCGGCCCGGCTGTCGGCGGACCTGCGGAGCAGCCCGTTCGCCGGCACCCGCGGGTTCGACCCGCGGCTGGTCGACCCGAGCCTGGAGGGTGTGGTCGCCGAGGCCGCCGCCGCCGCGGCCGAGCAGGCCCGCGCCGCCGGCTGGGCGGCCGGGTACGGGTCCGGGCAGCTCGCCGGTCAGCAGGCCGCACAGGACGCCGCCGTACTCGCCGAACGCCTGCGGGCGGAGCAGACGCACGCGGACCACCAGTACCGGCACACGCAGCTGGCCCTCGCCCTGCAGACGCTGGCGGACGCCGCCGAGGCACTCGACCGGCGCCAGGCGCCGGCCCGCGACGAGGTGGAGCGGATCGCCTCCGCCCTGGCGGTGGAGATCGCCGCGACGCTCGTCGGTCACCACCTCGAGGTGGGGGAGTGCGGCGGCGACGACGCGGTGACGCGCGTGCTGCGCCTGGCAGGCGACGAGCCGGTGACCGTCCACCTGCACCCGGACGACGCTGCCGTGCTGAGCCCCGCGCTGGCCGGGCGTCTCGCCGCGGTCGTCGCCGACCCGTCGATCGAGCTGGGCGGCTGCGTCGCCGACTGCGGCCCCCGCCGTATCGACGCGCAGATCGGCCCGGCCCTGGACCGGATGCGCGAGGTGCTCGCCTCATGAGCACCACCGCTCGCCTGTTGAAGGCGGCCGAGCCCGTGGTGACCGGCAAGGTGACCCGGGCCGTGGGCCTGCGCATCGACGTGGCCGGGCTCGACCTCGCCGTCGGCGAGGCCGTCCACGTGCACACCGAGTCCGGTCCGGTCCTGGCCGAGGTCGTCGCGCTGCACGACACCGAGGCGACCTGCATGCCGGTCGCCGACATCCGCGGCGTACGACGTGGCGCGCTCGTCTCGGCGACCGGCCGGACGCTCACGGTTCCGGTGGGCGAGGGACTGCTGGGCCGCGTCGTCGACGCGCTCGGCCGGCCGATGGACGGCGGCCCCGCGCTGACCGACGTCGAGCTCGTGGGCACCGAGGGTCTGGTGCCCTCCGCGATGACGCGGGCCCGGATCGACACCCAGCTCGGGCTCGGCGTACGCGCGCTCGACACCATGACGCCGTGCGGCCGCGGCCAGCGGATGGGCATCTTCGCCGGCTCCGGCGTCGGCAAATCCAGTGTCCTGTCGATGATCGTGCGCGGTACGGACGCGCCGGTGTGCGTCCTGGCGCTCATCGGCGAGCGTGGCCGAGAGGTCCGCGAGTTCGTCGAGAACGACCTCGGCCCCGAGGGACTGAAGCGGTCCGTCGTGGTCGTGGCGACCTCCGACGAGCCCGCACTCGTCCGGCTGCGCGCCGCCTCGACGGCGACGCGCATCGCCGAGTGGTTCCGCGACCGCGGCCAGGACGTCGTCCTGCTCATGGACAGCCTCACCCGCGTCGCCATGGCGCAGCGCGAGGTCGGTCTGTCGGCCGGCGAGCCGCCGGCCACCCGCGGCTACCCGCCGTCGGTGTTCGGCCTGCTCCCGCAGCTGCTCGAGCGCGCCGGCACGGCCGAGCGGGGCAGCATCACCGGCCTGTACACCGTCCTCGTCGAGGGCGACGACATGAACGACCCCATCGCCGACGCCGCGCGCTCGATCCTCGACGGGCACATCGTGCTGGACCGCCGGCTGGCCACGTCCGGGCACTACCCGAGCATCGACGTGCTCGAGTCGGTGTCGCGTGCCGGCTCCGCGGTCACCGACCGCCACCAGCGGGAGCTCGCGACCATGCTGCGGCGGCTGCTCGCCGCTCGCCGCGACGCGAAGGACCTCGTCGAGATCGGCGCCTACGTCGCCGGGTCGAACCCGCTCGTCGACCGTGCGCTGGCCCAGGGCGACGCGATCGACGCCTTCCTGCGACAGGACGCGCACGAGCTCAGCGACGCCCGCGACAGCTGGGCGGCGCTCGAGCAGCTGGTCGGTGCGGCATGAGCAAGCGCTTCCCCCTCGCGACCGTCCTGCGGATCCGCGGCATCGAGGAGGACCTCGCCCGCGGCCGGCTGGCCGGAACGGTCTCCGCGCACCACCAGGCGACCGAGGTCGTCGCGGACGCCCGGTTCGCCTACACGGCCGCGACCGCGGACACCGGTCCGCTGTCCTCCCACGCGTTTTTGGCCGACCGGGAGCGCCGCACGGCGTACGCCGGGTCGCTGCTCGCCGCCACGGCCGGCGAGACGCAGGCCTCGGAGGCGGTCACCGCGTCGCGTGTCGACTGGAGCGAGGCCGCGATGCGGCTGGCCGCCCTCGAGCGGCTGGCCGAGCGTGCCAAGGAGGCCCGCCGGCAGCGGATGCTCGCTGCCGACCAGCGGACCGCCGAGGAGACATCGGCCGCACTGGCCACCGCCCGGGACGCCCGATGAGCGTCGACATGACCGGCATGGCCGACATCCAGTCCCGGATCGCGTCGATCCAGAGCCGTTTCGGCCAGGTGCAGGCAGGTACGGCCCGGGGCACGGCCAGCAGCGGCACGGCGTCCTCGACGGGCTTCGCCGACGCGCTGGCGTCGTACACCTCGCCCTCGTCGGCCACCGCGGGGAACCTGTCCGTCACGGGGACCTCCATGAGCGGCGCGGTCGGCGGTGACGCTGTCGTGGCCGATGCCAAGCGCTACCTCGGGGTCCCGTACGTCTGGGGTGGCACCGACCCGGCGAGCGGCCTGGACTGCTCGGGCCTGGTGCAGCGGGTCTTCAAGGACCTCGGCATCGACGTGCCTCGCGTGGCCGACGACCAGGCACGCGCCGGCCAGCCGGTGGCGAGCCTGGCCGACGCGCGGCCGGGGGACCTGGTGGCGTTCGGCAGTCCGGTCGACCACATCGGCATCTACGCGGGCAACAACACGATGGTCGTCGCCCCGAAGACCGGCGATGTCGTCAAGGTGCAGACCATCTACCGCACCCCGACGGCGATCCGGCGGATCGTCCCGGATACCGCCCTCGCCACGGCCGCGACGGCGCAGCTCCCGGCCGGCTCCACGCCGACGCTGGCCTCGGCACCTGCCGCGTTCCGCGGCCTGTTCACGGCTGCCGGCGCGCGGTACGGCGTGTCACCCGATCTGCTGGCCGCCGTCGCCCGCGCGGAGAGCGGCTTCGACCCGCAGGCCCGCAGTGGCGCCGGCGCGATCGGCCTCATGCAGATCATGCCGGGCACCGCCAAGGGTCTGGGTATCGACCCGGGCGACCCGGCGCAGGCCGTCGACGGTGCCGCGCGGCTGCTCGCTGACGGGCTCCGCTCCTACAACGGCTCGGTGTCCCTGGCGCTCGCCGCCTACAACGCCGGCCCCGGCGCCGTGTCCAAGTACGGCGGCATCCCGCCCTATCCGGAGACGCAGGCCTACGTCCAGCGTGTCCAGTCCTACCTGCAAGGAGCTGCTGCGTGACCATCTCGGTGACCGAACCCGGTCTGCCTGCCGAGCAGCCCGGCACCTCCAAGTCCGCCGGCGACCCGGAGACGTCCGCTGCGTTCCTCGCGCTGCTCACGGCGCTGCTCCCGCAGGCCCTGCCTGCGCCGGCTGCCCCGGCCGCCGGTACGGCGGGTGGCACGGCGGCGGCCGGCCCGGTCGGCGGTGTCGCAGGAGCCGGCTGGTCCGCCGTCGGCACGGGGCCGGACCTGGCGGCGGCGCCCGTGGCGGCCGCCCCCCAGGCTCCGGCAGGCGTGCTCCAGGCCGCCGCACCCACGGCAGTGCCCGCCACGACCGGGCTCCCCCCCACGCTCCCGGCAACGGGTACGCCGGAGCTGGCGCCCACCACCGCCACCGTGTCCGCGGCCGCCCCAGCCGCGCCGGCTCTTGCGACGCCTGTTCCGCCGCCGGCCGGCCGCCTCGTCGACCCCGCCGCGATGCAGGCCGCCGGGCTCCAGACGGCCGTTCTGCGCGCAGCGGTGGGCGCGACATCGCCTGCCGTGATGACTCCGATGACTCCGACGCTTGCGGCCGCCCCGGCCGCCGTGCCCGAAGCCGTACCGGCCGACCCCGCCGGTCCGGCGCTCCCGCCCCCGGCAGCCGGGCATCCGGAGGCGCAGGCGGGCGGTGCGGCCTCCGCGACCGGCCCGGACGCCACCGCCGTTCCCGCCCTGTCCGCCCTGCCCACCGCGGCAACGGCGCCGGCCGACGTGGCAGCGGTGGTCGAGCGGACCCCGGGCAAGCTCCCGAGCCGGGACCAGGCGGAGACCGTCACGCCGGCGACCGCCAGCGGTGCCGTCGGGCAGCCCCCCCCGGCTGTCCAGGCCGGCTCGCCGGTAGCAGCGGCGGCCCCGGTCACCGCCGCACCGCCGGCCATGCACCTGCAGGTCCTGCACGCGGTCTCGCCGGTCGTGCACGGTCCGGACGGCAGCTACTCGATCCAGCTGCAGCTTGCACCCAACGACCTCGGTCAGGTCCAGGTCACGGTCGACATGGCCGACGGTCGGGTGAGCATCCACCTGCACGCGGACGACCCGGCGGCCGGTGCCGCCCTGCGCGACAGCCTGCCGCAACTGCGCGAGCAGCTCGAGCAACAGGGGCTGAGCACCGGCAACCTCGACGTCGGTTCGGGTGACGCCCAGCGCCGCCCGCGCCCCCAGAACACGCAGACGGCCGCGCCCGGCGGCGTCAGCGCCCCGGTCCCGCCCGAGGACCCCGTCCAGCCCACCCGTGCCGCGCACTCCGCCGGCGCCCTCGACGTCCGAATGTGAGGACCACAGCATGAGCAACGTCATCGGTGTGACCGCGGCGACCCCCGCGCCGGCTCCGGCTGCGGCGACCAACGCGACGGCGATGGGCAGCGACACGTTCCTGAAGCTGCTCGTCGCGCAGCTGAAGTACCAGGACCCGTCGAAGCCGGCGGACAGCACGGCCTTCCTGGCCCAGACGGCGCAGTTCCAGATGGTCGAGAAGCTGCAGCAGCTCGCCGACCAGAACACCCAGCTGCTGGCCGAGCAGCACACGCTGAGCGCGATCGGCCTCGTCGGCCGTTCGGTCTCCTACAGCAGCGGCACGAACACCGCTCAGGGCATCGTCACCGGCGTCCAGATCACGCCGACCGGCCCGGTCCTCTCGGTCGGCAACAGCAAGATCCCGCTCGCAGACGTCACCGACATCCACGCCGGCTGAGCCGGTCCCGTACCGCATCCCCCCGGCTCTACTCGGAAGGAACTTCCATGCTCCGTTCTCTGTTCTCCGCCGTCTCCGGCCTCCGCGGCCACCAGGTGATGATGGACACCATCGGAAACAACATCGCCAACGTCAACACCGCGGGTTACAAGAGCAGCTCGACGGTCTTCGAGGACACCCTCAGCCAGGTCGTCAAGAGCGCCGGTGCGCCGCAGGGTGCCTCCGGTGGTACGAACCCGGCCCAGGTCGGCCTCGGCATGCGGCTCGGCGGGATCACCACCAACTTCTCGCAGGGTGCCACCCAGCTGACCGGCCGGCAGACCGATATCGCGATCCAGGGCGACGGCTTCTTCGTCGTGAAGCAGGACGGCCAGACGATGTTCAGCCGGGCCGGTGCCTTCAACTTCGACGCCAGCGGCAACGTGGTCAACCCGGACGGCGCGATCGTGCAGGGGTGGATGGCCGACAACAACGGCGTCATCAGCGTCAACGGGCCCACCGGCGGGCTGAAGCTGCCGATCGGGCAGTCCATCAAGCCGGTCGCCACGAGCACGCTCTCCGTCGGCGGCAACCTGCCCAGCGACGCGCCGCTCGCGCCGGCCGCGGCAACGCCGCCGGCACCGGCGGTGGCCGGGTCGGTCCTCGTCAACTCCATGAACATCTACGACGCGCAGGGCAAGGCGGTCCCGGCCACCTTCACCTACACGCACACGGCGGCGGACAAGTGGAGCCTGGACGTGACGGTGCCCAAGGCGGACGGCACCGGCCCGGTCAGCGTGGCCACCCAGGCGATCGACTGGAACGGGACGAAGTTCACGCCCGCGACGACGACGATGGGCGCGGCTGGGCTCACCAGCGCGGGATACACCTTCACCGCGCCCGTCACCGTGTCACTCGGCACCGCCACGCAGCCGCTGACGCAGTACGCCGCGGCGAACACCGTCCAGCCGCTCGAGCAGGACGGTTCCGCGACCGGCACCCTCCAGTCGTTCACGCTCGCCCCGGACGGCACCCTCCTCGGCAGCTTCTCCAACGGCCTCAAGCAGGCGCTCGGCCGGGTCGCCATGGCGAACTTCAACAACCCGCCCGGCCTGGAGAAGGCCGGCGGCTCGCTGTACTCGGCCACCGCCAACTCCGGCACGGCCACCGTCGGCACGGCCGGCAGCGGCGGCCGCGGCTCCCTGGCCAGTGGTGCCCTCGAGATGAGCAACGTCGACCTCGCGCAGGAGTTCACCAACCTCGTCGTCGCCCAGCGCGGATTCCAGGCGAACTCCAAGGTGGTCACCGCCTCCGACGAGATCCTGCAGGACCTGCTGAGCATGAAGCGGTAGTTCCACCTGTCGCGAAGTGCGTGACGAAGGGCCGCCGGGCTTCCGGTGGCCCTTTCGTCGTGTCCGCCCCTCAGGTGCGCCGGACACGCGCCGATAGGTGAACCGGGTCATGGATGGCCCGTTGTTATTGCCAGTCACCACGGACGGACACCTACATGATCATGGTCACGCGTCGCAACGGCACCAAGTTCGCGCTGAACCCTGACCTGCTGGAGCGGGCAGAGGCGACCCCGGACACGGTCCTCACCCTTACCGACGGTACGAAGTACGTCGTCGAGGAGTCGGTCGAGGAGCTCATCGACGAGGTCCGCCAGTTCCGGGCCTCGGTGGTCGCTGCGGTCGACCACCTGTCCGACGAGGTGCCGGCCCGCCCCACCCATCTGCGCCCCGTGACCGACGGCGAGCGCTGAGATGGAACTCGGAACCATCGGGGGCATCGTCGCGATCTTCGCGGCGGTCGTCGTCTCGATGATCCTTGAGGGCAGCAGCCCGACGGCGGTGCTTCTCCTGCCGGCTCTGCTGCTGGTCTTCATCGGCACCTTCGGCGCCGCCATGGCGGGTGGCCTGATGACCGACACCAAGGCCGTCGTCGGGCACCTGAAGAAGGCCTTCACCGGCAAGGTTCCGTCCGGGCACGAGGTCGTGGACGTCATCGTCGGCATGGCCGACAGGGCGCGTCGCGAAGGGCTGCTGGCCCTGGAGGAGATGGCGCGCGACGTCGAGGATCCCTTCCTGCGCAAGGGGATCGAGCTGACGGTGGACGGCACCGACCCCGAGGAGATCCGCGAGATCCTCGAGTCGGAGATCGCGACGAAGCGCGCCCAGGACAAGGTCGGCGCGAAGTTCTTCGGCGACATGGGTGGCTACGCGCCGACCCTCGGCATCATCGGCACGGTCATCGGCCTGATCCACGTGCTCGGCAACCTCAGTTCGCCCGAGAAGCTGGGCCACCTCATCGCCGGCGCGTTCGTGGCCACCCTCTGGGGTGTGCTCAGCGCCAACGCCCTCTGGCTGCCGATCTCGAACAAGCTCAAACGGATCAGCGAGCTCGAGGCGGCCCACATGGAGATGCTGGTCGAGGGCGTCCTCGCCGTGCAGTCCGGCACCAACCCGCGGCTGGTCGAGCAGAAGCTGCGCTCGATCCTGCCCGTCCGCACCGTCCCGAAGAAGTCGGCTGAGGCCCCGGCCGATGCGGCGGCCGCCTGATGTCCGCCCGGAAGCGGAAGGCGCACGTCGAGGAGGAGCACGTCAACGACGAGCGCTGGCTCCTCACGTACGCCGACATGATCACCCTGTTGATGGTGCTGTTCATCGTGCTGTTCGCCATCGGCCAGGTGGACCAGAAGAAGTTCCAGGAGCTGCACGACGGCTTGGCGAAGTCTTTCGGCACGGCGACGGTCCTCGACGGCGGCGCAGGGATCCTGCAGGGCAGCACCGCCCAGTCGATCGCCCCGGACCAGAGCAGGCAGGCGCTCCAGGCACTGCAGGTCCAGAACCAGGCGGCGCAGAACGCACAGCGTCAAGCCGCCGACATGTCGCGTGTCCAGCAGAAGATCAGCGCGGCGCTGGCCGCGGCCGGACTGGCCAATGCCGTCCAGTTCACCCAGGAGAAGCGCGGCCTCGTGATCAACGTGGTCACCGACCGCGTGCTGTTCGAGCTCGGGTCGGCGACGCTGCGCCCCGAGGGCGGCCGGGTCCTGAGCGCCGTGGCGCCCCCCCTCGCCGGCCTCCCGAACCGACTCACCGTCGAAGGCCACACCGACAACGTCCCGATCAGCGGCGTCTTCCAGACCAACTGGGAGCTGTCCGCCGAGCGCGCCACCACCGTGCTCCGATACCTGCTGGGCCAGAGCATCAAGCCGAGCAAGATCTCGGCCGCGGGCTACGCCGACCAACGGCCCCTCGTGGCCAACGACACGACGGAGCACCGCGCGCGCAACCGGCGCGTCGCCATCGTCGTCCTCGCCACAGCACTCGACGACGTCGCAGCCACGGCGCCATCCGCCATCCCCTCGATCCCGGGAGCCTGACCCATGCCCAGCGACGCCGACAAGCCCAAGAAGGCCAAGAAGGCCAAGGGGCCCAGGAGCAAACGCAAGCTCATCCTCGTGGTGGGTGTAATCGTCCTCGCCCTCGGCGGCGGTGGGTTCTTCTTCACCCGCGGCCCGTCCGCCCCCGTGGCCGACCTGACCAAGGAGCCGGGGTCGGTCGTCGCGCTCACGCCGATCACCCTCAACCTGTCCGACGGGCGGTTCCTGAAGGCGGGTCTGTCTCTCCAGCTCAGCAAGGCCGCGGATACCGCGGCGGCGAGCGGCAGCCACGCCTCCTCGAGCTCATCCGCGGCGGCGGGCTCGACGTCCGGCTTCGACGGGGCGAAGGCGCTCGATGCGGCGATCTCGGTCCTGGGCGCGCGTAGTTACGCACAGTTGCTCGCGCCCGGCGGGCGGGCCAAGGCGCAGCTGGACCTGACCAAGGAGGTGGCCCACCGCTACGAAGGCGAGGTCCTCAAGGTCTACTTCACGGAGTTCGTCATGCAGTGACCGAAGTGTCCGATTTGATCCTGTCCTGACCAGACAGCTCAGGTAGGCCCCGCCGCCGCCGATGGGCGGGCCGTGACCACGCAAGCCGCAGTCCCCTCAGCCGCGCGGCTCGACCGTTCCCGGGCCCAGTTGTACGACTTCCGCCGGCCCAACCGGTTCAGTCGCGAGCACGTCCGCGCACTGCAGATCGTCAACGAGACCTTCGCGCGCCAGTTCGCGACGGTCCTGTCGACGACCCTCCGCGTGGTCTCCCAGGTGACCCTCGTCGACGTGGGCCAGATCACCTACGACGAGTACGTCCGGCGGCTGCCGAACCCGTCGCTGCTCGCCGTACTCGCCTTCGACCCGTTGCCGGCCGCGGGCGTCTTCCAGCTGCCCATGGACATCGTCATGGCCGTGGTGGACCGCCTGCTCGGTGGCCAGGGTGGGCCCGAGCAGCCCAGCCGGGCGCTGAGCGACATCGAGACCGGCCTCGCGCGCCAGCTGGTCCAGCGGGTCGTGCACGAGCTCACCTACGCCTTCGAGTCCCTGTCGCCGGTGGTGGCACGGGTGCTCAACCTGGAGTCGGACGCGCAGTTCATGCAGCTCGCGTCGCCGTCCGAGCCGGTCATCGTGTCCTCGTTCGACGTCCGCATCGGTGAGCTCGCGGCCACCGCATCGCTGTGCCTTCCGTTCCAGACCCTGGAGCCGGTCCTCGAGGCCGTCGGCACGCGTGCCCTCGTGCGCGGCGCGGGAGGCAACACGCCCGCCGCCGAACGGCTGCTCGAGCAGAACCTCCAGTCCCTGGGCGTCGAGGTCTCCGTCGCCTTCCGCTCCGTCACGCTGACCTCCAGCGAGGTGATGGCGCTCGCCGTCGGCGACCTGCTCCCGCTCCGCCATCCCGTCACCGCACCGCTGTCGATCGAGGTGGACGGCGTGACCGTCGCGTCCGCGGTCCCCGGCAGCCATGGACAACGCCTGGCCTGCCAGGTCATCAACCCCTGATCCGAGGACCCTCATGACTGTCACGCCTGTGTCCGCACCCGACCTCACCGCCGCGCTGGGCGAGGCGATGCGCGTCGTCGCACCGCACATGCCCGTCGACGGGGCGGCCGACCTTGCCGCGCTCACGAGCGACGAGCTCGCCGGCATCGACATGCCGAACGGCGCCGCCGGTGTCGCCGTCCGCACCGTAGGGGCGGTGCAGGGCGACGTCGCCCTGTTGATCGCACCCGAGGCGCACCTCGCGCGGACGGGGGAGCCCGGCGCCGCGGACGCGGTCGCGATCTGGGAGTCGGCCGTCAACGAGCTGGTGTCGGCCCTGGCCGAGCAGACGGGTCCCGTCGACCGTGAGCCGGCCCGCGCGGTGGAGCCGGCCGCCGTGCTCGCCGTCGACCCGGGTTCGTTCCAGGGCGCGGTGGCCCTCATGGTGGACGGCCGCCCGCTGGCCGTGGCCGTCATCACCGCCGCAGCACCGGCCGCAGTGGCCCTCGACGCTGGTCCGGAGCTGGCGGCCTTCCAGCCCCTCACCGGCGGCGCCAACGTGGCGCTCGACCCGCGCCGCCTGCACCTCCTGCGTGACGTCGCGATGGAGGTCAGCGTCGAGCTCGGCCGTACCCGGATGACGGTGCGCGAGCTGCTCGCCCTCGCGCCCGGGACCATCGTCCAGCTGGACCGTGCCGCGGGCAGCCCCGTCGACCTGCTCGTCAACGGCACCCTGCTGGCACGCGGTGAGGTCGTCGTCGTCGACGAGGAGTTCGCCGTACGCATCTCCGAGATCGTCGGCCCGGACGCCGAGAACCGGCTGGGGAGCTGACCTCGGTGCTGGTCATGCTGTTGCGTCTGGTGTTCTCGCTCGGCCTCGTCCTGGTCCTCATGGCCGTCCTGGCGCGCTTCCTGCAGCGCCGGCAGCTCGGTGGCCGCGCGAGCGGCGCCGGCGCCGCCAAGGTGCAGGTCCGGGTCCTCGCCCGGCACGGCCTGGGCCGGACCAGCTCCGTGACGCTCGTGGACGTGGCCGGCCAGGTCCTGCTGCTGGGCGTCACCGAGCAGTCGATCCAGGTGCTGCGCGAGTTCAGCGACGAACAGCTGGCTGCGCACGCCGCCGCGGCCGAGACCCCGGCCGCAGCACCGATCACCCTGCCCGGGTTGCCGTCCCTGGCCAACCTGAGGGTCCCGGCGCTGCCTGGCCTCCGCCCGGCCCTGGACGCCCTCCGTGAGCGCACGCTGCGCCGTGGCTGACGCCCTGCCGGTTCACCTGCCCGCCCACCCGACCTCCACCACCCGACGGAGCCCTGTGTCCAGGCGCACCGGCCGGCCCGCCCCGCGGCCGGCGCTGCTGTTGCCGTGGCTGCTGGCCGCGCTGCTGCTCGTGCCGGCCGCGCTGTCCGCCGGCCCGTCCGGCGCCACCACCGCCGCGCCCGAACGGGCGACCCTGGCCGCCACGGTCGTGACCGCCGCGCCGGGGGCCCTCGCTGCACCGGCGCCGACCCCGTCGCCCGGCTCGGTCTCGGTGAACCTCAACCCGACCGGTGGCAAGCCCAGCCAGACGATCCTCATCATCCTGTTGCTCAGCGTGATGTCGGTCGCGCCGGCGCTGCTGATCCTGGTCACCAGCTTCACCAAGATGATCGTGGTGTTGTCGCTGCTGCGGAACGCCCTCGGAACGCCCACCATCCCGCCGAACCAGGTGCTGGCCGGCCTGGCCCTGTTCCTGAGCATCTTCGTGATGTCGCCGGTGCTGTCGCAGGTCAACGACAAGGGCGTGCAGCCGTACCTCAAGGGCGAGAAGAGCCAGACGCAGGCCTACAAGGACGGCGTCGTCCCCCTGCGCGACTTCATGATGCATCAGACGCGCAAGGACGAGCTGGCGACGATGGTGACGCTCAGCAAGGAGAAGAAGCCCGCGACGCCGGCCGACGTGCCGCTGACGACGCTGATCCCGGCCTTCGTCCTGTCCGAGCTCAAGTCGGCCTTCATCATCGGCTTCGTGATCTTCATCCCGTTCCTCATCATCGACCTCGTCGTCAGCTCCTCGCTGATGTCGATGGGCATGATGATGCTGCCGCCGGTGCTGATCTCCCTGCCGTTCAAGCTGCTGCTGTTCGTCATGGTCGACGGCTGGAATCTGGTCGCCAAGGCCCTCGTCTCGAGTTACGCGTAGAGGGGGAGCCATGACCGACACGGCAGTCCTGCACCTTGCGAGCCAGGCCCTGATCCTGGCCCTGAAGCTGTCCATGCCGATCCTGCTCGTGACCCTGGTGATCGGCTTCGGGGTCAGCCTGCTGCAGGCCGTCACCCAGATCCAGGAACAGACGCTGAGCTTCGTGCCGAAGCTCATCGGTGTCGCCCTGGTCATCCTGGTGTGCGGACACTGGATGCTCAGCCAGGCGGTGGACTTCACGCACCAGTTGTTCGCCGACCTGCCCCGCCTGCTGGCTGGCTGATGAACGTCGAGCTGCCGGTCTCGACGCTGGTCGCCTTCCTGCTCGTCGTGGTCCGCGTCTCGGCCTGGCTGGCGGTCGCTCCGCCGTTCAACACGCGCGCCGTGCCGGCCGTCGTCAAGGTTGCGCTGGCGCTCGCCCTCGCGATGCCGGTGGCGCCGCGGCTGGCCGCGACTGCCCCTGCCCTGGAGCTGTTCCCGCTGGCCCGCGCGATCTTCTTCCAGCTCGCCGTCGGGCTGGTCCTCGGGTTCCTGGCGCAGCTGCTGCTGGCGGCGGTCCAGGCGGCGGGTGAGCTGATCGACCTGGCCAGCGGCTTCACGCTGGCGAGCCTGTACGACCCGCTGTCCAACGTGACCGCGAGCATGTTCGGCCGCATCAACCAGCTGGTCGCGATCACGCTGCTCTTCGCGCTCGACGGCCACCTCATGCTCGTCCGGGGTCTGCTCACGTCGTTCGAGGCGTTCCCGCTGCACCCGGTGAGTCCGTCGGCTCTTGCGGAGACCGTGTCGGCGAACGTCGGCCGGTTCTTCGTCGCCGCCCTCGAGATCGCGGCGCCGGTCCTGGCGGTGCTCTTCCTCGCAGAACTCGCGCTCGGCCTGGTCGGACGCGCCGTGCCGTCCCTGAACGTGTTCTCGATGAGCTTCCCGATCAAGATCCTGCTCACCCTGTCCATCGCGGGGCTGGCGCTCACCCTGCTGCCCGGCGCCGTCACCAGCCTGCTCGGCCGGATCATGACCGAGTGGTCGACCGCCCTGAAGGCGCTCGGCGTATGAGCGACAAGGCGTCGAAGACGGAGAAGCCGACACCGAAGCGCGCCCGCGACGCGGTACGGGACGGCAACACCCCGCGTACGCCGGACCTGACCGCCTGGCTGACGGTCCTGTCGTTCACCGTCCTCGCGCCCCTCACCGTCGGCAAGCTGCGGGGGCTGTTCGACCAGCTCATGCAGGCCGTCGTGGACGTCATCGCCCACCCGGACCCGGTGCGGGCGACGCGGGTGTTCACGCTCGCGGGAACCGGGGTGGTCGGCGTGCTGGCGCCGGTGCTGCTGGCCAGCGTCGCGGTGGCCTTTGCGGGCGGCGCCCTGCAGGGTGGCCTGCGGGTGTCCACCAAGAGGTTCAAGCCCAAGTTCGACAAGCTCAACCCGCTCAAGGGCTTCAAGCACATGTTCGGGGTGCAGGCCGCGTGGGGCTTCGGGAAGACCATGCTGAAGTTCGTGGCCATGGGGAGCGTGGCCGCGCTCATCCTGAAGGGCGCCGCCGCCCAGTACACCGACACCGGCGCATGGTCGCTCACGGCCGTGGTGTCGACCGCCGGCGCGTCGTCGCTGCAGCTGGTCCGCAACATCGCCGCCATCGGGCTGGTGCTCGCCGCCCTGGACTACATGGTCGAGAAGCGCCGGGTGGGCAAGTCGATCATGATGAGCCACGAGGAGATCAAGCAGGAGACCCGCCAGTCGGACGGCGACCCGCACCAGAAGGCTGCCGTCCGCGCACGCCAGCGCGAGATGAGCGGCAACCGCATGATCTCCAGTGTCGCCGACGCCGACGTCGTCATCGTCAACCCGACACACGTCGCGGTGGCCCTCGTCTACGAGCAGGGGAACGGCGCCCCGCGGGTCGTGGCCAAGGGCAAGGGGGCCGTCGCCGCCCGCATCAGGGAGGAGGCGGAGAAGCACGACCGGCCGATGGTCCAGGACATCCCCCTGGCGCGCACGATCTACGGCGCCTGCGAGGTGGGGGAGCAGATCCCGGTGGAGCTGTACGACGCGGTCGCCCGGGTCCTCGCCTTCGTGATGGCCGTCAAGCGTGGCGTGGCCGTCGGCCCGTACCGCGCCCCGGTGCTGGCTGTCGCCGGGTAACCGGCCGCGGCTCAGGTACCGGCCATTCCTGCCGATGAGCGAGCGCCAGGACGGCGAAGCACCACCAAGGACGGTCCACCCCGCCCACTGAGGTAAGTGTGAAGTCGAGCCGTTTCGGCCAGATCGGCGTGCCGGTCGCCATCATCTCGATCGTCGTCATGATGATCATCCCCTTGCCGACGATGCTGCTGGACGTGCTGATCGCCGCCAACATCACGGGCGCCGTGCTGATCCTGCTGGTCAGCCTGTACGTGACGCGGCCGCTCGACTTCTCGGTGTTCCCGTCGCTGCTGCTCATCGCGACGATGTTCCGGTTGGCCCTGAACGTCAGCGCCACCCGACTGGTGCTCCTGCACGGCAACGCCGGGCACGTGATCGAGTCGTTCGGCAACTTCGTGGTCGGCGGCTCGATCATCGTCGGCCTGGTCATCTTCATCATCCTCATCGTCATCCAGTTCGTCGTCATCACGAACGGTGCCGGGCGCGTGGCAGAGGTGGCCGCCCGCTTCACCCTCGACGCGATGCCCGGCAAGCAGATGGCGATCGACGCGGACCTGAACTCCGGCCTCATCGACGACGAGACCGCGCGGCAGCGGCGTGCCGACGTCGCCGGGGAGGCCGACTTCTACGGCGCGATGGACGGCGCCTCGAAGTTCGTCAAGGGCGACGCCATCGCCGCCATCGTCATCACGATGGTCAACCTGCTCGGCGGGTTCATCATCGGCGTCGTACAGCGGGGCCAGTCGATGGCCGAGGCCATCCACACGTACAGCCTGCTGTCCGTCGGTGACGGCCTCGTCTCGCAGGTGCCGGCCCTGCTCATCTCCATCTCCACCGGCCTGATCGTGACCCGCGCGACGACCGACCGGGACATGGGCAGCGACCTGCTGCACCAGTTCGGCAAGCAGAAGCGTGCGCTGCAGATCGCCGGTTGCTCGGCGCTGTTCCTCGCGGTCATCCCCGGGTTGCCGAAGCTGCCGTTCCTGCTCGTCGGCGGCGGCATGCTGGTCATCGCCTCGCGGGTGGCCAAGCCGGTGGACCCGGACGAGGTGACCGTCGAGGCACCCCTCACCCTGCCGCCCGCGCTGGACACCCCGGAGGCCATCGCCAAGGACATGCGGCTCGAGCGGCTCGAACTCGAGCTGTCCTACGACCTCATCGACCTGGTCGACTCGGCCACCGGCGGCGACCTGCTCGACCGGGTGCGCTCGCTGCGCCGCAAGCTGGCGCTCGAGCTCGGCGTCGTCATCCCCCTCGTGCGGACGCGCGACAACCTCGACCTGCCGCCCAGCGTCTACGCGATCCGGGTCCACGGTGTGGAGGCGGCGCGCGGTGAGGCACCCCCCGGGATGGTGCTGGCGATCGGTGACGACCTCACCGCGTTGCCGGGCACCCCCGCCAAGGAGCCGGTCTTCGGACTGCCCGCCAAGTGGGTCCCCGAGCAGGTCCGCCGCCAGGCCGAGTTGATCGGCGCGACCGTCGTCGACCGCTCGTCCGTGATCACCACCCACCTGGCCGAGGTGGCCCGCACGCACGCCCCCGACCTGCTCGGCCGGGAGGACGTGAAGACCCTCGTCGACATGGTCAAGGAGTCCCACCCGGTCGTGGTGGAGGAGCTGACCCCCGCCCCGCTGTCGCTGGGGGAGATCCAGCGCTGCCTGCAGTCCCTGCTGTCCGAGCGGGTGTCCATCCGCGACCTGGTCCGCATCTTCGAGGCGATCGGCCAGCGGGCCCGTTCGGGCAGTGACGCCGACGGGCTGGTGGATGCGGCCAGGGCGGCACTCGGACCGGCGATCTCCGCTGCGCACGCGGTGGACGGTCAACTCCCGGTCATCACCCTCGACCCGATGCTCGAGCAGTCCCTGCTGGAGTCGCTGCGGCACGGCGAGTCGGGTGCGTTCCTCATGCTCGAGGCCGGCTTCATCGACGGGCTCGTCCGCGAGGTGGGTCGACTCGTCGGGGAGGCTGAGCAGCGCGGGGAGTCGCCTGTGCTGATATGTGCCCAGCCACTGCGCACCGCGGTGCGGCGGCTCGTCCAGCACGCGATGCCCGGCCTGCCGGTGCTCTCGTACGGTGAGCTGGCCGGTCAGCTGAACGTGGTTCCGATGGGAGTGGTCAATGCCGTCCACGCGACTGCAGCTTGAGGGTCCGAACCTGGAGGACCTGCTGGCTCAGGTCCGTAGGCAGTACGGCGAAGGCGCCCGGATCCTGCAGGCCGAGAAGGTGCGCTCCGGTGGCCTGGGCGGTTTCTTCGCCCGTGAGCACTTCCAGATCGACGTGGAGATCGACGACGAGCTGACCGGCGCCCCCGCCGTACGCGGCGGCCGTGCCCAGAGCCCGGCCGCCGGGGCCCGGGCGGCCAAGGCGACGGCCCCGTCGGCGCCATCGCCCGCCCCGGATCCCGGCCCCACCATCGCCCGGCCCGGCACCGCTAGGCGGGCGTACGCCGAGGGCGCCGCCGAACCGGCAGCGGTCGACCGCGTCACCGGTCCGGCGACAGCGGACGACCGCCCCGCGAACCAGACCAGGCCCGGGAAGCCGGCCGCACCTGCCCGATCGGTGTCCGCCCGCTGGGCCTCCGCACGCTCCGGCGCGCGCTCGGCCAGGTCCGCGACCACGACGGGCGCTGCCGCGACCGGTGCCGCCGAGGAGTCCATGGCCCCCATCGCCCACACGGCCCCCGTGGAGCTCCCTCGGTCCGATGCGCTCGCGGCTGAGGTCGGCCCCGCCACGACCGGAACTGCCGCGACCGGCGCCGCCCGGGCAGACACCACCACCGGCACCCGCGCCGCGAAGCCGGCCACCCGGAAGCGCGCCGAGCCGACGGTGTCGGCTGACCCGACTGTGCCGACCCGGCCGGTCGAGCCGGCGACCGACGACCGGCCGCTCCGGTCCGTGCTCGACCTCGCCGACAGCCTGAACGAGCAGGAGCTCGGCGGAGTGGCCCTGCCCCGGGAGGGTGAGCGGCCGGACCTGTCCACGGAGACGGCGTCGTTCTCCGAGGTTCTCGCCCGCTTGCAGCAGGAGGCCGCCGCCGATATGGAGCCCGACCTGGCCAGTGCGGGTGCCGGCGCGACTGCCGCGAAGGGGCCGGCCAAGCGTGCGGCCAAGCAGCCCGCCAAGCGCGCTGCCAAGCAGCCGGCGAAGCGGGCGGCCACCCTGCCCGGCAAGGAGCTCGCCACCCGCCCGTCCAAGCAGCTCGCGAAGCGGGGCGGAAGCAAGCTCGTCGGTGGCCTGCCGGCGGACCTGCTGGCACCCGGCGAGGCGGGCTTCGTCGACGGCGATGCCTACGTGGCGCTGCTGCGCTGGCTCCGCGCGCTGCCCGCCGTACCTCCGCCGGCGTACTCGCCCGGCCAGGTCCTCGCCGTCGTCGGTGAGCCGGAGCGTGCGCTGCGCACCGCCGTCGACCTGGCCGACGAACTCGGCATGGACGAGTCGTCGGTGTTCTTCGCGAGCCCGCACAGCAACACGATGAAGTTCCCGGCCGCCCGGCGGCTGTCCAAGCCGGGGGACCTGGCGGTCCGCCGCGCCCGATGGGCGAAGCGCCCGCACGGCACGATCGTCGTGGTCGACGCGCCTCTGCTGCTCCGGCCGGCCGGCTGGGCCAAGTCCGCCCTGTCGGCGCTGGCACCGACGTTCGTGTGGGGCGCGGTGTCCGCCACCACCAAGGTCGCCGACATCGGCGCGTGGGCGGAGCGTGTCGGTCAGATCGACGCACTCGCCGTGGACGGGCTGGAGGCCACCCTCGACCCGGCGGCGATCCTGACCGGCACCATACCGGTGGGCATGGTCGACGGCCGCAGGTCCAGTGCGCAGCTCTGGGCGGCCATCATCACGGACCGCCTGGCAGAGTGACGTCGTGAGCTACGTGATGCCGGAGAAGGGCACTCCCGTCCGTTTCGTCACTGCCGAGGACGAGACCTTCGAGAGCGAGGTCCGGGGCGTGATCTCGCAGGTGTCGGTGCTCGTGGCCGTGCCGCAGGGCCACCAGCCCGCCGACCCGCTCCCGCCGGTGACGGTCAGCTGGTTCCGTCCGGAGGCCGAGTACCGCGTGCAGGCCCTGCTCTGCGGGATCGACGACAACGGCTGGCTGGAGCTGCGGCTGCAGGGCGAGATGGAGCGCATTCAGCGCCGGCGGCACGTCCGGGCCGGGCTCGTCATGGACGTGACCCTCACCGGCAGTGACCGCGGGGCTGTCGCCGCCACGACGCTGGACGTCAGCGAGAGTGGGATGCGCTGCCGCGTGCCGGGCTCCGCCGTACTGCCCACCGACGACCTGCTGACCGTCGCGCTGTCCTTCGGCGGGGAGAGATTCGTCGTGTCGGCGCGCGTCCTGTGGACCCGGGCCGGCGAGGACGACACCCGGGAGAGCCGGGGGGCGACGCAGGTGGCCGCCCTGCAGTTCACCGAGCACAGCCAGGCCGACACGATCCGCAAGTGGGTCTTCGAGTTCCAGCTGCGTGAGCGCAACCAGTTGCGCGCGGCGCGGCTGCACCAGCAGTGACCGGCGGGCCGGGCCCCGCGGGAGTGCCGTGACCACGCCCGCGCCGCCCACGAACGTCCCGCCGCGCGGCGGCCCGGGCACGCTCGTGTTCCTTGCGGTCGTCCTCAGCGGGCCCGTGGTGCTGCTCGCGCTCCAGGGAGATGTGCCCGTGACGGTCGCCGCGACCCGGTTCCTCGTCGCTCTCGTCGTCAGCTGGTTGGCGCTCAGCCTGTTGCGGGCGGTCCTCACACCCTCGCCGACGGCGGCCGGGCGGGCGAAGGCCGCCGGCGATCCGGGTGCTGCCGCGAGCCGCCCGGCGCAGACCGGCAGCCTCGATGCGGAGCCCGACCCCGGCGGGGCCACCGCTGCTGGCGAGCTGCCGGCGCGCCGCAAGGCCGATGCCCTGCCAGGCGAGGTCGTCTCCGAGGAGTAGCCGGGCGGACCCAGCGGGGGCGCCGCAACCGTCACCCGGGAGACTGTCCCGGTGAGCCTGCTCCTGCTGTCCACCGCCGACACCGACCTCCTCGCCGCCCGCGCCGTCGCAGACCCCGCCCTCCCGCTCCGCCTCGCGAACCCGTCGCGGCTCGATGCAGTCGACCTCGACGGCATCCGCCTCGTCGTCGTCCGGCTGCTCGGTGGCCGGCGCGCGTGGGACGGCTTCGACCGCTTGCAGTCCGACTGCCGGACGCGCGGCATCCCGCTGGTGGCTCTCGGCGGGGAGGGCGCCCTCGACGCGGAGCTCACGGCGGCCAGCACCGTCCCGTCCGGGGTGGTTGCCGACGCGGCGGCGTACCTGCGTGAGGGCGGCGTCGCCAACCTCAGCCAGCTGCTGGCCTTCCTCTCCGACACCGTGCTGCTGACCGGCCTGGGCTTCGAGCCGCCGACGAGCCTGCCGGCGTACGGCGTGCGTGGGCAGCGAGCTCGGGTGCCTGGCCGGCCCACGGTCGGGATCGTCTACTACCGGGCGCACGAGCTGTCGGGCAACACGTCGTTCGTCGACGTGCTCTGCGACGCCGTCGAGCAGTCCGGCGGCAACGCCCTGCCGGTGTACGCCGGCTCGCTGCGGCCCGAGGCGGACGGCCGGATCCCCGTCGTGGAGGAGCTGCTGGCCGGCCGGGTCGACGCGCTGGTCGTCACGGTGCTGGCCAGCGGCGGCTCGAACGCGGCGGACGCAGAGGGCTGGGACTCCCGGGCGCTCGCCGACCTGGACGTGCCCGTGCTCCAGGGGCTGTGCGTGACCAGCAGCCGGGCCGAGTGGGCGGAGTCCGACGCCGGGCTCGCCCCGATCGACGCCGCGATGCAGGTGGCCATCCCCGAATTCGACGGCCGGCTCATCAGCGCCCCGTTCTCGTTCAAGGAGACCGGGCCCGACGGCGTCCCGGCGTACGTCGCGGACCCGGAGCGGGCCGCCCGCGTCGCCGGCACGGCGGTCGCGCACGCCCGGCTGCGGCACGTCCCGAACGCCGACAAGAAGCTCGCCCTGGTGCTCTCCAGCTATCCGACCAAGCACAGCCGGGTCGGCAACGCGGTCGGCCTCGACACCCCGGCCAGTGCCGTCCGGCTGCTGCAGGCGCTGCGCGCCGCGGGCTACGACGTGGGGACCTTCCCCGAGGACGGCGACGAGCTCGTCCACACCCTCATCGCGGCCGGCGGCCACGACGTGGAGTGGCTCACCGAGGACCAGCTGCAGGCCGCGGTCGCCCGCGTCCCGCTGACCCGCTACCGGGAGTGGTTCGACGCGCTGCCCGAGACGCTCCGGACCAAGATGCTCGAGCACTGGGGCGAGCCGCCCGGCTCGCTGTACGTCGACGGCGACGACATCGTGCTGGCCGCCCTGCAGTACGGCAACGTCGTGCTCGCCATCCAGCCGCCGCGCGGGTTCGGCGAGAACCCCATCGCGATCTACCACGACCCCGACCTGCCCCCGAGCCACCACTACCTGGCCGCCTACCGTTGGCTGGCCGAGGACTTCGGGGCGCACGCGGTCGTGCACCTCGGCAAGCACGGCACGCTCGAGTGGCTGCCCGGCAAGGGCCTGGGGCTGTCGGCGGGGTGCGCGCCGGACGCGGTGCTCGGCGACCTGCCGCTGTTCTACCCGTTCATCGTCAACGACCCGGGCGAGGGGACGCAGGCCAAGCGCCGCGGCCACGCCACCGTCGTCGACCACCTGGTACCGCCGATGGCGCGCGCCGAGACGTACGACGAGATGGCCAAGCTCGAGCAGCTGCTCGACGAGTACGCGCAGGTGCAGGCGATGGACCCGGCGAAGCTGCCGACCATCCGCGGGCAGATCTGGGAGGTCGTGACGGCCGCCCAGCTGCACCACGACCTGCACGTGTCCGAGAGCCCCTCGGACGAGGAGTTCGACGACTTCATCCTCCACGTCGACGGTTACCTGTGCGAGGTCAAGGACGTCCTCATCCGCGACGGGCTGCACATCCTCGGGCTGGCCCCGGCCGGTGAGCCGCGGGTCGACCTGGTGCTCGGCATCCTGCGGGCCCAGCAGACCTGGGGCGGTACGGCCGGCGCCCTGCCGGGCCTGCGTCGGGCGCTCGGTGCGGCGTACGGCCTCGTCGAGGACGACCGCGTCCAGGCCGATGAGCTCGAGCGGATGGCCCGGCTGCTGGTGCAGGGGCTGGACGTCAAGGGCTGGGACGCCGCGGCCGTACCGGCGATCGTCCGGGACGTCCTCGACCGCGAGGAGCTGCCCGACGTCGAGGCGGTGCTGCGGTTCGCCTGCGAGGAGGTCGTGCCGCGGCTGGCCCGGACGACGGACGAGATCGACCACCTGCTGCACGGACTGTCCGGCGGGCACGTACCGGCCGGCCCGTCCGGCTCGCCGACCCGCGGGCTGGTGGGCGTCCTGCCGACGGGCCGCAACTTCTACTCCGTCGACCCGAAGGCCATCCCGTCGCGCAACGCGTGGGAGGTCGGCCGGGCCCTCGGTGACTCGCTGCTCAGTCGCTACCTGGCCGACCACGGCGAGTACCCGGCGTCGGTCGGTCTCGTCGTCTGGGGCACCAGCGCCATGCGGACCGCCGGCGACGACATCGCCGAGGCGCTGTGGCTGCTCGGGATGCGCCCGGTCTGGGACCAGGCGTCCCGCCGGGTGACCGGCCTCGAGGTCGTGCCCCTCGAGGAGCTCGGCCGGCCGCGCGTCGACGTCACGCTGCGCATCAGCGGGTTCTTCCGCGACGCCTTCCCGCACGTGGTCGCGATGCTCGACGAGGCCGTCCGTACGGTCGCCGCGCTCGACGAGTCGCCGGCGGACAACCTGCTGAAGGCGCACGTCGACGCGGACCTCGCCGACGGTGCCGACCCGCGCCGGGCCACCGCCCGCGTGTTCGGCTCCAAGCCGGGTGCGTACGGCGCCGGCCTGCTCCCGCTCATCGACTCGCGGGACTGGAAGACCGACGCCGACCTCGCCGAGGTCTACGCGGTCTGGGGCGGCTACGCCTACGGCAAGGACCTCGACGGCGCCCCGGCCCGCGGCGACATGGAGCGCGTCTACAAGCGGGTCCGGGTCGCCGCGAAGAACCAGGACACCCGCGAGCACGACATCGTCGACAGCGACGACTACTTCCAGTACCACGGCGGGATGGTCGCGGCGGTCCGTGCCCTGACCGGCTCCTCGCCGGAGGCGTACGTCGGCGACAACTCGGTGCCGGACACGGTCAAGACCCGCACGCTGCAGGAGGAGACGCACCGGGTCTTCCGCGCCCGCGTCGTCAACCCGCGCTGGATCGCCGCGATGCAGCGGCACGGCTACAAGGGCGCCTTCGAACTGGCCGCGACCGTGGACTACCTGTTCGGGTACGACGCGACGGCCGGGGTCGTCGACGACTGGATGTACGAGAAGCTCGCGTCGTCGTACGTCTTCGACGAGACGAACCGCGCGTTCATGAAGAAGAGCAACCCGTGGGCGCTGCGAGGGATCAGCGAGCGGCTGCTCGAGGCGGCCGACCGCGGCCTGTGGGAGTCGCCGGAGCAGGAGACGCTGGACGGCCTGCGCCGGACGTTCCTCGAGCTGGAGGGCGACCTCGAGGGGGAGTAGCTCGCGGAGCGCCTCCCTGCGGGCCGAGGGCTGACAAGGCCCGTTCGCTCCCCACGACGACCCGACCGGCGGTTCCGCGCTGAAATCCCACCAAAGCGCGATCTTCGAGGGCAGACTCCCCACCCGCGGCGACCGGCCGTACGACCGGAGGAGACGGCCCGTTGAGGCGCACCACCCCGAGCCGCGCCCGCCTGGCGCTGGTGGCTCTCGGGACGGGCGTGGCCGTCGTCGCTGCCGCGCTGCCGGCGATGGCCGACGCCACGGCGACCGCGGGCCAGGCGGCGGTCGCGGTCCAGCGCGGCAGCAGGGCCGGTGTCATCCAGTTCCTCGTGCAGCGCGGGCAGACCCTGCCGCCCCTGCGGTCCACCGCCGCGGCGTACAAGGCCGACGTGACCGTGCCGATCGGCGACGTCGACCGGTCGTTCCGCGTCTTCGTGCCGCCGGGCCTGACCGGACCCGCCCCCACCGTGGTGGCGATGGGCGGCCTCGGTCTGACCGGCGACCCCGAGTTGTACATGGGCTGGCAGCGCCTCGCCGTGGCGAAGAAGTTCGTCGTCATCTACGCGCGCGGTGACGGCGCGTCGTACAACGCCGGCCGGTGCTGCGGGCCGGCGGTGGGGCGCAAGATCGACGACAGTGCGGCGTTGCTGCGGATGCTCGAGGTCGAGAGCACGCTCTACCCGCAGGATCGGAGCCGGCTGTACGTCACCGGCTACTCCAACGGCGGGATGATGGCCTACCGGTTCGCCTGCGAGCATCCCGGACTGGTCGCCGCCATCGGCGTCGTCGGCGGGGCATACATGGCGCGCGGTGACTGCATGCCCACCTCGCCGGTTCCCGTCATGCACGTCCACGGCAAGCTCGACCGGACGGTGCCGTACGGCGGGACGCCGTGGAGCAAGCTGCTCAAGACGTCCATCCCCTCGGTGGCGCAGACCAACGCCGTGTTCGGCCGGGTCAACGCCCGCTACGGGGTGCCGGTCAAGAACGTCAACCTCGCCGGCGTCGGCCACGGCTGGCCGCACCCGGTCGGGTCCCGGTACGACACGACCGCCGAGCTCGCGGCCTTCCTCCTGCGCTTCCGCCGCTGACGGCCGGCGTCAGCGGCTGGCGGCGCGCTTGTACTGGCGCACCGACAGCGGCACGAAGATGGCGAGGATGACGAGCCCCCAGAGCACGGTGTAGAGCACGGGGTTCTGGATCGGCCAGGCGTGCGAGGTCGCGGCCACACCGCCGCTGTTGCCGAACAATTCCCTGGTCGCCTGGGTCATCGAGGAGACCGGATTCCATTCGGCGAACACCTTCAGCGCGGTGGGGAGGTTCTCCAGGGGCACGAAGGTGTTGGCGATGAACGTGAGCGGGAAGATCACGATGAACGCCGCGTTGTTGACGACCTCGGGGCTCGGGACCAGCAGGCCGACCCAGGCCATGATCCACGAGAAGGTGTAGGCGAAGAACAGCAGCAGGAGGAAGCCGGCGACGGCTTCCCAGAACGAGGTGCGGATCCGCCAGCCGACGAGCAGCCCGGTCCCCGCCATGACGGCGATGCTGATGAGGTTGATGAGCACGTCGCTCGCGGTCCGGCCCACGAGCACCGCCGCCTGCGACATGGGCAGCGACCGGAACCGGTCGATGATGCCCTTCTTCATGTCGTCGGCGATGCCGGCGCCGGTGTAGGTGGCTCCGAAGATCACCGTCTGGGCGAAGATCCCGGCGATGAGGAACTCGCGGTAGCCGGTGCCCTGGAGGTTGATCGCGCTGCCGAAGACGTAGGCGAACAGCAGCACGAACATGATCGGCGAGACCAGCGTGAAGATCATCAGCTCGGGGACGCGCACGATCTTGATCAGGTTGCGCTTGACGACGACCGCGCCGTCGCCGAGTGCGTCGACCATGACGCTCATGCCGCGTCCTCCTGCTTGTCGAGGGGTGGGGTCTCGGTCGTGTGGCCGGTCAGGCTGAGGAACACGTCGTCGAGGGTCGGGCGGCGCAGCCCGACGTCGCTGACCACGATCCCGGCGGCGTCGAGCCCGCGCAGCGCCTCCATCAGGTCGGGCGGACCACCCGACACGGGTGCGGTGAGCGACCGGCCGTCCTCGTCCACGGTGATGTCCGAGACGGCGACCGTGGCCAGCACGGCGCGCGCCTTGTCCAGCTGCGACGGGTCGGTGAGGACGAGCTCGATCCGCTCACCGCCGACCTGCCGCTTGAGCTCGTCCGACGTGCCCTGCGCGATCGCCCGCCCCTTGTCGATGACGACGATCGCGTCGGCGAGGCGGTCGGCCTCCTCGAGGTACTGGGTGGTGAGCAGCAGCGTGGTGCCGCCCCGGACCAGCTCGCGGATGACCTCCCACATGCCGGTCCGGCTGCGGGGGTCCAGACCGGTGGTGGGCTCGTCGAGGAACAGGACCGGGGGCTCAGCCACCAGGGCGCCGGCGAGGTCGAGCCGCCGCCGCATGCCGCCGGAGTAGCCCTTCACCGGCCGGTCGCCGGACTCCACGAGGTCGAAGCGCTCCAGCAGCTCCCGGGCGCGCGCCCGGGAGGCCGTGCGGCCGAGCTTGTAGATCCGGCCGATCATGTCGAGGTTTTCGAAGCCGGTGAGGTACTCGTCGACCGCGGCGTACTGTCCGGACAGCCCGATCCGCTTGCGGACGCCCTTGGCGTCCTTGCGCACGTCGAGGCCGGCCACGGTCGCCCGGCCGCCGTCGGCCTCCAGCAGCGTGGTGAGGATGCGCACTGCTGTCGTCTTGCCGGCGCCGTTGGGGCCCAGCAGGCCGAGCACCGTGCCCTCCGGCACCGCGAGGTCGAGTCCATCGAGGGCGCGGACCTCGCCGCTGCGGCTGCCGTAGCGCTTCACCAGACCTTCGGCGTGGATGACGTCAGCCACCTGGGCTCCTCTCCGGCGGAGGCGGGTCGCCCCCGTTCGCCGACAGGCTAGGCCGGGCCGTCGACAGTCGCGAGCGACTTACCCGGCCCGACCGGAGGTGGCGGCCAGGAGACGGCCCGCGGGCCGCACGCGGATGTGGCCCCCGTCCGGGCGGCGGCGGACGCACCGGCGCGGGCGCATGGGTGTCTGCACCCAGCCCGGTAGAGTCCCCGGCGCAAGCGACGGACAGGGAGGAAGCCGGATCAGCCGGCGCGGTCCCGCCACTGTGAGCTCTTGTCCGCAAGAGCCAGCCAGATACTCCGGCCGTCGATCCGTCCACCCGGGGCGCGGACCCCGAAGGAAGGCCACTCGTGACCGCCCTGTATCCCTTCTCCGCCGTCGTCGGTCTGGACGATCTGCGGCTGGCGCTCGTCGTCAACGCGGTCTCTCCGGCCGTCGGTGGAGTGCTCGTCCGCGGCGAGAAGGGGACGGCCAAGTCCACCGTCGTCCGGGCCCTGGCGGCCCTGCTCCCGGCGGTGCCGGTGCTCGCGGGCTGCCGCTTCTCGTGCGACCCGGCCGCGCCAGACCCCGGCTGCCCGGACCTGGCCACGCATGCCGACCCCGCCGTCCGTCCGGCCCGCCTCGTCGAGCTGCCCGTCGGCGCCTCCGAGGACCGCCTCGTCGGCTCGCTCGACCTGGAGAAGGCGCTGACCACGGGCGTGTCCGCCTACGAGCCCGGTCTGCTCGCCGCCGCGCACCGCGGCGTGCTGTACGTGGACGAGGTCAACCTGCTGCACGACCACCTGGTCGACCTGCTGCTCGACGCGGCCGCCCTCGGGACGTCGTACGTCGAGCGCGAGGGCGTCTCGGTCCGGCACGCGGCGCGCTTCCTGCTCGTCGGCACCATGAACCCGGAGGAGGGCGAGCTGCGCCCGCAGCTGCTCGACCGGTTCGGCCTGACGGTAGAGGTGGCGGCGACCCGCGACCCGGCGGAGCGGGCGGACGTCGTGCGCCGCCGGCTGGCCTACGAGGCCGACCCGGACGGGTTCGCCGCCGAGTACGCCGCCCAGGACGCCGCCTTGGCCGCCCGCATCGCCGACGCCCGCGCGCACCTGCCCAAGGTCGTGCTCGGTGACCACGCGCTGCGCGAGGTCACCACCGTCTGCGCCGCGTTCGACGTGGACGGGCTGCGCGCCGACCTGGTCACCGCCAAGGCCGCGGTCGCCCTCGCGGCGTGGGCCGGCCGCGACGAGGTCACCACCGAGGACGTCCGCACCGCGGCCCGGCTCGCCCTGCCGCACCGCCGCCGGCGTACGCCGTTCGAGGCGCCCGGACTGGACGAGTCGACGCTGGACGACGCCCTGTCGTCGGTCGAGCCCGAGGACGGGCCCGAGAACGAGGGCCCGGGCGACGGCCCCGGCGGTGGCGGGCCGCAGGGTGGCGGACCGGACGGCCGGGACCCCGACGCCGGCGGGCCCGGCGACGGCCAG
>JAOPWV010000116.1 GCA_025965475.1 Frankiales bacterium | reverse complement strand
GGTGGCGGCGGGTCCGTCAGCTCGGGGCCGGCGTCGGCGGCCGGCGGCACGGGCAGTCCGCCGCCGGCCGACAGCTCGCTGATCAGCCGGTTGGCCGCCTCGGCGGCACTACCCGGAGGCGGCGTCGCGGACCACGGCTGTGCCGGGCCGGGGTCCTCGGGCAGCATCCGGCGTCCGCAGAGCGGGCAGAAGTCCTGCGGACCCGGCGGATGTCCGGCGGGGCAGCGCATCAGGTTCACCTCACGTCGATCGGCAGCACCGGGGCGCCGCTGGAGCCCCGGACGACCGTAGGCCACCGGCGGTCAGTCGAACCTGAGCTGCTCCGTGCGGCGCGGCATGAGGAGAACCGCCGCGACCATCAGCACCGCGACGAGGACCAGAGCCACGAAGACGTGGTGCGTGGCGTCGAACAGGGCAGATCGGACGTAGGTGGCCACCGCCGAGCCGTCGTGGCTGTGGCCGCCGAGCACCAGGTTGGTGGCGTCGACGTTGCGTGGGAGCTGCCCGGCCAGCGCCGCGGGCGGGTGGGTGAACCGGTCGGACAGCGTGGCGTTGGCGATCGCGCCCAGCACGGCGACACCGACCGCGCTGCCGAGGGAACGGAAGAACATGTTGCTGCCGGTCACGACACCACGGCGGTCCCAGCCGACGACCGACTGCACGGCGACCAGGGTCGGGCTCGCGACGAGCCCCAGCCCCACACCCACGACGAAGCAGGCGCCGGCGACCTCCCAGACCGTCGAGCGCCCGGTGAGCAGCACGCACAGCGCCACGCCCACCACGATCACGACGCTCCCGATCACCGCCGTGTCACGGAAACCGATCCGCATGTAGAGCCGGCCGGCGAACGTCGCCGCCAGCGGCCAGCCCATCGTGAGCGCGGCGAGCGCGAACCCGGCCACCACGGCGCCGGTGCCCAGGACGCCCTGGACGTACGTCGGCACGTAGGAGCTCAGCCCGATCAGCAGCGCGCCCACCGCAAGAGCGGTGAGGTTGCCGCCGACCAGGACACGACGGCCGAAGACCCACAACGGAAGGATCGGCTCAGCGGCCCGGCGCTCGACGAACACGAACGCGATCAGCGACACCAGGCCGACGGCGAAGACGATCAGGCTCGGCGTCGACCACCAGCCCCAGGAGACGCCGCCCTCGAGCAACCCGAAGATGACCAGGGAGCAGCCCACCGTCAGCAGGGCCACACCGGTGTAGTCGATGCTGTGCGACCGCTTGGTGATCTGCTCGCGGAAATGCCGCGCAAGCATCCAGGCAGCGAGGGCGCCCAACGGGATGTTGACGAAGAAGATCCAGCGCCAGGACAGGTACTGCGAGAACACGCCGCCCAGGGTCGGCCCGATCACCGAGGCGATGCCCCAGACGCTCGCGATGTAGCCCTGGACGCGGGCCCGCTCCTCCACCGTGTACATGTCGCCGACCATGGTCATCGCGATCGGCTGTACCGCGCCGGCCCCGATGCCCTGCACCGCCCGGAACGCGATGAGCGCCGGCATGCTCCAGGCGATCCCACACAGGACCGAGCCGAGCACGAACGCGCCGATGCCGAAGAACATCACCGGCCGCCGGCCGAACAGGTCGGCGAACCGCCCGTACAGCGGCACGGTGACCGCCTGCGTCAACAGGTAGATCGAGAACAGCCACGGGAACTGCGAGAAGCCGCCGAGATCGCTGACGACGGACGGCACCGCGGTGGCGATGATCGTGCTGTCGAGGGCGACCAGGCCCACCGCGAGCATGAGGGCGGCGAGAACCGGCCCCCGCTCCGACCGGAAGCCGACTCCCTTGATCGCCGCCGGGTCGGTCACGGTCGTCACGAAAGGGTCTCCTCAGGCAGTCCGAGCGGGTCGCCCGGCACAGGCGCCCTGGATCGGACAACCGGTCAGCCGGAGTTCCATTCCCGCCGGCGCGCGCTCAGGCGACGGACTCCTCGCGACGCGGGTGCAGCGGCGCCTCCCGACCGGTACCGGAGCGCGGATAGGCATCGGTGGACGACAGGCGCCCGCCGGACTGCTTACCGGTCTGCTCCTCGTGGTAGTCGTCCTCGACGTTGACCTGCCAGATGTCGTGGGCCGGCTGCGCACCGAGGATGTTCTTCACGGTGAGCTGCGCGGTCAGCATGCTGTGGTCCTGGTTGTTGTACTTGTGCATGCCGTTGCGGCCGACCGGATGCACGTTGGGGGTGTTGGCGTCGAGCCAGCCGCGGATGGTGTCCACGAAGCCCTTGTAGTCCGCGTCGTACACCGGGTACGCCTTCGGCATGCGGACGACGTAGCCGGCCTCGGCCGTCCCCGCCGGCACCAGACCGAGCTCGGCGATCTCGGCCTGGGCCATCGCGATGAGCTCGTCGTCGCTGGCGGTCCAGACCTCGTCGCCCTCGTTCACGAAGTACTCCAGGCCCAGGCAGGTACGTCCGTCCTTGACCAGGTACGGCGACCAGGAGCCGAAGTTCTGGATGCGGCCGACCTTCACGCCGGGGCTGTGGATGTAGATCCAGTTGTCCGGGAAGCTGAACGCCTCCGGTACGACGAGCGCAACAGTCAGGAAGTCGCGATACCGCAGGCCCTCGGCGGCGGCCCGGACCTCGGCCGGTACCGGCGGGTCCATGGCAAAGATCAGCTCGGAGAGCGGCATCGAGGAGACCACGTGCGCCGCGTCGTACCGCGTCTCGCCGCCCTCGCTCGCGGCGGTCACCGCGACCGCACGGCCGTTCTCGTGGTGCACGGCCTTCACCCAGGTGTGCATGCGGACCTTGCCGCCTGCCGCCTCGACCTTCTCCTTGCACCGCTCCCACATCAGGCCGGGGCCGAACTTGGGGTACTGGAACTCCTCGATGAGGCTGGCGACGTCCTTCTTGTTGCCGCCCGGCAGGATCGCCCGCACGACCGCCGTCATCAGGGACATGTTCTTGATCCGCTGGGCTGCCCAGTCCGCCTGCAGCGAGGTGGCCGGCATGCCCCACACCTTCTCGGTGTAGGTCTTGAAGAAAATGCGGTACAGACGCCAGCCGAAGCGCGCGGCCACCCAGCCCTCGAAGGTCGTCTGGTCCTTGGGCGGGCGCACCTTCACCCACGCGTAGCTCAGCATGCAGCGGACGGCCTCGAGCAGGCCGAGTCCCCGCAGCGCGTTCATGGCCTTGAGCGGGTAGTCGAAGAGCTTGCCGTCGTAGAAGATCCGGCTCATCCGCGGCCGCATCAGGAACTCTTCGGCGGGCAGGATCTCGTGCCACAGCGCCTCGACCTCGGGCACCTTGGTGAAGAACCGGTGGCCGCCGATGTCGAACCGCCAGCCGTCCCGCTCCACCGTCTGGCTGATTCCGCCGACGACATCCGACGCCTCGAGCACCGCGACGTCCTCGCCGGCCCTGGTCAGTTCGTACGCGGCGGTCAGTCCAGCCGGACCGGCGCCGATCACGACGGTGCTTCTGGGGGCGTTGCTCACACACTTCTCCGGGTCTGTCGGCAGCGTTGACGTCCAGGCTTCGAGTTCTTGGTGCCCGGAAGGGCCCGGCTCATTCGCGCACATGGAAGCTGAGAAAAAGCCTTCCCGCGCACGACGGGCTCCGCGCCTGAGAGCCCGGGAGATTCACGTCACACTTGGCCGCACGCGGCGGAATGTGCCGGAATGGGCACCTCCCACCTGCGCGGACCGCTTTGTGCTCCGTTCGGCGCAATGCGGTACACCCGGCTGCAAAGTGCATGCAGGTCCAACGGACCATGGTCTTGACGGCGCAAGCCGGACAAGCTGCGCCTGTGGGCAACAAGGTGAGCGACGGGAGCTCCCCGTGCTGCGGTGCCGCCCTGCACGTGATCAGCCTGTCGGGTAGTGCCGAGGTGGAACTGTGGCGCTGCAGCGCGTGCGCGCAGACCGGTTGGCGACGTGACGGTCACAGCGTGAGCCGCCAGGCCGGCCTGGCCGCTCTGAGCGACGCGGTCGCGGTCAGCGCGACCCCTTCCAGGCGTGGTGGCCGGCCGGATGCCGTGTCCGCTCCTGCCGTGGCTCCTGCCGCGTCTTCCGACTCCGCCGAGCCCGCCCCCTCGGAGCGCCGCCGTCACCTCGCCGAGCTGACTGCCCACTGGCAGGTCTTCGGCGCCACCGGCTGAGGCCGGACGCACTCGCGGCAGCAGCCGTTCCTGTCCCCGGCCCGGGGCGGCGCACCGGCCCCTCGGGGCTTCGGTCATGCTGTACGGGTCGGTCTCGCATCGGCGGACCGGGCCGAACGGAAGGATCGGGGCTGCGGGTGACTGCACGGTGATCTGCGAACCCTGCAGGGAGCGCCGGCACGAGGACTGCCCGGGGAGCACATGGTGCTACTGCCAGCACCGCCTGCCGCAGCCGACGGAACCGGCCACCGGGTCACCGGGTGAATGACCTGGCAACCGGTGGTCGACCGCCAGGCATGGATCGACCGAGACCCTGGTAGGACGACACCAGCCCGCCCATCGAGCCTGGAGTGCCCGTGAACACCCGCGACATCGGCCCCGCCCTGACCGGCGGCCGCCCGTACGAGACCACCGTCGCGTGAGCAAGATCTGGCCCGGGACTCCCTACCCGCTGGGTTCGACCTATGACGGGACCGGCACCAACTTCGCGCTCTTCTCGGAGGTGGCCGAGCGGGTCGAACTCTGCCTGTTCGACGAGGCGGGCGTCGAGACCCGCGTGGACCTGCCGGAGGTGGACGCCTTCGTCTGGCACGGCTACCTGCCCAACATCGGGCCCGGGCAGCGGTACGGCTACCGCGTGCACGGTCCGTACGAGCCGGCCAACGGCCACCGCTGCAACCCGGCCAAGCTCCTGCTCGACCCGTACGCCAAGGCCGTCGACGGCGACATCGACTGGGCGCAGGCCTGTTTCTCGTACACCTGGGGCGACGAGGACTCGTTCAACGAGGAGGACTCGGCGCCGCACATGAGCAAGTCGGTGGTCATCAGTCCCTTCTTCGACTGGGACAACGACCGGCCCCCGCGCCGGCCGTACAACGAGACGGTGATCTACGAGGCGCACGTCAAGGGCCTCACCCAGACGCACCCGGGCATCCCGGAGGAGATCCGCGGCACCTACGCCGCCCTCGCGCACCCGGTGATGATCGAGCACTACAAGAAGATCGGTGTCACGGCGATCGAGCTGATGCCGGTGCACCAGTTCGTGCACGACAGCCACCTCGCCGAGCGCGACCAGCGCAACTACTGGGGCTACAACACGATCGGCTTCTTCGCGCCGCACAACGGCTACGCGTCGGCCGGCCAGCTCGGACAGCAGGTGCAGGAGTTCAAGGCCATGGTCAAGGCCCTGCACGAGGCCGGACTCGAGGTCATCCTCGACGTGGTCTACAACCACACGGCCGAGGGGAATCAGCTCGGTCCGACGCTGTCGTTGCGCGGCATCGACAACGCGTCGTACTACCGGCTCGTCGACGGCGACCGCGAGCACTACTACGACACGACCGGTACCGGCAACACGCTTCTCATGCGCCACCCGCACGTCCTGCAACTCATCATGGACTCGCTGCGCTACTGGGTCATGGAGATGCACGTCGACGGGTTCCGCTTCGACCTCGCCTCGTCGCTGGCCCGCCAGTTCCACGAGGTGGACCGGCTGTCGGCGTTCTTCGACCTGGTGCAGCAGGACCCGGTCGTCTCGCAGGTCAAGCTCATCGCCGAGCCGTGGGACATCGGCGAGGGCGGCTACAACGTCGGCCAGTTCCCGCCGCTGTGGACGGAGTGGAACGGCAAGTACCGCGACACGGTGCGGGACTACTGGCGTGGCGAGGGGGCGGCACTGGCCGAGTTCGCCTCGCGACTGACCGGCTCCAGCGACCTGTACGAGCAGGACGGCCGCCGCCCGGTCGCCTCCATCAACTTCGTGACCGCCCACGACGGCTTCACGCTGCACGATCTCGTGTCGTACAACGAGAAGCACAACGACGCCAACGGCGAGGGCGGCAACGACGGCGAGAGCCACAACCGTTCCTGGAACTCGGGCGTCGAGGGCGAGACCGACGACCTCGAGATCATCGCGCTGCGTGAACAGCAGAAGCGCAACTTCCTGACGACCCTGTTCGTGTCGCAGGGCGTGCCGATGCTGTTGCACGGAGACGAGCTGGGCCGCACCCAGCAGGGCAACAACAACGTGTACGCGCAGGACAACGAACTCGCCTGGATCGACTGGGACCGGGCCAAGGACTACGAGGTCCTGACCGACTTCACCGCCCGACTCACGAAACTCCGGGCGGAGCATCCGGTCTTCCGCCGGCGCCGGTTCTTCCGCGGCCGTCCGGTGGACGGCGCGGCGAGCATCCACGACATCGGCTGGTTCACGCCGGAAGGTGAACCGATGTCCGGGGAGGACTGGGAGTCCGGGTTCGCCAAGTCGGTGGCGGTGTTCCTCAACGGGGAGGGCATCCGCGAGCCGGACGCCCGCGGGGAGCGGGTCACCGACGACTCGTTCTTCCTGCTCTTCAACGGTCACCACGAGGCCATCGCCTTCACGCTGCCGGACCTCGGGGCCGGGGAGCGCTGGGAGGTCACCATCAATACGGCCGCCCCACTGCTGCCCGACGTGGATGCGCAGACGGTCAAGACCGGCGAGCCGTACGAGGTGGAGGCACGTTCGGTGCAGATCCTGCGGAAGGTGTTCTAAGCCTCCGGCTCGGGCGGGGTGGACTGGCCGCGCCGGGGTAGATCCCCCACGTCCGCAAGATCACGACGTGAGGAACCGCGTGCCCGACCAGCGCCACCTGCCCGCACCGGGCAAGCCGATACCGGTGTCCACCTACCGCGTGCAGCTCCGGCCGCCGGCGGACGACCACCCGGGGTTCGGCTTCGCCGACGCGGCGGACGCCGTGCCGTACCTGGCCGACCTGGGCGTGACCCACCTGTACTGCTCGCCGTATCTCCAGGCCGCCCCGGGCTCCACACACGGGTATGACGTCGTCGACCACTCGCGGCTGAACAGCGAGCTCGGCGGCCCCGCCGGTTTCGCGAACCTCGTCGAAGCCTGCCGCCGGGCGGGCCTCGGGATCGTGCTCGACGTGGTGCCCAACCACATGGCGGTCAGCGAGCCGGAGTCGCAGAACGCCCCGTGGTGGTCGGTCCTGCGGGACGGCCCCTCGTCGCCGTACGCGCAGTGGTTCGACATCGACTGGGACAGCCGCGACAACCCCGGCAAGGTGCTCGTCCCGATTCTGGGCGCGCCTCTCGGCGAGGTGCTCGACGAACTCACCGTCGACGGTGACCGGATCCGGTACTACGACCATGAGGTCCCTGTCGCGCCCGGCACCCTGGTCGAGGGTGATCTGCTCGCCACCTTGGAGGCGCAGCACTACCGGCTCTGCCACTGGACCGTGGCTGGGGAGGAACTGAACTACCGGCGGTTCTTCGACGTCACCACCCTGACCGGGGTGCGGGTCGAAGTGCCGGCCGTCTTCGACGAGACGCACGTGCTGGTGGTGCAGCAGCTCCGCGACGGCGTCCTCGACGGACTGCGCATCGACCACCCGGACGGTCTGGCCGACCCCGGCGGCTACCTCGACCAGCTGGCCGCCGCGACCGGTGGCGCCTGGGTCGTGGTCGAGAAGATCCTCGAGCCCGGCGAGGCGCTGCCCGACGACTGGGCCTGCGCGGGCACGACCGGCTACGACGCACTGAACGACGTGCTCGGACTGTTCGTCGAGCCGGCCGGGGAGCAGCCGCTGACGGCCCTGTGGTCCTCACTGACGGGTGATTCCTCGTCATTCGAGGACGTGGTCGCCACCACGAAACGCCTTGTGCTGTCGGACGTTCTGGCCGCCGAGGTCAACCGGCTCACCGAGATCGGGCTGACTGCCTGCGCCCCTGACCCGGCCCTGCGCGACACCACCCGAACCGCTTTCCGGGAGGCCCTGGTCGAGGTGCTCGCGTCGTTCGGCGTCTACCGCGCCTATCTCCCGCCGGCCGGGCCCGCGGACGGGACAGCCCGCGGCTTCGTCCAGCAGGCCGTGGCGGCGGCGACCACCTCGCTCCCCCAGCGGGCGGACGAGATCGCCCTCGTCGGGAGGCTCGCTCTTGCCGAGGGGCCGGCCGGCGCGGCGGGCGAGGAGTTCGTCACGCGATTCCAGCAGACGTGCGGGCCGGTCATGGCCAAGGGGGTGGAGGACACCGCGTTCTACCGCTACCTGCGCCTGTCCGCCCTGAACGAGGTGGGTGGCGACCCGGGTCGGTTCGGCGTCGGCCTGGAGGAGTTCCACGCAGCCTGCATGCAGGTGCAGCAGGCGTGGCCGGTCTCGATGACGACGCTGTCCACGCACGACACCAAGCGGTCCGAGGACGTGCGCGCCCGCCTCGTGCTGCTCTCCCAGTGCCCCACCGCGTGGGGCGAGGCGGTCACCCGCTGGTCCGCCCTGGCTGCCCGGCACCGCTCCCCCGCCGGGCCCGACCACGCCACCGAGCAGCTCATCTGGCAGACCGTCGTCGGCGCCTGGCCGCTCAGCGCGGACCGTGCGGTGGCGTACCTGGAGAAGGCCACCCGCGAGGCCAAGGCAGGCACCTCCTGGCTGCGGCCGGTCGCCGCGTTCGAGGAGGCGGTGGCGTCGTTCGCGCGAGCCGTCCTCGCCGATCCCGTCATCACCGCCGAGATCGAGAACTTCGTGACGGAGCTGGCCCCGGCGTGGCGCACGACCGCGCTGGCCCAGAAACTCGTGCAGCTGACGATGCCGGGTGTTGCCGACACCTACCAGGGGACCGAGCTGTTCGACCTGTCGCTCGTCGACCCCGACAACCGGCGGCCGGTCGACTACGCGGCCCGCAGTCGCCTGCTCGAGACGCTGGACGCCGGGCCGGTCCCGGAGGTGGACGACACCGGCGCAGCCAAGCTGCATCTGGTCTCCCGTGCACTGCGGCTGCGCCGTGACCACCCGGACTGGTTCCTGGCCGACGCGTCGTACGAACCGCTGGACGCCGGTCAGCGCGCCGTCGCCTTCGCCCGGTCCGGCCAGGTCGTGACCGTGGCGCCGCTGCGCGCCGTCCAGACCGAGCAGCGCGGTTGGGGCCGCGACGTCGTGACGCTGCCGGAGGGCAGTTGGCGCAATGCACAGACCGGCGCCAAGAGCCCTGGCGGTCCTGTCCTGCTGGCCGACCTGCTGGCCGACTTCCCCGTGGCGCTGCTGGTCCGGGACGGCGGATGACGATCTTCGAGGTCTGGGCGCCGAAGCCGGACACCGTCGAGCTCGAGGTGAACGGGCAGCGCCACCCGATGCGTGCGGACGAGAGCGGCTGGTGGCGGGTCGATGTCCCCGGCATCGAGGCGGGCAGCGACTACGCGTTCGTCCTCGACGGCGGCCTGCCGCGCCCCGACCCGCGCAGCGCGTGGCAGCCGCAGGGGGTGCACGGTCCGTCCCGGCTCGTCGACCACGACGCGTTCGCCTGGACCGACCAGCAGTGGCGCGGCGTGCCGCTCGCCGGCAACGTCCTGTACGAGCTGCACGTCGGGACCTTCACCGAGGAGGGCACCTTCGACGCAGCGGTCGGGCGGCTCGACCACCTCGCCGACCTGGGCGTGTCCGCCGTGGAACTGCTGCCGTGCAGCGCGTTCGCCGGCCGCTGGGGCTGGGGCTACGACGGTGTGGCCTGGTACGCCGTGCACGACCCGTACGGCGGACCGGACGGCCTGAAGCGGTTCGTCGACGCCTGCCACGCCCGCGGCATCGGCGTCGTGATGGACGCCGTCTACAACCATCTCGGCCCGGCCGGGAACTACCTGCCGGAGTTCGGTCCGTATCTGACCGAGGCGCATACGACGCCGTGGGGTCCGGCCGTCAATCTCGACATGGCCGGCAGCGACGAGGTCCGCCGCTACATCATCGGCAACGCGCGGATGTGGTTGCACGACTACCACATCGACGGACTCCGGCTGGACGCCGTACATGCCCTGGTCGACGGCCGGGCGACGCCGCTGCTGGAGGAACTCGCGGTCGAGGTTCAGGCCCTCGGTGCCCGACTGCGCAAGCCGCTCTGGCTCGTGGCCGAGAGCGACACGAACGATCCGCGGGTCGTGACGTCGCGGGCGGCGGGCGGCCTCGGTCTCGACGGGCAGTGGGCCGACGACGTGCACCACGCGCTGCACGCCACGCTGACCGGCGAACGCGCCGGCTACTACGGGGACTTCGGCTCGCTGCCGACGTTGGCGAAGGCCTTGACCGGCGTGTTCGTCCACGACGGCACCTGGTCGTCGTTCCGCGGTCGCACGCACGGCCGGCCGGTGCCGCCGACCCTCGACGGCCATCCGTTCGTCGTCTACCTGCAGAACCACGACCAGGTCGGCAACCGGGCCACCGGCGACCGGATCGCGAGCAGCCTGTCCGACGGGATGCTCCAGATCGGCGCCGCCCTCGTCCTCACGTCTCCGTACACCCCGATGCTCTGGATGGGCGAGGAGTGGGGGGCGCGCACGCCGTGGCTGTTCTTCTCGGACCACGAGGGTGAGCTCGGCGAGGCGGTGCGTCAGGGCCGGCGGGCGGAGTTCGCGTCGCACGGCTGGGACACCAGCGGCGTGCCTGACCCGCAGTCCCCGGACACCTTCCAGAAGTCCAAGCTGGACTGGAGCGAGGCCGCCGACGAACGCGGCTGCCGCCTGCGCGACTGGAACCGCGACCTGATCGCGCTCCGGCGCACGCTGCCGGACCTGGCGGACGGCCACCGGCACCGGGTGCAGGTGACGTACGACGAGGACGCCCGCTGGCTCGTGGTCCGGCGGGGCCGCACCGCCGTCGCGTGCAACCTGGCTCCGGAGCGCCAGGCGGTGCCGCTCGCCGGCACGCCGGACGCGGTGCTCCTGGCGAACCGCCCCGGATTCGTGTTCCGTGACGGCTTCGTCGAACTCGACGGCGAGTCGGTCGCGATCCTGGATCTCCTGCGCTCCTGAACCCTCAGGCCGAGGTGGCGACGCGACTCGGGCAACGTGGTCCGTCAGGTGGCGGTGGTGAGAACGCCGTTCACGACCTCCCGCGCCTCCTGCTGGATGCGCGCGAGGTGGTCGGGTCCCTGGAAGCTCTCCGCGTAGATCTTGTAGACGTCCTCGGTGCCGGACGGACGCGCGGCGAACCAGCCGGATTCGGTCGTCACCTTCAGGCCGCCGATGGGCGCACCGTTGCCCGGTGCTGTGGTGAGCTTCGCCGTGATCGGCTCGCCGGCCAGCTCGGTCGCGGTGACCTGCTCGGGGCTCAGCGTCGCCAGGGCGGACTTCTGCTCGCGCGTCGCGGGCGCGTCGATGCGGGCGTAGGCCGGCTCGCCGAACCGATCGGTGAGATCGCGGTAGTGCTCCCCCGGCGACCGGCCGGTGACCGCGGTGATCTCGGCGGCCAGCAGGCACATCAGGATGCCGTCCTTGTCGGTCGTCCAGACCCCGCCGTCCCGGCGCAGGAACGAGGCACCCGCCGACTCCTCGCCCCCGAAGGCGACCGACCCGTCGAGTAGCCCCGGCACGAACCACTTGAAGCCGACGGGCACCTCCAGCAGCTTGCGTCCGAGACCCGCCACCACCCGGTCGATCATCGAGGAGCTCACGAGCGTCTTGCCGATCGCGGCCTGTTCGCTCCACTTGTCGCGATGGGTCAGCAGGTACTGGATGGCAACACTGAGGTACGCGTTCGGGTTCAGCAGCCCGGAGTCCGGGGTCACGATGCCGTGCCGGTCGGCGTCCGCGTCGTTGCCCGTCGCGATCTGGAACGCGTCGCGCTGCTCGATCAGCGACGCCATCGCGTACGGCGATGAGCAGTCCATCCGGATCTTCCCGTCCCAGTCCAGCGTCATGAAGCGCCAGGTCGGGTCCACCAGCGGATTGACCACGGTGAGGTCGAGCCCGTGCCTGTCGCCGATCTCACCCCAGTACGCGACGCTCGCGCCGCCGAGCGGGTCCGCGCCGATGCGTATGCCGGCGTCCCGCACGGCCTGCAGGTCCAGCGCAGCGGGCAGATCGTCGACGTAGGCGCCGAGGAAGTCGTACGTGCCAGTCGTCTCGGCAGCCCGGGCGCGCGCCAGCGGGATCCGGCGTACGCCGCTCAGCCCGTCCCGCAGGTACGCGTTTGCGGCGTCCTGCACCGCCGACGTGATGTCGCTCCCGGCGGGGCCGCCGTCCGGCGGGTTGTACTTGAAGCCGCCGTCGCGCGGCGGGTTGTGCGAGGGCGTGATGACGACGCCGTCGGCCATGCCGGTCGTACGGCCCTCGTTGTAGGTGAGCACGGCATGGGACAGGGACGGCGTGGGGGTGTACCCATCGCGGCTGTCCACCAGCACCTGAACGTCGCTGGCGGCGAAGACCTCCAGCGCTGTCGCCCAGGCGGGCTCGGACAGGGCATGCGTGTCCTTCGCGAGGAACAAGGGCCCGCTGATCCCCTGCGACCGGCGGTAGTCGGCGATCGCCTGGCTGGTCGCGGCGATGTGGTCCTCGTTGAAGGCCACGTCCAGTGCCGAGCCGCGGTGTCCGGAGGTGCCGAAGCTCACCCGCTGGTCGGCCTGACCCGGGTCGGGATGCTCGGAGTAGTAGGCGGTGACGAGTCGCGCCACGTCGACGAGGTCGTCCGGCTGGGCGGGCTGACCGGCCCGAGCGTGTACTGCCATGCGAAGCCTCCCGTGACTGCGGGCGCCGAGCGGAGCCGGCACCGTGCGTCCTGATGTGCGGCGACCCTCCGGACTGTCGGTGTCGGCCTGCCTGATCGGCCTACCCCGGTGTCGTCAGTCCCTCACGGAGATCGCCGCCCGCTTCCGCCGTGAGCTCCTCACGCCACGGCGGATCGGCCCCTACGCGGCGGCACGTCTCCGCGGCGACCGCCTGCGCGAAGGCCAGTGCCCGCTCGAGGCCAGTCGTGTCGAGCACCGCGAGCCGGTCGGGCGCGAGGCTGTCCGCGCTGTCCAACGCGGCCAGCAGGCCGGCCATGAACGCGTCCCCGGCCCCCACCGTGTCGATCACGGTGATCCGGTGACCCGGCAGGTCCACCGGCCCGGAGGGGCCCAGCGCGTAGACGCCGTCCTCGCCCCGGGTCACCACCACCAGGGAAGGGCCCAGGCTCCGCCAGCGGGTGGCCACCTCGGCGATGGGTTCGCCGGGCGCCACCCACGCCAGATCGTCGGAGCTGACCTTGACGACGTCGACCAGCGAGATCCAGCGCTGGAGGCGGGCGCGCAGCTCCGCCTCGTCGCGCGCCAGCTGGGGTCGGGTGTTGGGGTCGAAGGTGAGGGTTCGGCCGCCCTTCTCGCGGGTGAGGAGCGCCTCCAGCGCGTCGCCCATCCCGGGAAGCCCGAGGGCGAGGGAGCCGCTCACGTGCAGCGTCGCCAGCGGCGGCAGCTCCGCGGGCAGCTCCTCGATGCGCCAGGCCCCGTCGGCACTGCCCTCGACGTAGAAGGCGTACTCGGCCTTCCCACTCTGGTCCAGGCTGACGACCGCCAGCGTCGAGGGCTCCGACGCGACGAGGGCCGCGTCCAGCGCCACGCGGGACTTCACGAGGTGCTCGCGCATGAGCCGGCCGAAGGCGTCATCCGCGATGCGGGCCAGCAGCGACACATCCACCCCGAGCCGGCCCAGCCCCACCGCGACGTTGGCCGGACTGCCGCCAGGACGGGCCCGGTACATCCCCTCCGGCGCCGGGACGAGGTCGATGAGCGCCTCACCGCAGACCACGATCATGTGCCTACCTCCCGGATCGTCGTCATGCCGTCGGCTTCCCCGACCAGGTGCATCATGCACGCGGAGCCGCTGACGCGCGCCCACCCGCCGGGCACGGCCCGGTCCGCACGCACGTCCGATCCCACCCCGCCCGAGGGCGCTGCAGCAGGAAAAATACGTTGAGACGCCAGGGAAATTGGGGATCCGGCGAGCTATCCACCTCCAGCTCAGACGAGTACGTTCCGCTGGCACATGCTGCCCGGTGCACGGAGGTCGTCATGGCCCGCTCACGCACTGTCTTCTCCGCCTCGCTGGTCGCGGTGATCGCACTGATAGCCCTCGTCGTCGGCGTCGTCGGCGGACGCGCCACCGGCTCCGCGAGCGCCTCGTCAGGTGGTGGCGCCGGCGGTGCCGCCGGGGGCAAGAAGGTCGACGTCATCATCAAGGCGAGCGACTCGTCGTTCTGGCAGGTCATGCTCGCCGGCGCCAAGCAGGCGGGCGGCGACTTCGGCATCAACGTCAGCACCTTCGGCCCCACCTCCGAGACGAACATCGACGAGCAGGTCCAGCTGGTCGAGAACTCGATCTCCCGCGGTGTCCAGGGGATCGTGCTGGCGCCCAATTCCTCGAGTGCGCTGAACTCCGCCATCGCCCGCGCCCGTCAGGCCGGCATCAAGGTGATCACGGTCGACACGCGCGTGACCACGCCCAGCGAGGGCTTCATCGGCACGGACAACGTCAAGGCCGGCAGCCAGGCCGGCAGCCGCATGTGCGACCTGCTCAAGGCGCAGAACAAGACCTCCGGCGCCGTGCTCGTCGAGTCGTCGGTGGCCGGCATCCAGTCGCTCGTCGACCGGGACAAGGGATTCCGCCAGGGGCTGGCCGCCGGCTGCCCCCAGGTGAACGCCTCCCTGCAACGCTTCAACAACAACGACATCGGTACGGCCGCCTCGCAGGTCAACGACGCACTGACGGCCAACAGCAACCTGCTCGGCGTCTTCGCCGACAACAACACCTCCGGCGTCGGCGCCGCCCGCGCCATCAAGGACAACAACGCCGTGGGCCGGATCCCCGTCGTCGCCTTCGACTCCGACCCGCAGGAGAACGCCGCGCTCGGTGCCGGGACCATCAACGCCCTCGTCGTGCAGAACCCGTACTTCTTCGGCTACCAAGGCGTTCTCGCCGCGGGCATGGCCACCGTCGGCCGGATCCCTCCTCGTGAGATCGACCCGGGCGCGGTCGTCGCCGACAAGAGCAACATGAACCAGGCGGAGGTCAAGTCGCTGCTCGAGCCGCCGACCCAGAAGGCCGGCAAGTGACCGCGACGACAGCCCCCGTCCTGGAGTTGCGCGATGTCTCCAAGGCGTTCGGCCCGGTCCAGGCGCTGACCGACGTGTCGCTGCGGCTGCTGCCCGGCCAGGTGCACTGCCTGGCGGGCGAGAACGGGGCCGGCAAGTCCACACTGATCCGCGTGCTGACCGGCGCGTTGCGCCGGGACAGTGGCACGTACGAGATCGAGGGCGAGGCCGTCACGGCACCCACGCCGGCCGCGATGCGGGCCGCCGGGGTGCAGGCCGTCTACCAGGAGCTGAGCCTCCTGCCGCACCTGACCGTCGCCGAGAACCTCTTCATGGGCCGCCTGCCGTCCCGCGGCGGGCTGATCGACCGCGCCCAGCTCCGGCGGCGCGCCCGCGAAGCGCTCGACGAAGTGGGGCTCACGACCACGAGCCCCGACACCGTGGTCGAACGACTCCCCGCCGCCACCCGTCAGCTCGTCGAGATCGCCAAGGTGCTGACCGCCGAGTCGGTCAAGGTCATCGTGTTCGACGAGCCGACGACTGCGCTGACGGAGGAGGAGTCCGACCGGCTGCTGGCCCACATCCTGCGGCTGCGCGAGCGCGGCGTCGCGATGCTCTACGTGACGCACCGCCTGGAGGAAATGTTCCACATCGGCGACCAGGTGACCGTGCTCCGCGACGGCGGGCTGTCCGAGTCCGGGCCACTGTCCGGGTACGACGAGAACAAGCTCATCACGGCGATGGTCGGCCGCGAGGTCACGTCGCTCTACCCGGAGCAGCAGCGGGAGACGGCCGGCACGCCCATGCTCCGCGTCCGCGGCCTGCGCCGTACTTCCGACGGCCCCACCGTCGACTTCGACGTCCGGCCCGGGGAGATCCTCGGCATCGGCGGCCTGCTCGGCTCAGGACGCAGCGAGTTGCTGCTGTCGCTGTTCGGTGCCGACCCCATCGCCGCCGGGGAGATCGAGATCGAGGGCACGCCGGTCACCCCGAGCGGCCCGCGCAGCATGATGAACGTCGGCATGGGCCTTCTCACCGAGGACCGCAAGGTGCTCGGCCTGCTGCCTGAGCTGTCCATCCGCGAGAACGTGACCATCGCCAGCCTGCGCAGCGGTTCGCGCCGCGGGCTGCTGCCACCCCGCGAGCAGGCCGAGGAGGCGGACCGGCTGCTGGACAGCCTACGGCTGCGGGCCGGTTCGTACGACCAGCCGGTGTCGACGTTGTCCGGTGGGAACCAGCAGAAGGTCCTCCTGGCCCGGTGGTTGCTGACCAAACCCAAGATCCTGCTGTTCGACGAGCCGACGAAGGGAATCGACGTCGGCGCGAAGGGCGAGTTGTACGCGGTGATCGGCGACCTCGCGGCACAGGGGCTGGGCATCCTCGTCGTGTCGTCGTACCTGCCCGAGCTGCTCGGCCTCGCCGACCGGGTCCTCGTCCTGCGCGATGGCCGGATCGCCGGGGAGCTCCCGGGCGGCGCGTCCGAGGAGGACGTGCTCCGGCTGGCGAGCGGGGGCGCGGACCACGCGGCGGCTGAGCCGGGCGCGAGTGCGCGCGCGGGCAGCGCAGGCGACGGCCAGCACAGCCGGCAGACCGACGGACCGGACGGGGTGAGCACCGATGCCTAAGTTGTTGTGGCGCGAGCCGATCGAGACGACCACGATCACGAACGCCCCCGTGACCACCCCGGAGGGCGAGCTCGAGCATCCGGACAACCGGCTGGGGACACCGCTTGCGTCGGAGCACGTCGTCAGGGTCGCACCCCCGAGCGGGCGGCGCGTACTGACGGTCGGTGACATCGCCGGACGCGAGAGCGGCGGTCTCGTCGTCCTGCTCGTCGCCGTCGGCGCTCTCACCCTGCTCAGCAACGACTTCCTCACCCAGGGCAATCTGTCCAACCTGGCCCGGCAGGTGGCGATCTTCGCGATCATCGCCGTGGGCCAGCTTCTCGTCATCCTCACAGCAGGCATCGACCTGTCCGTCGGGTCCGTGCTCGGGCTGTCCGGCGCGGTCACCGCGCAGCTCCTCGTCGGCGGCATGCCGATCCCTGTGGCGATCCTCGCCGGAGCGGCCCTGGGCGCCGTGCTCGGCATCGCCAACGGTTTGCTGGTGACGCAGCTCAAGCTGCCACCATTCATCGCCACACTGGGCATGCTCGGCATCGCGCGGGGCGTCGTGCTGGTCATCACCGACGCCAAGACCATCCAGGGCCTGCCCGGCAGCTTCCAGACGATCGCGAACGGGACGGTCCTCGGCATCCCCAACCTGCTCATCATCGCGGCAGTCATCGCCGCGATCGTGCACTTCCTGCTGACCCGCACGGTGTTCGGCCGCTACGTCTACGCGGTCGGCTCCAACCCGGAGTCCGCGCGCCTGGCCGGTGTGCCGGTCCGTACGGTCACCATCGCCGTCTACGCCATCTCCGGCCTGCTCGCCGGATTCGGTGGGGTGCTGCTGACCTCCCGTCTCGGCGCCGGCATCCCGACGGCGGGCACCGGTTTCGAGCTCAACGCGATCGCTGCCTGCGTGATCGGCGGGGCCAGCCTGTTCGGGGCCAAAGGCAGCGCGCTCGGCGCCCTCACCGGCGCCCTGATCATGGGTGTGCTCAACAACGGCGGCAACCTGCTGGCCATCAACGCCTTCTACCTGCAGATCGCCATCGGCGCCCTCATCATCATCGCGGTGGCCTTCGACCAGGCCAACACGCGGGCTGCCTCCCGCAGCGGCTGACACAGCGCCGTAACGGTCCGTACCTCTTTCGCCCGTTTCGCGCGCCTACACTCGGTGGTGGCGTGGGGAGGCACGAGGCCACGGCCGAGGTACGTGAGGAGTCCCGTGTTCAACCGCGCACGCCGGAGGTTCGGACTGTGGCGCGAGCCGGTCACCCCGGCTCCCGTTCCGGACCTGACCGTGGTCCCGGCCAGCAGCCTCGGCGTCGCCTCCGTGGCGACCTTCCGGGCCGGCTGCGACGTCACCGACGTGAGCCTGGCCCATGCGCTGCCTGTCGTCCGCTCGACGCCGGCCCGGGTCTCCGTACTGATCCGCCCGGTCTGCGGCGCACGGCTCGCAGCGGGCCTGCGGCTCGCCGGCGACTGGCGGGAACTGCCGGCGAACCGACAATGCCCGTCCTGCCACCGTTTCGTCGCCGCCTGACGCCTACCGGGACCGCGCGCGGTACCGGTGTGACGGCCGGCCGGCAGCGCCGTACTGCAGCTCCAGGTCCAGCAGCCCCATCGCGACCAGCTGCGCGAGATAGCGCTGCGCCGTGGGCCGGCTGACGCCCACGTCCCGCGAGATGTCAGCCGCCGTCGGGCTCTGCTCGGCGGCCTGCACCGCCTCCAGGATCCGGGTCATGGTCGGGACGTTGGCTCCGCGGGGCGGAAGCGCGGGAGTCGACAGGTGCAGCAGCTCGTAGACCTTGTCGATCTCGGCCTGCGACGTCTCACGCATGCCGGTCAGGCTCTCGCGGACGGTGCGGTAGCCCGCGAGTCGTTCGGCCAGCTGCGCGAACCGGAACGGCTTGACGACGTAGTGGACCGCCCCGCGCTGCATGGCACCGCGCAGGCTCTCCACGTCGCGGGAGGCCGTGATGATGATCGCGTCCGGGTGCGGTCCGTCGAGTTCGCGCAGGCGCCCCAGCAGCGCGAGACCGTGTTCGTCCGGGAGGTAGAGGTCGAGTAGGAGCAGGTCGGGCTGCGCGGCGAGGACGGCGTCGTACGCCTCCGCCGCCGAGTACGCCATCCCGACCACGGTGAACCCCTCGACCTTGCTGACGAACTCCGCGTGGATGGCTGCGACCCGCGGGTCGTCGTCGACAACGAGTGTCGTGATCACCCTTCGCTCCTGCTCCGCCGGCGTACCGGCAACGACACCGTGAAGACGGTCTCCTCCTGGACATCGAGACTCACCCGTCCACCGGCCTTCGTCACCAGCCGGTGGACCAGTGCGAGACCCAGACCGCGGTGGAAACCGGTCCGGCTGGGCCTGGTGCTGTAGCCGTCGACGAACACCCGGGCCCGGTCCTCCTCCGGGATGCCGGGGCCGTTGTCCGCGACCTGCACGATGAAGGCGCGTCCGGCGTCGAGTTCGAAGCGGACCTCGATCCTCGCGTCGTGCTGTCCGGACACGGCGTCGAGGGCGTTGTCGATGAGGTTGCCGAGCACCGTGACGATCACCCGCTGGTCCACGGCCGCGTCGTCGATCGGCGCGTCCGCCTGCACGATCAGCGTGACGCCCCGCTCGCGGGCGATGGTGACCTTGCCCAGCAGCAGCGCCACGATGGTCATGTTGCCGACCCGGTCCCGGAGTTCCTCGGCCAGGCCCGCGGCGTGGCCGGAGATCTCCTCCAGGTAGTCCGCCGCCGCCGTGGGGCGGCCCAGCTCCAGCAACCCGGCGACGGTGTGCATCCGGTTGGCATGCTCGTGCTGCTGGCCACGCAGCGCTTCGGTCAGCGTGCCCACGCTGTCGAGCTCGCGGAGCAGGCCGACGTACTCGGTGCGGTCGCGGACCGTCACGACCGCGCCCAGGTCGCGACCCTGGAGGCGGACCGGCATCCGGTTGACCTTCAGACAGAACTCGTCGGTCAGCACGACCTCGTCGTCGTCCGCGGCGACGTCTCCGGTCAGCAGATCGTGCAGACGTCCCGCGGGCACGACCTCGTCGAGCCGGTAGCCGGGCGGGCGGAAGCCGAGACCGAGCAGACGTCGGGCCTCGTCGTTCACCAGCGACACCCGGCCCTGCGGATCGAGGGTCACCACGCCCTCCCGGATGCCGTGGAGCATCGCCTCCCGTTCCTGCAGCAGCTCGGCGATGTGCTGCAGCTCCAACCCGAAGGTCTGCCGCTTCAGGCGCCGGGTCAGCAGCAACGAGGCCAGCACCCCCGTCGAGAGCGCCACCACCGCGTACAGCGCCAGCTGCATGAGCTCGTGCGCCTTGGACGCCGAGACCTGGCTCTCGAGGATGCCGGCGGACACCTCCCCGACCACGCTGCCGTCCGCAGCCACGACCGGCGCCTTGCCGTTCGCCGACCGGCCCAGATGGCCGTTGTCGACGCCCGTGTGCGACCGGCCGTCGAGCGCGACCACCGGCTCGATGACGCGTATGCCGATGAGGCTGGGGTCCGGGTGGGAGTGCCGCACGCCATCGCGATCGATCACGACGACGTACGCCGCATGGGTACGGGCCCGCACCAGCTCGGCCAACGACGCGATGTCGTGGCCGCGGTCCCCGTGAACCAAGCCGGCCACGATGCCGGGCATCGCCGCCGTCGCCTGTGCGATCGCGAGCGCGCGCTGCTCGTACTGCTGGTCCTCGGCGCGTCGCGCAGCCTGCACAAACAGCAGCAGACCCGCGACGGACGCGACCAGGAGGATCGCCAGCTGGCTGAACAGGATCTGCGTGGAGAGGCGGCGGCTCCGTCGCATCCGTGCCTCCCCCTCCGATCCGGGTCGGCCGGATCCACCTGGTCCACTGTCTGAGCGTCACCTGTGCGGCGCTGAGCACAATGAGCACAATGTGCAACAACGCGAATAACACACTCTTGCGCGCAGAATGTATACGCGTTTCATCCGCGCTTCTACCTTGCCTCTGTGGCGCCGCTCACATCGGCCGCCGCCCACTTTTCCGAGGCAAGGGATTGACACATGCCCCCCAACGAGACGCCGATCATTCGGCTCAACGACGTGACCAAACGGTTCGCCACCCCCAAGGGCGGCGTCTACACCGCGATCGAGCACGTCACGATGGACATCGCGCCCGGTGAGTTCTGCACGGTGGTCGGGCCGACCGGCTGCGGCAAGTCCACGACGCTCGGCCTGATCTCCGGCCTGACCCGCCCGAGCGAAGGAACCGTCGAGGTCTCCGGCAAGCCCGTCGACGGCATCGGCCAGGGCATCGGCTACGTCTTCCAGAGCGACGCGGTCTTCCCCTGGAAGACCGTGCTGGACAACGTCGCCGCGGGCCCGCGCTACCAGGGGCACAACGTCCGCGAGGCCAAGGAGATGGCCCGGGAGTGGATCGCCCGCGTCGGGCTCTCCGGCTTCGAGGACCGCTACCCGCACCAGCTCTCCGGCGGCATGCGCAAGCGGGTGTCGCTCGCGGCCAGCCTCATCAACCAGCCGCGCATCCTGCTCATGGACGAGCCGTTCAGCGCGCTGGACGTGAAGACCAGGGTGCTCATGGAGAACGAGCAGATCAACTTGTGGTCGCAGACCTCTACTGCGGTCGTCTTCGTCACCAACGACCTCTAGGAGGCCATCGCACTGGACGACCGGGTCTTAGTCCTGACCTCCGGTCCGGCCAGCGTGAAGAGCAATTACAAGATCGATCTCCCGCGACCCCGGAATGTCTCCGAGATTCGTTTCCTGCCGGAATTCGTCGAGTACTACGAAACCATCTGGAACGACCTCCGAGAGGAGGTGCTGGTCAGCTATGAGCGCTCCAAGCTCGCTGGTTGAGGCCACGCCCCGCGTGACAGCCACACGGAGGACCGCGCTGACGCCCAAGCAGAAGTACCGGCGCCGTCAGCTGGTCGTCAACGCGCTGCGGATCGCCCTGGCGGTCATCATCGTCGGCGGCTGGGAGTGGGGGGCGCGGACCAAGTTCATCGACCCGTTCTTCTACGGCCAGCCGAGCGGCATCGCCAAGCAGCTCTGGACGTGGCAGCGGGACGGCACGTCGCAGGGGCCGCTGTGGAAGCAGGTCGTCGTGACCCTCGAGGAGACCGTCCTCGGCTTCCTCGCCGGTGTCATCGGAGGCGTGATCTGCGGCGTCATCCTCGGCACGAACCGGCTGCTCGCCGACGTCTTCTCGCCCTACATCAAGGCGTTCAACTCGATCCCGCGCGTCGTCCTCGGCGCGATCTTCACGATCGCGTTCGGGCTGGGCATGACGTCCAAGGTCGCGCTGGCGTTCGTCCTCGTGTTCTTCGTCGTCTTCTTCAACGCCTTCCAGGGCGTGCGCGAAGTCGACCAGAACCTCATCTCCAACGCGCGGATCCTCGGCGCCGGCCAGCAGCGGGTCACCCGCGAGGTGATCATCCCGTCGGCGCTGTCCTGGATTCTCGCCAGCCTGCACACCAGCTTCGGCTTCGCACTCGTGGGTGCGGTGGTCGGGGAGTTCCTGGGCTCGACCGAAGGGATGGGCTCGCTCATCCAGGTCGCGACCCAGTCGTTCAACGCCAATGGCGTCTTCGCCGCGATGGTCCTGCTGGCCGTCGTCGCGCTGATCGCCGAGGCACTCGTCACCAGGCTCGAAAACCGCCTCATCCGGTGGCGGCCCACCCCCGTCAGCGACATCACCATCTAAGAGGAGCCACACACAGATGAACAAAGCCAAGATCAGCATCGGCCTGGCGACCGCCGCCCTCGCCGCGGCGTGTGGCTCCAGCAGCGGCGGGACCGCGGTGAGCGCCCCGTCCGCTGCGGGGAGCACCGGCGGCAGCGCCGCGGCAGCGGCCCCGACGGACCTCAAGATCATGGTCGGCGGGATCAGCAAGCAGATCTACCTGCCGAACAAGCTCACCGAGGCGCTGGGCTACTTCAAGGAGCAGAACCTCAACGTCACGCTGATCGACGAGGCCTCGGGCCAGTCCTCCGAGGCGCAGGTGCTCACCGGCAACGTCGACGCGGGTTCGGGCTCCTACAACCACACCCAGGAGATCCAGGCCCAGGGCAAGCAGCTGGTGTCCGTGGTCCAGCTGCAGGTCGCCCCCGGCGAGGCGCTGATGGTGAACAACCGGGCCGCCGCCAAGATCCACAGCGCCTCCGACCTCACGGGCGCGAACATGGGCGTCACCGAGCTCGGCTCCGGTACTCAGACGCTGAGCACGGCCATCCTCGGCAAGGTCGGCATCGCGCCGGACAAGGTCCACTTCGTGCCGGTCGGCGCGGGCAACACCTTCGTCGCGGGCATGCAGCAGAACCGCATCGCCGCGGGCATGACCACCGAGCCGACGATCTCCACGGTCGTCAAGAAGGGCGTCGGCAAGGTCCTCGTGGACCTGCGCACACCGGAGAGCACGAAGGCCGCGCTCGGCGGTGAGTACCCGTTCATCTGCCTGTTCATGAACCCGACCTACGTCAGCAGCCACCAGGACGTCGTACAGCGCCTGGTGAACGCCTACGTCAAGACGCTGAAGTGGATGTCGTCGCACACCGCGGCGGAGATCACGGACCAGGTCCCGGCGGACTACTACGCCGGCGACAAGGCCGCCTACATCGCCGCTCTCGAGGGGCAGAAGGCCAGTTTCAGCACGGACGGCCTCATGCCCGCCTCGGGCGCCCAGACCGTCCTCGACATCGAGACCAAGTACGTTCCCTCGATGAAGGGCAAGACCGTCGATCTGACCAAGACCTACACCAACGACTTCGCCACCAAGGCGAGCGCCGGCGGCTGACCTGGTTGCTCCCGGGCGGCGTGGACCGGGCCTACATGCCTGGTCCACGCCGCCTGTTTGCTGCTCCGACGCGGGAGGGACGACACGGCGATGAATCCCCTGCCCGGCAGCTCGTGCTCGCGGTGGGTCGGGGTCGTACTCCTGCTGGGTCTGGCTGCCGTGGCGACGGCCCTGCTCTTCGCCGTGCACGCTCCGACGGCAGCACTGTTCGGGCCGTTGCTGGCCGGCGCCGCCCTCTCCCTCGGGGGCGCCGACGTGCCGGCCCCGCCGGTCCCTCTGGTCACGGCCGGCCAGGCGGTCATCGGCGTCACTGTCGGCACGTACGTGCAGACGACGGCGCTGCAGACGGTCGCCGCGAACTGCTGGCCCGTCCTCGTCGTCGCGGTCAGCACCCTCGGGTTGAGCGTCGGGTCCGGCCTGCTGCTGTCGCGGTGGAAGGACGTCGACCGCGCCACCGCGTCCTTCAGCATGATCGCCGGAGGAGCCTCCGGCCTGACAGCGATCAGCCGGCAACTCGGTGCCGACGAGCGCCTGGTGGCGGTCATCCAGTACCTACGGGTCGTCCTGGTGGTCGCCATCACGCCTTTGACGGCCGGCCTGCTCTTTCCTCCGGGTCACGCGGCAGCCGCTGTCCGCGCTCCCGCGAACTACGGCGGGTTGAGCTCTTTGGCCTTCGTCGCGATCTGTTGCGCGGTCGGCCTCGCCCTCGCGCGCGGCACGCGGCTACCTGCCGGTCCGCTGCTGGGCCCGATGGTCGTGGCGGGAGCCCTGTCGCTGGGGCACGCACCCTTCGCGTCGCCGGTACCGCCCTGGGTGCAGAGCCTGGCCTTCGCCGTGATCGGCGCGCAGATCGGGCTGCGCTTCACGGTGTCCAGCCTGCGCCGAGCCGGTCGGGTACTGCCCGCCGCGCTCCTTCTGATCCTCGGCCTCATCGCGGTGTGCGCCGCACTCGGGCTGCTGCTCGCGGAGCTCACCGGCCTGTCGCCGCTCGACGGCTACCTCGCGACCACACCCGGCGGCCTCTACGTCGTACTCGCGACCGCGGCCACGACGCACGCCGACACGACGTTCGTCGTCTCCGTCCAGGTGCTCCGGCTGGTCGTCATGCTGTGCGTCGCGCCGGTCCTGGCCCGCGTTCTGGACAGGTCGTCAGGCAGCCGGCGGCCGGACGCGGAACAGCCGTAGCTGCAGGGCCAGCGTCGCGTAGTAGCCGACCAGCGTGGAGAGCTCGAACAGGGTCGTCTCCCCCAGTACCGCCAGCGCCCCCGCGTACTCGTCGTCGTCGAGGTCGCCGGTCTCGAGCAGTGCACCCACGACCTCGAGCGCGGCGCGCTCCACCGGGTCGGTCAGCTCCAGCGGTGTCCCGCTCCGCACGGCGCTGATCTCGCCAGGCGTCAGCCCGCTGACGAGCCCGATGGCCTCGTGCGCGTACCGCTCGTACTCGCTGTCCCAGTGCCGTGCGACCGCGAGAACCGCGAGTTCGCGGATCCTCGGAGACAGGTCGGTGCCGTAACGCAGCGCCGCACCCAGGGCCTGCGCGGCGTGGCCGATCCGCGGGCTCAGCAGCATCGCCTCGAACGGCCCGAGCAGGCGTCCGTCCTCGTCCACCAGCGGGATCACCGTGGTCTGCGACGCCCGGGGTCCGCCGACGATGACGTCGTACAGGGCACGTTGCTCGGCCGACTGCGCGTCGGGAGTCAGGGGGCTTACTCGGGTCATTGTTGTCCTCTCGCGGGGCGGCCGGACCGTCAGTTTCACCCATCGGCGCGCCAGGCGCCGGAGGCGGGCGGCCCTGCCCTCGCGCCCCTAGGCTGCCTACTCCGGCACCTCGAGAGGTAGCGACGCGTGAGCGCAGTAACCACCGGTCCCGACACCACCACCGGCGCCTGGTGGCGCAGTGCCGTCATCTACCAGGTCTACATCCGCAGCTTCGCGGACGGCAACGGTGACGGGATCGGCGACATCGCCGGCATCCGCTCCCGCCTGCCCTACCTGGCCGGCCTGGGCATCGACGCGCTCTGGATCAACCCCTGGTACCCCTCCCCCATGGCGGACGCCGGTTACGACGTGTCGGACTACCGGTCGATCGCGCCGGAGTTCGGCACCCTGGACGAGGCTGCGGCCCTGGTCCGGGAGGCGCACGAGCATGGGCTCAAGGTCGTCCTCGACATCGTCCCCAACCACACGTCCGACCGGCATCCGTGGTTCCAGGAGGCGCTGGCGGCGGAGCCGGGATCGCCGGAGCGGCAGCGCTACCTGTTCCGGCCGGGTCGCGGCGAGGGCGGTGACCTGCCCCCGAACGACTGGCGCAGTGTCTTCGGCGGCCCGGCCTGGACGCGCGTCACCCAGCCGGGCGGCATCCCCGGCGAGTGGTACCTGCACCTGTTCGCGCCCGAGCAGCCCGACGTCGACTGGACGTCGCCGGACGTACGCGCCGACTTCGAGAAGACGCTGCGGTTCTGGTTCGACCGTGAGGTCGACGGGTTCCGCATCGACGTGGCCCACTCGCTCGTGAAGGCGCCGGGCCTGCCGGACCTCGGGCCCGACGTGGACACCTCGAACTCGATGACGGACCGCACCGACCACCCGCACTGGGACCGGGACGAGGTGCACCAGATCTTCCGAGGCTGGCGCGCGATCGCCGACGCGTACGACCAGCCGCGCATCTTCGTCGCCGAGGCCTGGGTCGGCCGGCCGGAGCGCCTGGCCCTGTACGTCCGGCCGGACGAGCTGCACACGGCGTTCAACTTCGACTTCCTGCGTGCGCCCTGGCGGGCCGCGCAACTGCGCGCCACCATCGACACCACGCTGGCCGCACACGCCGAGGTCGGCGCGCCGCCGACCTGGGTGCTGTCGAACCACGACGTCGCCCGGCACGCGTCCCGATACGCCCGGCCCCAGAGCGAACGCGCCGTGCACGCGCTGCAGGACCTGCTGGACCAGCCGGCCGACCTCGCGCTCGGCCGGCGCCGGGCCCGCGCGGCCACCCTGCTCATGCTCGCCCTCCCAGGCGGTGCCTATGTCTACCAAGGTGAGGAACTCGGACTCGAGGAAGTCGAGGACCTGCCCGACGAGCTGTTGCAGGACCCGACCTGGGCGCGGTCGGAACACAGCGACCGCGGCCGGGACGGCTGCCGGGTGCCGCTGCCGTGGTCCGGCAAGGAACCGCCGTTCGGGTTCAGCCCCGAGGGAGCAGCTGCCGCGCCCTGGCTGCCGCAGCCGGCTGGGTGGCGCGCCCTGACCGCGGAGGCCCAGGAGGGCGATCCGGAGTCGACCCTCGAGCTGTACCGGACGGCCCTGCACCTGCGCCGGGGCCTGGCCGCGTTGGGCGACGGCCCACTGCAGTGGATCGACTCCCCGCCCGACGCGCTGCACTTCCGCCGGGAGCCGGGTTTCGCCTGCCTGGTCAACCTCTCAGCCGAGCCGCTGCCGCTTCCCCCGGGAGCCGACGTGCTGATGACGAGCGAGCCGCTGGACCGCGGCGGGCGACTGCCGTCCGATGCCGCCGCCTGGTTCAGCACCGAGGGCAGCTGAGCCGTCAGCTGGCACTGGGCGGCGCCGTGCTCCGGCGTTCGACCAGCTCGGTACCGAGGATCACCTCGCGTCGGGATGCGGGCGGACCGTCCGCGTACAGCGCATCGAGCAGGAGCCGGCCGGCCTCCCAGCCCTGTTCACGCACCTGTTGGCGCACCGTCGTCAACTCGTGCGTGAAGGACATCTCGTGGTCGTCGATGCCCATGACCGACAGGTCGTGGGGCACGTCCAGCCCACGACGGCGAGCCGCGTACAGGACCCCGATGGCCATCTCGTCGGAGGCGGCGAGCACGGCGGTCGGCAACGTCTGCTCACGGAAGAGCCGCTCGGCGAACGCGACGCCACCGTGCACGGTCCAGTCGCCGTGCGAGGCGTGGCGCGTATCCAGCCGGAGCCCGTGCCGGTGCAGGGCGTGGGTGACGCCGGCGAGCCGGTTGACCGCGGTCGCGATGTGGACGTCCTCAGCGGGATTCCCGCCGACGTACGCGATCCGCTGGTGCCCCAGGCGGATCAGGTGGCTCATCGCGGTGTCGGCGACGTGCACGTCGTCGATCCCGACCCGGTCACAGCCGGGCAGGTCGAGCCCGACCGTCACGATGGGGACCCGCAGGCCGGCCAGCAGCGCGACCTCGTGCGGGTCGAGATCGGCGCTGAGCACCAGGATCCCGTCCAGCCGCTTGCCGAGCAGCTGGTGGTCGAGCACCTGGGTGCGCTGGTCCCCGCGCGCCCCGATCGTGAATACGAGGATGTGGTAGCCGTCCTGGCGCAGCAGGGCCTCCGCGCCGTCCATGAGGTTGGTGAAGAACCACCTCGTGAGGAAGGGGACGACGACCCCGATGACACCGGTCTTGCCCGACTTCAGGCTCGCCGCGGTGGGCGACGGGACATACTGCAAAGCCTCGGCGGCCGCCGCGACCCGCGCCCGTGTCTGCGGGCTGACCCGGTCGAGCCCGCGCAGCGCACGGGACACCGTGGCGGTGGAGACTCCGGCCTCGCGCGCCACGTCATGGATGCGGCTCGCCGCGGCCGGCCCGGCATCCGGGGCCGGAGCGCGTTTCACATCAACCCTTGAGCCCACCGGCGAGCAGCCCGCGGACGAAGTACCGCTGAAGTGAGAGAAAGACCGCCACCGGCACGATGATCGCGACGAACGCCCCCGCCGACAGCAGGTGCCAGGCGGTGCCACGGGTTCCGCTCAACGCAGACAGCGCGGCGGTCATCGGCGCGGTCGGCTGTCCAGCGAAGGTCAGCGCGACCAACAGGTCGTTCCACACCCAGAGGAACTGGAAGATCCCGATCGCGGCCAGCGCCGGGGTCAGCAACGGCAGGAGGACGCGGAAGAAGATCTGCACGTGGCCGGCACCGTCCATCCGCGCGGCCTCGATGAGCTCCCGCGGGATCTCCCGCATGAAGTTGTGCAGCAGGAAGATGGCCAAGGGCAGCCCGAAGATCGAGTGCGACAGCCAGATGGGCCAGAAGGTGCCGTCGAGGTGGGCCGTCACGTAGAGGGACAGCAGCGGGATCAGCGTCACCTGGATCGGCACGATCTGCAGCGCGAAGATCACGATGAACAGCAGGTTGCGGCCGCGGAACTCGATCCACGCGAACGTGTACGCCGCCAGCGCCGCCAAAGAAATCGGGATGACGACCGACGGGATGACGATGACGAACGAGTTGATGAAATTGCCGCCGAGCCCGCCTGATCCGTTGCCCAACACCGCCCGGTAGTTGTCGAGGGTCACCTGGGGGTTGGAGAAGAACGTCCACCAGCCGGTCGTCTTGATCGCCAGCTCGGGGCGGAGGGACGACACCGCCAGCCCGAACGTCGGCAGCGTCCACAACACGGCGATGAAGACGGCGGCCAGCGAGGCCCAGCGGGAGGTGAGCCTCTCTCGGGCCTTGGCCGGCGCCTGGACGAGCGCCTCGATCGTCGAGCCCGGCGTGAGCTCCGAAGCCGGTGGCGTCGTCGTCGTCATCGTGCCTCCGTGGAGCGCAGCTGCCGGATGTTGTACGCCACGATGGGGATGACCAGGACGAACAGGAGGACCGCGAGAGCGGCACCCAGCCCCTGGTTGGCGCTTCGGAAACTCTGGCTGTAGAACTCGTTCGCCACGACGCTGGTGTCGAACTGACCGCCCGTCATCGTGCGAACGATGTCGAAAACCTTGAGCGTGCCGATGCCGATCGTCGTGAGGACGACCACGAGCGCCGGGCGAATGCTCGGGACGGTGACGAAACGGAACATCCCCAGGGCGCCCACCCCGTCGAGGCGGGCGGCCTCGACGATGTCCTCCGGGATGGCCTTGATGGCCGCGGACAGCACCGTCATCGCGAACCCGGCCTGGATCCAGATCATCACCACGATCAGGAAGAACGTGTTCCACGGCGGGTTGACCAGCCACTGCTGGGGGCTTCCGCCCAGCCACACCAGGACCTGGTTGAGCAAGCCGATCTGCTGGATGTCCTGCTCATTCGGCCGGTACTCGTAGACGAACTTCCAGATGATCGAGGCCCCGACGAAGGAGATCGACATCGGCAGGAAGATGAGCGCCTTCGCGAACGACTCCAGCCGGGCGCGGTCGATGAGGATCGCGTAGACGAGCCCGATCGCCGTGGCCACGAACGGGGTCACGACGACCCAGAGCACCGTGTTGCGCAGGACGGTGACCTGGTCGGACGAGGTGAAGATCGTCGCGTAGTTGTCGAAGCCGACGAACGACGAGCCGGCGGCGTCGAAAAAGGACTGGTAGATCGTCTTGGCGCCCGGATAGACGAGCCCGAGCGCGACCATCACGACGGTGGGGAGCAGGAACACGGTCGCGACTGCCCGGTCCGCCTTGCGGCCACTGAACCGTGTGGCCACGAACAGGATGACGCCGACCACCGCCAGGAACAGCAGGACGGCGGCGCCCATCTGCGTGAACTTCTGGGAGGTGGTCACAGTGCGCGTCAACTCCTCGGGATGCTGAACCCGGTCGGGCGCACACCGTGCGCCCGACCGGACCTCCGCGTGATGGGACCCGACCTGAGGCGGAGTGTCAGGTCGCTACTTCGGCCAGGCGGCCTCGATCTTGTCGACGGTTTCCTTCGTGCTCTGCCCCGTGATCCAGCTGGTCGACTGCTTCCAGAAGGCGTTGGACCCGATGGCGGCCGGCATCTGGTCGGACCCGTCGAACCGGAACACCGCCGACTTGTCCTGCAGCAGCCCGGCAGCGAGTTTGTCTATGGGGTTGTTCAGCTTGCTGACGTCCAGGCCCTTGTTGGCGCTGATCCAGCCGCCGTTCGGGGACGAAGCGACCTTGTTGTTCGCCCACGTGTCCGTGGACAGGTAGGTCTGGAACGCCTTGACCTCAGGGCGGTCGGAGAACGCAAGGTTGAACTCGCCGCCACCGAGCAGCGGCTTGGAGGTGACGTCCTTGCCCGGCAGGTAGAACGCGAAGACGTCGCCGTCCTCGGCGACCTTGGTGCCGGCCGGGAAGTTGGCCGCGTAGAAGCTCGCCTGCCGGTGCAGGGAGCACTTGCCCGTCAGGATCGGCAGACCGCCGTCCTGGAACGTGGTCGTCGCGATGCTCTTGACGCCGCCGAGACCGCCGTTGACGTACTTGTCGTTCTTCAGGAACGACCCGGCCATGTCGAGCGCGGCCGTGGGACCGGCGGAGTTGAACGCGATCGTGTGGTTGACCCACTTGTCGTACTCGGTCGGCCCGGACAGACGGAGCATCATGTCCTCCATCCAGTCGGTGACCGGCCAGCCGGTTGCCTCACCGCTCGCGATGCCGGCGCACCAGGGCTTCTTGCCCGTGGCGGCGATCTTGTCCGACAGCGTCTTCAGCTCGTCCAGCGTCGTCGGGACCGTGTAGCCCTTGTCCTTGAACTCCTTCGGGGAGTACCAGACGAGCGACTTGATGCTGGCTCCGGAGGGCGCGGCGTAGAACTTGCCGTCGACGGTGCCGTACGCCTTCCAGTCGGCGCCCCACCACGTGTCGACGTTCGCGGCGACTGCGGCAGGAGCTTCCTTGGCCTTGCCCGTCGCGACGAGCTGCTTGAGCAGACCCGGCTGCGGGACGATCGCGATGTCGGGCGGGTTGCCGGCCTTCGCCCGCACGAGCACCTGCGTCTCGAAGGACTTGTCGCCCTCGTAGGTGACCGTGGCGCCGGTGCACTTCTCGAACGGCTTGTAGGAGTCCATGTACGGCGTGTCCTCGGGCGTCACGATGCCGGTGAAGACCGTGACGGTCTTGCCCTTCAGGTTGCCGTACTGCGAGTAGGCAGCGCAGTCGGCGGAGGTGCTGGCACCGCCCGCGCCCGCGGCGCTCGAGGAACCCCCGCCGCAGGCCGCCAGGGTGAAGGTGAGACCGAGGGCGCTACCCAGGGCCAGAAGGTTGAGCGGCTTCGTGGGTCGTGACGCCATTCCACACTGCCCTTCTCGTCTTGCCCCAGCCGGAGCACACCCATCGCGACCCGGTCTGGGGACTTGTAGGTCGGCCAGTCATAACGGTTTCACCGACGTTCCGCAAGGGTTCTTCACCCCCCCGGAGACGTAACGATTGGGTGACGGGGAGTAAACCGGCGCCATGCGGTTCGGCGGTCCGTGATCACCGTCCACAGAAACCCGCCGCCCCCTGTCGTCGGCTGGCGATCCCTTGCCCCACGGCGCTTTTCGCCGTCCCAGCAGGAGTGTGGTCAAGCGCTATGTGGTGTGAGAACGTGCGGCCTCCTGCTCTTCCACTCGGATCGTCCGGCACGTACCTGCCGGTGGAGGGAAGGCCTTCATGGCCACCGTGACTTTTGAGAAGGCGACGCGCCGCTATGCCGGCGACCGACCGGCGGTAGACGCCCTGGACCTCGAGATCGGCGACGGCGAGTTTCTCGTCCTCGTGGGCCCGTCGGGGTGCGGCAAGTCCACCTCGCTGCGCATGCTGGCCGGCCTGGAACCTGTCGACGAGGGCAGCATCCGTATCGGCGACCGGGACGTCACCCACGTCGACCCGAGTGGCCGGGACATCGCGATGGTGTTCCAGACGTACGCGCTGTACCCGCACATGACGGTCGCCGGCAACATGGGGTTCGCCCTCAAGATCGCCGGACGCCCGAAGGACGAGATCGACCAGCGGGTCCGTGAAGCGGCCAAGATCCTCGACCTGACGGAGTACCTGGACCGCAAGCCCAAGGCGCTCTCCGGCGGCCAGCGCCAGCGCGTCGCCATGGGTCGCGCCATCGTGCGCAACCCGCAGGTGTTCTGCATGGACGAGCCGCTGTCCAACCTCGACGCGAAACTGCGGGTCGCGACCCGTACCCAGATCGCCTCACTGCAGCGCCGGCTCGCCGTCACGACGGTGTACGTGACGCACGACCAGGTCGAGGCCATGACGATGGGCGACCGGGTCGCGGTACTCAAGGACGGAATCCTGCAGCAGGTCGACACGCCCCGGGCGATGTACGACCACCCGGCGAACATGTTCGTGGCCGGCTTCATCGGCTCCCCCGCGATGAATCTCATCACCCTGCCGATGCAGGAGGGCGGCGTCCGATTCGGCAGTTGGGCGATGCCGGTCGCCCGGAGCACGCAGGACGGCCTGACCGGCGCCGACGTCAGCGTGGGCGTGCGGCCCGAAGCGCTGCAGCTCGTCGGCGCGGGCGACGGCATTCCCGTCACCGTCGAGCTGGTGGAGGAGTTGGGCTCGGACGCCTTCCTGCACGGCAGCATCCAGGGCGGGGACGAAGGTGTCGCCCACCCGACGTTGGTGGTGGCGCGGGTCAATCCCAAGAACCCGCCGGCGAAGGGCGAGACGGTCCACCTGGCGCCGTCCCAGCCGGACGTGCACTACTTCGACACCGCAACCGGGTTGCGCATACCCGGTTGAGCAGGCCGGGGGTCAGCTCTCGCGGGCTGCCCTCGCGCGCTCGGCGTACCAGTGGAAGGACTGCTTCGGCGTCCGCGCCCGCGTACGCGGATCGAGCGTCGCCAGGCCGAAGGTCTTCGTATAGCCCTCGGCCCACTCGAAGTTGTCGAGGAGGGACCAGGCCAGGTAGTCGTGCACGGGCGCACCGGCCGCGCGGGCCCGCTCGACCGCGGCCAGGTGGTCCCGCAGGTACCCGATGCGCTCCGGGTCGGACACGCTCCCGTCGGCCTGCACCTCCCGGTCCGGGAAGGCGGCTCCGTTCTCGGTGACCCGGAGCGGGACACCGGGCAGCCGCCGGGCCACGGTCAGGAGGATGGCCTCGAGCCCGCTCGCGTCCACCTCCCACCCCATGTCCGTGCGCGGCGGCCGGGGGTGGAACGAGAACGCGGGCGTGTAGGGGTACGCCGCAGCGTCCTGGCCGACGGCGACCTCACCGGTCATGACCGGCCCCACCCGGAAGGGGGTGTAGTAGTTGACGCCCACCCAGTCCGCGGAGCCGACGACCGCCGCCAAATCACCCTCGCGCACCACGCCGTGTTCCGTGAGTGCCGGGGAGCTGCCGGTGAGCAGCGGCGGATAACTGCCGTCGGCCAGCGCGTCGAGCCACAGCCGGTTCTGCACGGCGTCGACCATGTCGACGGCCAAGGGATCCGCGTCGGGCTCCGGTCGTACCGGTGCCATGTTCAGCACGATCCCCACCTGCGCCGCCGGCCACGCGTCGCGGATGACGGCGGCGCCCAGCGCGTGCCCGAGCAGCAGGTGGTGGGCCGCGGCGTATGCCGCCTCCCCCTCGCGGCGGCCCGGCGCGTGCACGCCGGCGGCGTAGCCCAGAAAGGCCGAGCACCACGGCTCGTTCATCGTCGCCCAGTGCGTGACCCGGTCCCCCAACCGCTCGGCGACGACGGCGGCGTACTCCGCGAACCGCAGTGCGGTGTCGCGCACCGGCCAGCCACCCGCCTCCTCGAGAGCCTGGGGAAGGTCCCAGTGGTACAGGGTCGGGAAGGGCCTGATCCCGGCCCCGAGCAGCCCGTCGACGACCCGGTCGTAGTAGTCGAGGCCTCGTGTCTCCACGCGGCCGTCGCCGCCCGGCTGCACCCGCGGCCACGCGATCGAGAAGCGGTACGCGGACACGCCGAGGTCCTCGAGCAGCGCGAGGTCCTCGTCGAAGCGGGCGTACGACTCGCAGGCGATCGCACCGTCGGACCCGTCCGCGATCGCGCCCGTCCGGGCGCAGAGCTCGTCCCAGATCGAACGACCGCGACCGTCGACGTCCAGCGCCCCCTCGATCTGGTAGGACGACGTCGCGACGCCGTATCCGAGCGGTGGCAGCTGCGCGTCGGCCATCTCCGCACCCTAGGGGCTGTGGCGGCAGGCCTCGGGATCCACCGCACCCAGGACGGCCTTCTCGTCGGGCTTGTGCCGCAGCACCGTCTGGACGTAGCTGCGTGCCGCCTCGTCCGTCCCGACGTCCCGGCCGGCCTGTTCCGACAGGAACCAGCGGTGTTCCAGCACCTCGTGGAAGATCTCGGCCGGCTCCAGCTTGCCGATCAGCTCCCGCGGCACCGCGAGCACGACCGGGTGGAACACGGTGGTGAGCCAGCGGTGGGCGACGATCTGCTCCGGTTCGGCCCCCCTGCCCCCGCCGGCCCGGAACGTGTCCAGGTCGTTCAGCAGGCGCCGCGCCTGATTCTCCTCGACGTCCAGCCCGGTCAGGCGTAACAGCCTGCGGGCGTGGTGGCCGGCGTCGACCACCTTGGGCTGGATGCGGACCTGGTTCCCGGGCAGGTCTGTCTTGACCTCCAGCTCGGCGACGTCGAACCCGAGATCGTTGAGGCGGCGCACCCGCGCCTCGACCCGCTGCCGCTCCCCCGCCCGGAAGACCTCCGGCTCGGTCAGGGCCTGCCACAGGTCGGCGTACCGCGAGGCGATCGTGTCGCCGATGGACACCGGGTCCAGCGCGGCATCGAGGAGCTCACCCGCCTGCAGGTCCATCAGCTCGCCGATGATGTTGGTGCGCGCGGTCGAGAGGTCGTAGCTGCGCTGTCCGTCGGAGAGCACGTCGTGCTGTTCCGTGGTCTCCGCGTCGACCAGGTAGGCGGCGAAGGAGCCGGCATCGCGGCGGAACAGCGTGTTCGACAAAGAGCAGTCGCCCCAGAAGAAACCGGCCAGGTGGAGGCGGACGAGCAGCACAGCAAGCGCGTCAAGCAGGCGTACGGCGGTGTCCGGCCGGAGCGTGCGGGAGTACAACGCGCGGTACGGCAGGGAGAACTCCAGATGCCGCGTGACGAGGGCGGTCTCCAACGCCTCGCCGTCAACGGACAGCCGGCCGTCGACGATGCCGACGACCTGCACCGAAGGGACTCCCCGGCGCTCGAGGGCGCGCAGAACGGCGTACTCCTGCCGCGCCGTGTAGGCCCCGATCTCCTTGACGGCGTACACCGCATCCCGCACCCGCACGAAGCGGACGACGTGCCTCGAGATCCCCCGGGGCAGACCGACGAGCCGGTCGACCGGCCAGTCCTGGAGCGGCACCGACCACGGGAGGTACACCAGCCCGGGCTCGTCCGGCGCTCCCGTCATGTGCAGTGCCACGCGACCGTCGCCTCCCTCCGTACGTGCACTGTGACACCCTCGGGCCCAGCTCGTGGGAGCTGGGCCCGCAGCGCGCTGCGGGGTCAGACGCGGAAGCGCCCGACCAGGGTGGTGAGCTCCGCGCTCAGCTGCGCCAACTCGGTGGCCGCCCGCTGCGACTCGACGACGCCTTCGCTGGTCGTGTCCGCAGCCTGTGCGACGCCCACGATGTTCAAGGCGATCTCGGAGCTACCGGCAGCGGCCTCGGACACCGAGCGGCTCATCTCGTTCGTGGTCGCGGTCTGCTCCTCGACCGCCGCGGCGATGGCGTTCTGGTAGTCGCTGATCTGGCCGACGACGGTGCTGATGTCACCGATCGCGGCGACCGCGCCCGACGTGTCCACCTGGATCGCCGCGATCCGCTGAGAGATGTCCTGGGTGGCCCGGGCCGTCTCCTGCGCGAGGTCCTTCACCTCGTTGGCGACGACCGCGAAGCCCTTGCCGGCCTGTCCGGCCCGGGCCGCCTCGATCGTGGCGTTCAGCGCGAGCAGGTTGGTCTGCTGGGCGATCGAGGTGATCACCTTGACGACGTCACCGATCTCAGCACTGCTCACACCGAGCTTGCCCACGGTCTCGTTGGTCCTCGCGGCGATCTCGACGGCGCTCCCCGCCACCCTCGCTGCCTCGTTGGCGTTCTGGGCGATCTCCCGGATCGAAGTGCCCATCTCCTCCGCACCGGCGGCCACGGTCTGGACGTTCACGGAGACCTGCTCGGCCGCGGCCGAGACCATGTTCGCCCGCCCCGAAGCCTGCTCCGCGCTCGCGGCGATGGCTGTCGCCACGCTGGTGAGCTCGACCGAGCTGCCATCGAGCGCCTGAGCCGACTGCGACAGCGTCCGGACCGCACCGCGCATCGACGCCGTGGCCGTGTTGAGGTCGGCCGCCATCACGCCCAGCTCGTCCTTGCTGTCCACGTCCGCGGTCTGGGTGAGGTCGCCGTCCGCCACGCCCTTGAGCACCGCGGACACCTTGCCCAGCGGGCGGGTGACCAGACGGGTCACGTAGAAGGCCAGCGCCAGACCGACGGCCAGTCCGACGAACAGCAGGACCAGGATCGACCTCCTCGCCGACGAGGCAGCGGCGATGGCGTGCTCCTTGCTCGTCCGTGCGTCGGCGTTCTCGGCCTGGGCGGCCTGCTCGACGAAGGCATAGGCCTGGTCGGCCGCCGGGGCGGCTTCGGCATCGCGGACGGTCACGAAGGTCTTCATGTCGCGGGCCCGGCTGGCCGGGATCAGCTTCGCGTCACGGACCTGCTGGTACTGCTTCCACGAGCTGGCGAACTGCTCCACCAGACCCATCGCGACCGGCTGCGTGTTCCGGTAGTCCTGGATGTCCTGCGCCACCTTCGCGTCGTCCGCGGCGAGGGTCTGTTCGAACGTCGCCTGCGCCGCGGCGTTCGGCGCAGCCGCGTGATTGAGGAGATCGAGGCGGGTCTGCACGGCATCGGTCTTCAGCACGCCGATGGCCTGGACGGACGGCAGACTGCTGTCGCTGAGCGTGCGCGTGCGCGCCTCCATGCGTCCGAGCCCGTTCGTGGCGACCACCCCGACGGACACCGCGACGACGGCGACAGCTGCGACCGCGACGGAGATCTTCGTGCCGACCTTGCGGTCGGCAAAGAAGCGGCTGGCGGGATTGCCCGCCGAGGGCTGAGACATGGCTGTGTGCCTTTCCAGCTGGTGAGCACGTGACGAGTGACTCGAGGGGGACCTGCGGGGCGCACGAAGCGCCCCATCCGTATCGGCGGATCGCCGGAACCCTGCATGAGAGCTGCGGGTGGTCCGGCACATGGTCCGCGCGAGGCCGCAACTAGTCCCCTGGCGAGCCGACGCATCCGCAGTTCGTCCAGGCGCGAACATCGGGGCGACGTGCCCGTCGTGCTGCTCGGCCACTCGATGGCACCTCCGTCCTGGGCGGGCGGCGGGAGATCCCGCTCACGCGCCACGCCGGATCCTCCGCGCCGCGGGGTATCGGCGAGGGCCTTTGCTCGCTCGGTGACGAGGAGCCGAGCCTCACCTGCGTCCGCCGGGCGCAGGCAACGATCTGCGCACCGCAGACGAAACTTTCGCGGAACATCTAGAAACTTCTGCTGATTCGCGCTTTAGTGCGCGCATGCGGGCCATGGCTGGGCCTCCGGGACACCGGGCCTCTGCCTGCGCCACAGACAGCCCACGGGTGGTCACTCGGAGGATCCCCCGCCGAAGGTCCCGATCCGTCTCGCCACCGGTCTCTCGCCGCCCTGCCGTCATCGACGGCGGCGGCGTGGGCTCGGCCGCCTCCTGAAGGGAATCCTCATGAAGACAGTGCCCGCGCGCGCACGGTCGCGACGAATCGGGACGACGGCAGCCGGATCCGCTCTCCTGGCGGCCATGGTCCTGACCGCCTGCACCCCCGGTACCGGGAACTCGTCCAACACGGCCAACGCCAAGCCGGCACAGCTGCACATGCTGTACGCGACGGCCGAGGCCGACGCGGCCGCCGTCCAGGCGCTGGTCCCCCAGTTCAAGCAGAAGCTTGGCGTGGACCTGGTCATCGACACCCAGCCGTACGACGCCTTGCAGCAGAAGGTGTTCTCGGAGTTCGCCTCGGGCAGCTCCTTCTACGACATCGTCATCGTCGACACGCCCTGGGCGCCGGCCCTCGTCGGCAAGCTCGAGCCGCTGAGCAAGTACCTGGCGGACCCGAAACTCAACGACGTGGCGAAGACCGATGTCGCCGACTTCATCCCGAAGGTCTTCTACGACACCGCCGTCTACAGGGCGGACAGCCCGATCGCGCACTACCCCGACTCGACCACCAAGCCCGACCCGAGCGCCATCACCGGCAAGGGCTTCGACGTCTACGGCCTGCCGATCCAGGCGAACGCCCTGGTGACGGCGTACCGCAAGGACCTGTTCGCCGACCCGAAGAACCAGGCGGCGTTCCAGCAGAAGTACGGGCGTCCGCTGACGGTGCCGACCACCCTGGACGAATACCAGCAGGTCGCCACGTTCTTCACCCGTCCGCAGGAAAAGCTCTACGGCACGACGGTGATGGCCGGCGTCGGAGACTGGTCCACGGACGACTTCAAGAGCCTGCTCGCCGCGAACGGCGGGAACGGGCAACTCGTCGGCGACAACCTCTCGCTCGACTTCAACAGTCCGGCAGGCGTGCAGGCACTGACCTACTACCGGAACCAGATCTCGAGCGGCACCGTGCCGCCGGGCAGCACCGCGGCCTCCTGGGACGAGGCGGCCAGCTCCTTCGACAGCGGCCTCACCGCCATGACGCAGAACTACCACGCGTTGGCGCTCGACCCGAAGGTCAAGGGTCAGATCGGCTACGCGGTCGTGCCGAAGGGCACCGGCGTCGGGCCGCACTTCGGGACGTGGATGCTCAGCATCAACAGCAAGTCCCAGAACAAGGAGTGGGCGTACCGCGCGATCACCTGGCTGACCGCTGCCGAACAGCAGCTGGCCATGACCAAGAACCAACTGCACCCGAGCCGGGTCTCCGTCTACACGTCCGTGGAGAGCCAGGCCAGTGACCCGGCGGTCGCGGACTTCTACAAGGTGCTCGGCCAGTCGCTCGCGGTCGGCGTCGGGCGGGCCCGGCTCACCAACTACACCGAGGTCAGCCACGCCATCGCCGTCGCGGTGAACAACGCGGCGAGCGGCAAGCAGACCCCGCAGGCGGCGCTGGACGGCGCCGCCCAGGAGGTACGACGGGTGCTCACCACGGCGGGTTACAAGGTCCCCGGATCGTGACCCGCTAGTCGTTCGGCCGACTCCCCGGAAGGTGCGCACGTCATGGACACGCACGACTCACAGCACGCCGGGATCAGCACGGCACGGGTAGAAGCCGGTATGCGGCCGGCCGCGGCGGTGACGTCGCGGCCGGGCGGCGGCGGCCAACTGGGTGCGTGGGTGCTGATGGCTCCCGCCCTGGTCGTCCTGCTCGTCATGACCGTGGTTCCGGCGGTCTACCTGCTGTACTCCAGCTTCCGCAGCGAGTCGCTCCTGGGCGGCTCGGGCTCCTTCGTCGGTCTGCAGAACTACCGCGACGCGGTGTCCGACCCCGGACAGCGGCACGCGCTGGGGATCACCGTCGCCTTCGTCGTCGCGGCCGTCGTCGTCGAGACCGTGCTCGGACTGCTGCTCGCCGTGCCGCTGGCGGCGCAGTCCCGGTCGAACAACATCGCGGTGACGGTCATGCTCCTGCCCTTCGCCGTCACTCCGGTCGTCTCGGCCCTGATCACCCGGGAGCTGCTCAATCCGAACTACGGCTGGATCGACTACTTCATGGGCCTGGTGGGACTGCCCTCACACGTCGAGTGGCTCAGCAATCCGACGACGGCCTGGATCGCGGTCCTGGGCCTCGATGTCTGGCAGTGGACGCCGTTCGTGGCGCTGATCCTGATGGCGGGGCTGCAGTCGCTACCGCAGGACCCGGTCGAGGCTGCGGCCCTCGACGGCGCCGGTCCTTGGCAGACCTTCCGGTACATCACGCTGCCGATGCTCACGCCCTTCCTGGCGATCGCCGTCGTCCTGCGCACCATCCAGGCGTTCAAGACGTTCGACTCGTTCAAGGTGCTCACGGGGGGCGGACCGGGCACCTCCACCGAGATCCTCAATCTCAACATCTACCGGGTCGCCTTGCAGAGCTTCCGGACCGGCGCCGCCGCCGCGGTCGCCATCCTCTTCCTGATCCTGCTGACGCTGCTCGTTCCCGTGCTCCTGCGGGTGGTGGGCCGCGGCACCGACCCGGAGGAGGCGTGAGGTGAACCAGACCACGCCTGGGCGCAGCCGGCACCCGCGCCTCATCGGCCGGTTCCTGGTCTGGCTCTGGCTCCTCGCCAGCATGGTGCCGCTGTTGTTCATGCTGACGACGTCCCTCAAGCCGGCCGGCGTCGCGCGGCAGATCCCGCCGACCTGGTTCTTCCGGCCGACGTTCGACAACTACGCGCAGATCCTGACCGGCGGGAACGGCACGTCCGCCGGCTTCGGACGGCTCCTGTTCAACAGCGCGGCCGTGACGTTGGGCGCGACCGCGCTGACCATCGCGCTGGCGTTACCGGCTGCGTACGCCCTGACGATGCGTCACTTCCGGGCGCGCAGGGGACTGTCGTCGTGGATCTTGTCCACGTACATGTTCCCGCCGATCGTCGCCGTGATCCCGATCTTCATCTATGCCGGCAAGCTCGGCGTCATCGACACCTATCCGGTGCTGATCGTCCCGTACGCCGCGTTCAACCTCCCCATCGCCGTGTGGATCCTGCGCAGTTCGATCCACCAGATCCCGTACGAGATCCAGGAAGCGGCGATGGTCGACGGGGCGTCCCGCGCCACCATCCTGCGACGCATCCTCTGGCCGCTGCTGATCCCGTCGGTCGCCACCGCGGCGATCCTGTCCGCGATCCTCTCCTGGAACGAGTTCCTCTTCGCCCTCTCACTCACCCGGTCGGCAGCGAAGACGTCGCCCGTCGGTGTGCAGGAGTTCACCGGGATGTTCGGCACACAGTGGGGCGCGCTGACCGCGGCCGGCTCGCTCATCGTCGCGCCCATCCTCGTGATGACCCTCGTGCTGAGGCGCCGCATCGTGTCGGGCTTGAGTTTCGGTGCCGTCAAATAGAAAGGAACCCACGTCCATGAAGGTCGTCACCCTCGGCGGCAACCGTCAGGTCCGGATCGACGAACGCGTGACCCCCGAACCGGGACCTGCTGAGGTCCTGGTGGCGACCCGCGCCTCGGCGATCTGCCGCAGTGACATGAGCCTCTACATCGGCAACGACACGATCGTGGGCGGCGGTGAGGCGGGCAAGGGGCTGATCGTCCCGGGACACGAACCGGCCGGAGTCGTCGTGGAGGTCGGCGCGGGCGTGGACAGCGTCCGGCCGGGTGACCGGATAGCCGGTTACCTGCCCGTGGGCTGCGGGCACTGCGAGTACTGCAACGCCGGCTACCTCATGCTCTGCGCGCAATGGAAGTGCCTCGGGTTCGACCTCGATGGTGGCGATGCCGACTACTTCGTCCTGCCGGCACGCAACTGCCTGCCACTGCCGCCGGAGATCTCGTACATCGCGGGCGCGCTCATGACCGACATGGTGGGCAGCCAGCACCACACGCAGAAGGTGCTCGGCGTCCGGGGCGGCCAGACCGTCGCCGTGATCGGGCTGGGCCCGATGGGCGCCGCGGCGGTACTCGTCGCCAAGGCATTCGGTGCCCGCGTCCTCGCCGTCGACCTGCTTCCCGCCCGTCTCCAGATGGCCACCGACCTCGGCGCCGACGTCACGATCGACCCCAGCACGTCCGACGTCCTCGCGACGATCCTCGACCTGACCGGCGGCCAGGGTGTCGACGCGGCCATCGACTGCTCCGGGTCACCGGCAGGACAGAACACCGCACTGGACGCGGCCCGCAAGCGCGGTGCCGTCGCCTTCGTCGGGGAGTCACGCTCCACCGAGATCAACCCGAGCGACCAGATCATCCGCAAACTGCTCACCGTCGTTGGTGGCTGGTACTTCCCGCTCGGCGAGTGGGACGAGATCGTTCGGCTGGTCCTCGGCCAGCGGATGGCCGTCGAGAACCTCGTCACCCACCGGTTCCCGCTCACCTCCGCCGAGGAGGCGTTCCGCGCCTTCGACCAGAGGGAGACCGAGAAGGCCGTCTTCGTCTGGGACGAGTGACACACACAGGTCCCTTCCGACACGAGTCCAGGAGAATCCCGTGTTCCGCTACACCGCCGAGATCGTCCCGTACCACGACTACCCCCTGGAGGACTCCGTCAGGGAGCTCGCCTCCCTCGGCTTCACGGAGGTGAACCTCTGGTCGTCGGCGCCCCCGCTCGCCGCGCACGTCAACCCCGGGGACGATCCGGGCAAGATCCTGGCGACGCTCCAGCGGTACGGCGTCCGGCCGTGCGGGCTGACGATGTACGGCAAGACGCAGGACGAGATGCTCGAGCGCATCGCGTTCGCCAGCGACCTGGGCATCGACGCGGTGGTCTTCGACTGCGAGGCCAACTACCCGGACTTCGTGTCGTCCTTCCTTCCGCCGCTCGTCGAGGCAGGCGAGAAGGCCGGCGTGCGCATCGCCGTGGAGAACCACCTCACCGTGCCCTTCAGCGCCGACTTCGAGTCGGGCGCGAACGAGGACCGGCGCTGGGACGAGGGCGTCGACAGCCTCGCGCAGATCAAGCGGCTGATCACGGACATCGACCACCCGAACCTCGGGATCTGCCTCGCTCCCCCGCACCTGTGGGTCATGGGCGACTCGATCAGCGAGGCGATCACCTACCTCGCCGAGCGCAAGCGACTCTTCTACTACTACATCTGGGACATCGACCGGGCGTACCGGCACGGCATCGACGGGTTGAACTTCGGGCCCGGCGACCAGCAGCTGCCCCGCCCCTCGGGCACCCTCGACCATGCCGTCCCGCTGGGCACGCTGAAGAGGGTCGGGTACGAGGGCGCGGCGAGCATCAAGTGCCACGGCACGGCCGGCTGGTCGCTCGAGCGGATCACCCAGGAGCTGGCGACCTCAGATGCCTACGTCAAGGACTGCCTGGCGCGTCTCTGAGTCCGGGAGCCCGCCGACTGAGGACCCGTGGGACAAGATGGACCCCACGACAGTCGGACCGGCCGGCTCATCGGACAGGCAGGACAGCATGCCCCTCGGGACCGGTGTCAGCGCGCGCACGTCGCACCAGGCCCAGATCCTGCGCCTGCTCCGGGACGTCGGGGCCTGCACCCACGCTCAGCTCGTCGACTTCGCGGAGATCGGCCGGGCCCGGCTGGCGGTCGAACTCGACGAACTGGGTGCGGCCGGGCTGATCAGCCACGGTGGCAAGAGCAGGTCGAGGGGCGGGCGGCCGTCCCCGGTGGTCGAACTCGGCCACGATCTCCGATTCGTCGGCGTGGACCTGGGGGCCACGTCGGTCGCCGTCGGTATCGCCAACAGCCAGCTCGACCTGATCTGCTTCGAGGAGGAGCCCTCGGACATCCGGGAGGGGCCCAAGAAGGTCCTCGCCCAGGTCCACGACCTCATCGCCAAGCTCGTGGCCACGACGGCCGTGGCAGGGATCAGCGGGATCGGGGTCGGCATCCCGGGCCCGGTCAGCTACCGCGACGGGGTGTCGGTCAGTCCCCCGCTGATGCCGGGCTGGAGCCAGTACCCGGTTCGGGATCAGTTGGCCCGCGAGTTCCGCTGCCCGGTCCGGGTCGACAACGACGTCAACGTCATGGCCCTCGGCGAACGGTGGGGCGGCGTCGCCAAGGGCATGGACGACTTCCTGTACGTGAAGATCGGGACGGGCATCGGCTCGGCCATGGTCATGAAGGGCGCCGTCTACCACGGAGCAGCCGGGTGCGCCGGCGACATCGGCCACATCAAGGTCACCGACGACGTGCCCTGCGCCTGTGGCAAACGTGGCTGTCTGGAAGCCACCTTCGGCGGCGCCGCCCTGGCGCGTGGCGCCCTGGCTGCAGCCCACGCAGGACAGTCCCCGGTCCTGGCGGAGCGCCTCGCCACGAACCGCGAGCTCACCGCGGTCGACGTGGGTATCGCCGCGCAGCAGGGCGACCCGGTCGCCGTCGCCCTGATCAGGTCCGGTGGACGCGACCTGGGCCGGGTCCTGGCCGGTCTGGTCAACTTCATGAACCCGCCACTCGTCGTCATCGCCGGAGGCGTGTCGCGGCTCGGGCATCCACTGCTGGCCGAGATCCGTCAGACCATCTACAGCGAGTCGCTCCCGCTGGCGACGAGCAACCTGCCCATCGTGCTCTCCGAGATCGTCGAGACCGCCGGCGTGCTGGGGGCCGTCTACTCGGCCAGCGAGCTCATCTTCTCGACCCCCTGACCCGACCTGGCCTGGAACGGGGAAGCGGGACGGCCTGAGGCCGCCCCGCTCCGCGCTGCCCAGGTGTGAACTCAGGCGGACTTCCAGTTCCGGTTCCCGTCGTTCTTCTTGTTCCAGTCGTTGTTCTTCTTGTTCCAGTCGTTGCTCTTCCGGTTCCAGTCGTTGTTCTTCCAGTCGTTCTTCCGGTTCCAGTCGTTCTTGTGGTTCCAGTCGCTGTTCTTCCAGTTGTCCTTCCGGTCCCGGTTGTCCTTCCGGTTCCAGTCGTTGTTCTTCCAGTCGTTCTTGTGGTTCCAGTCGTTGTTGCTCTTCTTGTTGTGGTTGTCGTTCCAGCTGCTGTCGGAGTGGCGGTTCCACTGGTTCGAACTGTCGGCAAAGGCCGTGCCACCACCAACCCCCGTGAGGAGTGTCGTGGCCAGCAGGGTCGAGCCGACGGCGTAACGCAGGATCATTCGCTCTCCTTGGATTCGAGGTCACCATTTAGCGACCCGCCCAAGGACCGTCGCAGCGATCCCCCACCCCGGTCGACCGACCGGCGCACAGGCAACTCACGGCATGTCTGTAGGTGCTTTTGGTTGACGCGTCACCTCTTTCTCGGACAGTAGGTACCTGACTACAGACCAAGAAGCACCCGAGCCGGAGGCCGGGTGCTTCGGTGAGCCACTGCTACGCGCGCGGCGGAATGGCCCGCGTCACCCCGCCCGACGAGAAGCGGGACAGCCGGAGATGGCCGTCCCGCTTGTCGTGAACTAGGCCGCGGTGGTGTGTGTTACTGACACCCAGCGCTACCAGCGGCCCCAGTCATCGTCGTGGTGGTGGTGGTGGTGGTGGCGGCGGTGGTGATGCTCGTCATCGCACCACCAGCAGTCGTCGCCGTGGTGACGGTGGTGGCCCCACCAGTCGTCACTGCTCTTGGACTGGTGATGGTTGTTCCACGACCTGCCGTCGACGTGCGAGCTGTCGGCGAACGCCGTTCCGCCACTGAGTCCCACGAAAACCGTTGCCGCCAGGAGGGTCGAGCCGGCGGCGCGTCGCAAGGACATACGCTCTCCTCGGGTTCGGGGCCGCCCGTGTGGCCGCCCGTGGCAAGGACGTTCGCAGCCTTCAGGCGAGGCGGTCGATCAGGCGACGCACAGCCAACTCACAGCAATTCTGTAGCTGGCTTTCGTTGACTTCACAGCGGGATTTCAGACCGTACGTGATCCGCCACGAGCCGCTCTCCCGGCGAAGGTCGCGGCGTAGCTCGCGAACTACGCCATCGGGCTCACACGAAGCTCCTGCAGCGGGCTGGCCTGCCGGACGCGTGCGGTCGGGCGGCTGGTCGTCCAGCCCGAACGTGAGGTCAGGCGGCTTGCGCCTGCCGGGCGAGTGCGGTCAGGCGGCTGATCGCCCGCAGGTACTTCTTGCGGTAGCCACCCTCGAGAAGTTCACGGGGAAACAAGGCGTCCAACGGCACGCCGCTCGTCACGACCGGAATGTCACGGTCGTAGAGCCGGTCCGCCAGCACCACTAGCCGCAATGCGGCAGCCTGATCAGCGACCTCATGTACGCCGGCGAGGCAGACCAGGTCGACGTCCCCGACCAGCGCGCCGTACCTCGACGGATGCAGCTGTGCCAGATGAGCGAGCAACGCGTCGAAGTCGTCGTACGACGCCTGGGGTAACGACTCGCTCCGGCGCACCAACTCCTCGTGGTCGACGGGCGGCGGCGCCGCCGGCAGCCCGCGGTGGCGGAAATCCTCGCCGTCCACGCGCACCGGATGGAAGTGCGCGGACAGCCCCTGGATCTCCCGCAGGAAGTCGCCGGCCGAGAAACGGCCGTCCCCCAGTGCGCCGGGCAAGGTGTTCGAGGTGGCAGCGATCTTGACGCCCGCCTCGACGAGTCGTGACAGGAGCGTGGACACGAGCACCGTGTCGCCGGGGTCGTCGAGTTCGAACTCGTCGATGGCGAGCAGGCGATGTCCGGACAGGGCAGCCACCGTGTCGGCGAAACCCAGGGCCCCCACCAGGTGGGTCAGCTCGACGAAGGTTCCGTATGCCCGAGGGGCGGGTGCCGTGTGCCAGAGCGAGGCGAGCAGATGGGTCTTGCCGACGCCGTATCCGCCGTCCAGGTAGACGCCGGTCGCACGCGCCGGAGGGCGCGGGCGACCGAAGCGGCGCTTTACCGGCGGGTCGAGCGTTCGGCTGAAGGCCTTCAGCGTCTCGACAGCTGCTGCCTGCGACGGCTGTTCGGGATCGGGCCGGTACGTCTCGAAGCGAACCTGGTCGAACCGCGGCGGCGGCACCATCGAGGCGACGAGCGTCTCGGGCGGGATGACCGGCGAACGGTCTGTGAGGCGCTGGGGCACGAGCAGCGAGCCTAGGCGGGCGTGGGGGACGCTCCGGCGCGGGCCCTGCCTCGCCACTAGGGTCGGGCCATGACGACGACGGATGCGGGCGCCGAGCCCCGGACGATCGGGCCCTACCTCGCCGAGGTGCTCCGCGACGAGGCGTGGGCGTCGCCGACAGTGACCTTGATCGCCGGCGGCAAGTCCAACCTGACCTATCGCGTCTGCTCGCCGGCCGGCGAGGTCATCCTGCGGCGGCCGCCCCTGGGGCACGTCCTGCCGACCGCCCACGACATGGTGCGCGAGTACACCGCCATGGCTGCTCTGGCGCCGACCGCCGTGCCGGTCCCTCAGATGCTGCACCTGTGCCGCGACGCCGCCTTGCTCGGCCAGCCGTTCTACGTCATGCAGGCGGTGGACGGCCACGTCTGCCGGGAGAGCCTGCCTGCCGGCTACGCCGACCGCGCCGAGCAGCGGCGGGCGATCGGGGTCGGTCTGGTGGACGTGCTCGCCGACCTGCACGCCGTCGTACCCGCCGTCGTGGGCCTCGAGGAGTTCGGCCGGCCGGAGGGCTACCTCCCCCGGCAGGTGGGCCGCTGGGGGAAGCAGTGGGACGCGACCCGCATCGCGGGCCTGGAGGCGCTCGACGCACTCGCCACCGACCTCGCCTCGTCGCTGCCCGCGACGCAGCGCTCGACGATCGTGCACGGCGACTACCGGCTCGACAACACGATGCTCCACCCGGCGGAACCGGGCCGGATCGTCGCGGTCCTCGACTGGGAGCTGAGCACCCTCGGCGACCCCCTCGCCGATCTCGGCATGCTGCTCGTCTACTGGTCGCAAGGCGATGACGGCGACGTCCGCAACAGGGCGACCGTCGTGCCGGCGGCCACGGTGCTCGAGGGCTTCCCGGACCGGTCGCAGGTCGCGGAGCAGTACGCCCGGCGCAGCGGTCTGGATCTCGAGCCGTTGCCCTGGTACGTCGCGTTCGCCTTCTTCAAGCTGGCCGTGGTCTGCGCCGGGATCGTCGCCCGGGCCCGCGGCGGCGCCATGGTCGGCGAGGGCTTCGACGGTATCGAGAGCCGCATCGCCCCACTGGTCGAACTGGGCAGGGCCACGCTCAGCGACGGCCGCCTGCACTGAGGCCGCGTACGGAGACGGCCCACAGCACCAGCGGAACCTGCGCGGTGATCAGGTGGGCCGACACGGCACGCGGACGGGGCACTGGTGCAGGCTAGGGCGGTGAGCATCGATGTGCCCGCCGGCGTCTACCGGCACTACAAGGCAGAGCGCTACTACCTGGTCCTGGGTCTGGGCCATGACGCGAACGACGACGACCGGACGGTGGTCGTGTACGTCCCGCTGTACGTCGACCCGGCCCAGGCCGGTCCTCGCCTGGCTGTGCGCACCGTCGAGGACTTCACGTCCTGGGTGGATCCGGTGACCCGGGACGCCGCGGACCCGGACGCCCCAGGGGCGGTACGCCGCTTCACATACGTCGCCGACGGAGCAGCAGCCGGATGACCTCCT
>JAOPWV010000094.1 GCA_025965475.1 Frankiales bacterium | reverse complement strand
CACCGCTCAGCGGCCGGTGCGGTCCCGGGCGCCGTCGTCCAACAGCCGCGCGAACAGCGAGCGGTAATGCACCATCGCCGTACGCAGGTCCTCCGTGCTCGCCTGGTGCCGGCTCTCCCGGTCGGCGATGTCGTGCGCGGCCCGGTAATGCTCGACGACGTCGGCGTGGTCCACCGACACGTCACGGGCCTGCTGGTCGAAGTTCTCCACGGGATATCCGCGCTCGGCCATCACCGTCGTGACCAGCACGTCGGCCTCGCGCACGGCGACACCCGGCCGGTCGACGAAGGACTCCTGCGCCTGCCGCCAGCGGTCCGCAAAACCGGCGCGCCGGTCCGCGTCCAGCGGCTTGATGTCGAGCTCTTCGCGCCGCTGGGTGCGCGCCTGCAGCTCCTTCTCGGCGGCCCGGCGGTCGCCCGATTCCTCGACGGTGCGGTCGTACTCGGGACCGAACCTGCTCTGCAGCTCCTGGCGGCGGCGGTTCATGACGGCCACGGCGCCGAGAACCAGCAGGATCAGGACGACGACGACGAGCACGACGATCAAGGTTGTTGTCATGTCACGTCTCCCGGCTCAGGCGGCGAGCAGCCGGGTGAAGAACGACCGGTAGCGCTGGAAGACCACGCGCAACTCCTCGGTGTCAGGCTGCTCGTCGCGGTCCCACTCCTTCTCCAGCGACGAACGACGGCCGGCGAAACCCTCCACCAGCGTGCGCACCACCTCCGCCACGAGGGCATCGGCTTCCTGCACGGCGCCACGCGGGTCGTCGACGAAGCGCGACTGCACGTCGCTCCACTGGCGCTGGAAGTCCTGTCCCTGCTGCGGCTCGAAGAGCGGCTCTCCGGCCTGCTGCGGAGTTTCCTGCGGGGATTCCTGCGCAGTGGTCGCCTGGTCCGTCCCGGTGGGCGGCTCGTCGGGGGTCATCTGCTGTGCGAGCTGTTCGGTCATCACGCACCTCCTGGGTGAGGTACATGTACCCGGGGCGGTTGCGCGGCGACCTCGCCGCCCGGTGACGCTGTCCTGCCGGACAGCCCGTGACAACCAGGGGCAGAGGCCCCGCCATGACCTACAGGCTGAGGAAGTCCTGGGTGCCGTACCAGCGGTTGGCGCCGGAGCGGGCCACACCGACGCCCAGATGCGTGTACGACGGCCGCAGGATGTTCGCCTTGTGGCCGGGCGACCTCATCCACATGGCCATCATCTGGTCCGGCGTCACGGAGCCGTACGCGATGTTCTCGCCGGCGCCGCGCGCCTTGCAGCCGGTCATGATCGGCCGGAGCGACTGGTGGTCGAAGGCGCCGGTCTTCGCCATCCGCGCCGACCAGGCGCCGGCGAACCGCGTGGCGCAGGCCGACACGGTCAGCGGGCGCAGCTTGGCCCTGGCCCGCTGCTGGTTCACGAGGACGGCCACCCGGGCGGCATAGGCCTGTGGGGTCAGGGTCGGCGCAGCGGCGGGCGGCGCCGCCTGGGCGGCCGGAGCCCCGGCGGCGAGGAGGCCGGCAAGCACGCTCAGCGTGGCCAGGGAGGACATGGTCAGCAGACGGAAGGGTCGCATAGAAGACATATCGGCACGCGCGAGAAGGGCTGGAGGGTGGATGCGGCACTTTCTCGAGCGGTGCCGGGGTTCCCCTGATCCCAGCCGTAGGGTCGAGCCGTGACTGAGGATCGCCCGCTGGCCGTGTTCGACGTGGACGGGGTGCTGGCCGACGTACGCCACCGGCTGCACCACCTGGAGTCACGGCCGAAGGACTGGGGGGCGTTCTTCGCCGCCGCTGTCGACGATCCGCCGCTGGCCGAGGGCATCGCACTGTGCCTGGAGAGCGGGAAGGACTGCGAGGTGGTCTATGTGACCGGGCGTCCGGAGCACTGCCGGCAGGACACGCTCGACTGGTTCCGCCGGCACGGGCTGCCGGAAGGCCGCCTGTCCATGCGCGCCGAGGGCGACCGCCGGCCCGCCCGGATGGCCAAGCCCCAGCTGCTGCGTCGGTTGGCGCGGGACCGGATCGTCGCACTTGTGGTGGACGACGACGCGCAGGTCTGTACGGCGTACGAGCAGGCAGGTTGGACGGTTCTGCGCGCCACCTGGATGGGCCGGGCCCCCGTGCTCGAGGAGGCGCAGGAGTCAGAGGGCCGGACGTAGCGTGGCCATCACCGGACCGGCCTTCGCGTGCGCCTCGGCCACCTCGTCCTTGGCGTCGCTCCCCCAGGTGATTCCGCCGCCGGCCCACAGGTGCACCCGGTCCTCGTCCACGCCGACCGTCCTGATGGTCAAGCCGAGGTCGAGGCCCCCCGGCGTGACCAGGCCGAAGGCTCCCATCGCCGGTCCTCGGCCGACCGGCTCGAGGCTTGCCAGCAGGCTGCAGGCGGCTCGCTTCGGCGCGCCGGTGACCGAACCGCCGGGCGCGACGGCCCGCAGGACGTCGAGCACCGTGGCCCCCGGCTCCAGCTCGGCCGCCACCGTCGACCCGGCGTGCCACAACCCGGACCACTCGCTCAGGTCGTACAGGCTCTCCATCTGCACGCTGCCGGTGACGGCGACCCGCGCCAGGTCGTTGCGCGCCAGGTCGACGATCATGACGTGCTCTGCCCGGTCCTTCTCGCTGGCCCGCAGCCGCTCGCGCGCGCCCGGTCCGACCCTGAGCGTGCCCTTGACCGGTTCGGTCGTGATCCGCCGGCCGACCACCCGGACGAGCTGCTCCGGCGACGCGCAGCCGACCGCCCAGCCCTCCCCCGTCAACAGCCCGCCGTACGTCGCACCTGGTAGCCGGGCCAGCGCGGCGGCGATGTCGGCCGGGGCCGCGCGGTGCGCCGCGCTGCGGTGCCCGACGACGTTGGCCTGGTAGACGTCGCCGCGGGCGATGGCCGCCCGGACCGTCTCGACAGCATCGGCGTGCTCGGCATCGCTCCAGCTGGTGGTCCACTCGCCCGCGACCGCGGTACGCGCTGCCGCTGCCGCGTCGCCCCGCCGGACGGCCACGGCGACCAGTTCGGGGACCGCCGGCACGGGCGACGGCCGGCCGGCCGGGGTCCCGGCGATCCGGGCGCACCCCGCAGCACCGATCAGCAGCGCGACCGCGGTGTCGCCCGTCTGCGCGGGGGGTTCACCACCCAGACCGTGCTCCTCGAGGAAGTCCTGCAGCAGGACGGCGGGGTCGCCGCCGTCGCCGGCCCGCCATTCGAGACGTTCGAGCTCGACGAGGGGGTTCGCCCACCCGTCCGCGCGGCCCGGTGGCGCGCAGATGGCCGTACTAAATACGCCCACAACCACCCCGATTGACCATCCCGCAAAGCAAGCTCAGGCCCGACACTCAGGTGACGAAAGTCATCAGGACGACGACCCCTGCAACCGGAGCACCACGATGTGCGCGCACAGCCCGACCTGCCCCTCGGCCTCTCGACCCGACCATGACGCCGCCAAGGTGATCTCGAGCCACCCCGAGCAGGGCTGGAGCCTGCTCTGCAACGGCGTGGTCGTCTTCGAGGACACCGGAGAGATCTTGCCCGACCGCCAGGTCGTCGACCCGCACCGGCCCGGCTGCCGGCTCTGGACCCGGGTCTCCAGCGCAGCCTGAGGCCCGGCCGGCCGCCGACGGCCGGCTACGACTCGTACGCCGTCGGCGAGGGGCATGAGCAGACCAGGTTGCGGTCGCCGTACGCACCGTCGATCCGCCGTACCGGCGGCCAGTACTTCGTGGCCGGCCGGACGCCGGCCGGGAACGCCGCCGTCTCGCGCGAGTAGGGGTGCTCCCACGCGTCGGTGGTGACACTGGCCGCGGTGTGCGGCGCCGCCTGAAGCGGGTTGTCCGTCCGCGGCCAGGTACCCCCGGCCACCAGGTCGATCTCCTGACGGATCGCGATCATCGCGTCGCAGAACCGGTCGAGCTCGGCCAGGTCCTCACTCTCGGTCGGCTCGATCATCAACGTCCCGGCCACCGGGAAGCTCATGGTCGGGGCGTGGAAGCCGTAGTCGATGAGCCGCTTTGCCACGTCGTCGACGGTCACGCCGGTGTCCTTGGTGATCTGGCGCAGGTCGACGATGCACTCGTGGGCCACCAGCCCGCCGCGGCCGGTGTAGAGCACCGGGTAGTGCGGCTGCAGCCGCTTGGCCACGTAGTTGGCGTTGAGCACGGCGATCTGGGTGGCCCGGGTCAGCCCCGCGGCGCCCATCAGCCGGACGTACGCCCAGCTGATCGGCAGGATCCCCGCACTGCCGTACGGCGCCGCGCTGACCGGTCCCGGACCAGTGGCCGGTCCGGCGGCCGGGTCGAGCGGGTGGTTCGGCAGGTACGGCGCGAGGTGGGCGCGGGCCGCCACCGGACCGACGCCCGGGCCGCCGCCGCCGTGCGGGATGCAGAACGTCTTGTGCAGGTTGAGGTGGCTGACGTCGGCCCCGAACTTGCCCGGCTTCGCCAGCCCGACGAGCGCGTTGAGGTTCGCGCCGTCGACGTACACCTGCCCGCCGGCGTCGTGGACGGCGGCGCAGATGTCGGTGATCTGGGTCTCGAAGACGCCGTGCGTGCTCGGGTACGTGACCATCAGCGCGGCCAGCCGGTCCCGGTTCGCCTCGATCTTGGTGTGCAGGTCGTCCACGTCCACGTCGCCGGTCGGCGTCGTCCCGACGACCACGACCTTCATCCCGGCCATCACCGCGCTGGCGGCGTTGGTGCCGTGGGCGCTCGCGGGGATGAGGCAGACGTCGCGGCCGGTGTCGCCGGTGGCCCGGTGGTACTCCCGGATGGCGAGGAGGCCGGCCAGCTCGCCCTGGCTGCCGGCGTTGGGCTGCAGGCTGCAGGCGTCGTAGCCGGTGATCTCGCACAGCCAGCCGGCGAGGTCGTCGATCAGCTGCCGGTAGCCGGCGGCGTGCTCGGCCGGGGTGAACGGGTGCAGCCCGGCGAACTCGGGCCAGGTGACCGGCTCCATCTCGGTCGTCGCGTTGAGTTTCATCGTGCAGGAACCCAGCGGGATCATCGTGCGGTCGAGGGCGAGGTCCTGGTCGGACAGCCGGCGCAGGTAGCGCAGCATCGCGGTCTCGCTGTGGTGCGAACGGAAGACCTCGTGCGTCAGGTACGGCGTGGTCCGGGCGAGCTCGCGGGGCAGCCGGTCGGCCGTCGCCGCATCCAGCTCGTCCCAGTCGGGGCGGCCGGCGCCGAACGCGTCGAGCACCAGCTCGAGGTTGTCCCGCGTCGTCGTCTCGTCGGTGGAGATCCCGACCGTGTCCGCATCGACCAGGCGCAGGTCGATGCCGGCCACCCGGGCGCTCTCCACGATCTGCGCGGCGCGGCCGATGACCCGCACGGTGAGGGTGTCGAAGAACGCGTCGTGGACGATCTGCGCCCCGCAGGACTCCAGAGCCGCGCCGAGCAGGACGGCCATCCGGTGGGTCCGCCGGGCGATCGCCCGCAGACCGTCCGGACCGTGGTAGACGGCGTACATGCCGGCCATGACGGCAAGCAGCACCTGGGCGGTGCAGATGTTGCTGGTCGCCTTCTCGCGGCGGATGTGCTGCTCACGGGTCTGCAGGGCGAGCCGGTACGCCGGCGCCCCCTGCGCGTCGACACTGACGCCGACGAGACGGCCGGGCATGCTGCGCTCGAGGCCCTTGCGGACGGCCATGTACCCGGCGTGTGGACCGCCGTAGCCGAGGGGTACGCCGAAGCGCTGGCTGCTGCCGATCGCGACGTCGGCGCCTGCCTCGCCCGGCGGGATGACGAGGGTGAGCGCGAGCAGGTCCGCGGCGACGGCGACGAGCGCGCCACGCTCGTGCGACTCTGCGACGAGCGGGGCCAGCGGGCGCACGGCACCGGAGCTGCCGGGGTACTGCAGGAGGACCCCGAAGACCTCTTTATCGGCAGGAAGGTTTGTCGACAGATCGACGACCTCCACGCGGAGACCCAGCGGCACGGCCCGGGTCGTGAGCACGGCGATGGTCTGCGGGTGGCAGTCCGCGTCGACCAGGAACACGGCGCCCTCAGGCGCCTTGCTGCTGCGCCGGGCGAGGGTCATCGCCTCGGCCGCGGCGGTGGCCTCGTCGAGCAGGCTCGCGTTGGCGATCGGCAGACCGGTGAGGTCCTCGACGACGGTCTGGAAGTTGAGTAGCGCCTCGAGCCGGCCCTGGCTGATCTCCGGCTGGTACGGGGTGTAGGCCGTGTACCAGGCCGGGTTCTCCATGACGTTGCGCAGGATCACGGGCGGCGTGTGGGTTCCGTAGTAGCCGAGGCCGAGCATCGGCACGGTGACCCGGTTGCGGGCGGCCAGCGCCCGCAGCTCGGCGAGCACTTCCGTCTCGCTGCGCGCCGCCGGCAGGTCGAGCCCCTCGTGGGCCCGGATCACATCCGGCACCGCCAGGGCGGCCAGCTCCTCGAGCGAGCCGGCACCGACGACGGCCAGCATCTTGGCGGTCTCGTCCTCGCCGGGCCCGATGTGCCGGGTGGCGAACGGCTGCGCGTTCTCGAGGTCCCGAAGGGTGTCGCCGTGCAGGGACGGGTCGGTCATGGAGGGCCTCCGGGTTCGCCGGGGCCGCGCAGGTGCGCCGCCCCCTGGATGGACTGCCCTCCCCCTCTGTCACGGGACCTGAGAGCTTCACCCGTGTGCTCCCGGTGAGGGGTAACGGGCTTGCACCGTCGGTGAGCCGCCGGGCGGCTGCTTTCCAGAGTTGCCTGATCCACGCGGTTCGGGGGCCTGAGAGGTTGATCGGGGAGGATTGCTCCTTCGGCGCCCCGCGATGGCTTCGCGGGACTCTCCCGCGTGGGGTCGTCGGCGAGATCAGGTTACCAGCGCGGACCGGCCCCCCGGCCGGGCCGGCCGCCGCGTGTCCGGGCCGCCGCGCACCTTTCGGAACATCCACAGCACCCGGGTGCTGTGGAGGTTCCGAGAAGGTCAAGCTCGTCCGGCTCAGCCGCGCGCGCCGCCCGCTGCACGGCGCCCGCGGCACCGGGTCAGCCGCGGTGGTGCGGTGGTGCGGTGGTGCGGTGGTGCGGTCAGGCCGTCGTACGGCGACGGCGGCGGTGAGCGAGCTCGTCCGCCTCGGCCACGGCCGGCGCCTCGCCGTCGCGGGCCCGCTCCCCCGGCAGTTGCGCCAGGGTGCCTTCGACATCACGCACGTGCCGGCCGACCGCGATGGCGAACACGGCCTGCCCGCCCTGCAGCAGGTCGACGACCTCGTCGGTGCTCGTGCACTCGTAGACGGTCGTGCCGTCGCTCATCAGCGTGATCTGTCCGAGGTCCTCGACACCGCGGTCGCGCAGGGTCGAGATGGCCGTACGGATGTTCTGCAGCGAGATCCCGGCATCGAGAAGCTTCTTGACGATCTTGAGCACGAGGATGTCGCGGAACGAGTAGAGCCGCTGGGTGCCGGAGCCCGAGGCCTCCCGCACACCGGGCTCGACGAGGCCGGTGCGGGCCCAGTAGTCCAGCTGGCGGTAGGTGATCCCGGCCGCGGCACAGGCCGTCGGTCCGCGGTAGCCGATCCCGACCGGCATCGCGCCGGGCCGCTGGTCCGGGGGCAGGTCGTCGAAGAGGGTGCCCTGGAGGTTCAGGGCCGGGGGGCGCGTGCCGACCGCCGCGTCAGCAGAGCTGTCGCCGCCGTGCGGGCTGTCGGGCTCGTCTGCCACGCGCTCGCCTCCGTGTCCGTGTGTGAAGGAACGTCTCAACCAACGTGCGATGTGCGCCGACAGCGGGTCGCAGCCGCCCTGTCGCCGGTAGCCCGTGACGCTAGGGAGCACGCCCGTCGGGGTCAACGACGCAGCCCGGCGCGTCGCAAAAGTCAACCTCTACTTGAGGCTTACCTTCAGGGACCGGTCAGGAGCCCCGTTCGAAGTCCTCCGGCGTGATGTTGTCCAGGAACTCGCGGAACTTCTCGACCTCGTCCTCCTGCTCGTCCGGGATCGCGATGCCGGCCTCGGCGAGAACGGCGTCGCTGCTCCGGATGACCGCGCCGGTCCGCATCGCCAGCGCGATCGCGTCCGAGGGGCGGGCGCTGACGGCGATCCCGCCTGCGAAGGCGAGTTCGGCGTAGAACACACCATCGCGAAGGTCGGTGATCGTCACGCTCTCGAGCGGCCGGTCCAGCGCCGTGAGCAGGTCGCGCAGGAGGTCATGGGTCATGGGCCGCGCCGTCACGACCCCCTGCTGGGCGAACGCGATCGCGGTGGCTTCCACGGCGCCGATCCAGATCGGGAGGTACCGGTCGCCGTCGACTTCCTTGAGCAGCACGATGGGCTGCTGACTCGGGAGCTCTACGCGCACCCCGACGACGCTGACCTCGGACAGGGCGGCACCGTCGTCATCCTCCGGCCTGCGGCTCTCGTCCAACGGGTCCTCCAGCAGCGTCCGGGTGGGTGGCACGGGGAAACCGACCGGTCCCGGAGCGCCGTCCGGAGCATGTCGCGCCCGCTCGCTCAGCCTACCGCGCGGCGCCCGGCCCAATCACGGCGGCAATCGCGGGGTTCTTCTGAACCGGCACCCTGTTCAGGGTCTGACTCAGCGTCGGAGGGCGGGGCCCAGACCGGCTCGGACGAGGGTCGAGTGCAACTTGACGGAGAGGGCGGCGAGCTCGCGCACGACCTCGTCGGCGCGCGCCCGCGCCTCCGGGTTGCGCTGGCGCACCAGCGGCGTGACGACCTGCTCGACGAGCCCGATCTCCCGGTCCGCCGCAGCTTTGAACGGGCGGAGATGACGGGCCTCGATCCCGAAGCGGGACATCTCCGCCACGGTCTTGGCCACGATCAGGGCGTCGCCGTCGTAGTGGCTCCCGCCGGGCCGCAGCTGTACGAGGCCGTACTGCTCGAGCTGGTCGAGCTGGTCGCTGTCGAGACCCGCGGCGTCCAGCAGCTCCCCGCGGCTGAGCCGGATCTCACTGACGTCCGGGAGGAAGGACTCCGGAGACGGCAGGCCTTCGGCGGCGACGAGGGCACGGGGCACGCGTGGCCCGTTGGCCCCGCCGAGCGCCGGTGGCTCCAGGCCACGGTCGATCGCGTCGAGGTGTTCCTTGATGACCCTCAACGGGAGGTAGTGGTCGCGCTGGGCGGAGAGCACGTACCGCAACCGGCCAAGGTCCTCCCGTGAGAACTTGCGGTAGCCGGACGAGGTCCGCTCGGGCTCGACCAACCCCTCCGCCTCCAGGAAGCGGATCTTCGAGATGGTGATGTCGGGGAAGTCGGACCGGAGCTGGCCGAGCACTTCCCCGATACTCATGAAGGCCCGGGACGGCATCCCGTTGACGGCGCTGCTGCTCACCGGCCTTCGGCGCCCTTCGCGCCGGTGAGGAAGACCAGCCGGTACTTGCCGATCTGCACCTCGTCGCCGCCGGCGAGCGCCGCGGCGTCGATGCGGCCACGGTTCAGGTAGGTGCCGTTCAGGGAGCCGACGTCGCGGACGAGGAAGCTGTTGCCCTCGCGGACGAACTCCGCGTGCCGACGCGACACGGTGACGTCGTCGAGGAAGATGTCGCTCTCGGGGTGCCGGCCCGCGGTCGTGACCTCGGCGTCGAGCAGGAACCTGCTCCCCGCATTCGGCCCACGCTTCACGACGAGCAGCGCGCTGCCCGGCGGCAGCCCTTCGAGCGGACCACTCTCCTCGCCGGCCGTCTCCGTCGACGTGGGGCCGTCGCCGTCCAGGACGCCTTCCAGCGCGGACAGAGAAATCGTCGACGTGGTCTCCGCCGCGGACTCGCCTCCCGGATTCGGATTGCCCGTCGGAACCACCGGGGCGCCGCAACGCGCACAGAAGCGGCTGTCCTCGGGGTTCTGCTGGCCGCACTGGGTGCAGAACACGCTGTTGCCCGCCTCCCGGCATCCGGTGGGCGCCCGTCGCATGAAGTCGCACGGACGCGGCCGCGGCGCGGCCTCTCCTCAGTCTGTCCCGGTACAGGCGCATGTACGCCCGCGCGCGACTGTGGAGTATCGGCAAACCTACTGGCCGCTTCGCCGGAGGGTCAACCCGAAGGTGAGCCCCCGGCGCGCCATCACCTTCAACCCGAGGTCGAGCGTCTTGCGGGTCCCGCCTAGGAGCTGGTCGTGAGCGCTGCGTAGGCGGCCGCGTCCAGCAGCTGCTCGGACCGCATCGCCTCGTCGACGCCGCCGGTCGGGCGGATCTCGAGCATCCAGCCATCGCCGTACGGATCCGAGTTCACCAGCTCCGGCGAGCCGTCCAGCTGCTCATTGCGGCCGGTCACGGTGCCACCGAGCGGTGCGTACACGTCCGACACGCTCTTGGTCGACTCGACCTCACCGAGAGACTGGCCTGCCTCGACCTCGGCACCGAGCTGCGGCAGCGTGACGAAGACGATGTCGCCCAGGGCCTCCTGCGCGTAGGCGGTGATGCCCACCCGCAGGGTGGCTCCGTCGCCGTCACCCACCACGCGAACCCACTCGTGCTCAGCCGTGTACTTCAGGTCGTCGGGATACACCGGCGCCTCTCGGGTCGGCGCGGCCACCGCTCTGCGACCGCGCGGTCAGTTGCCTGTGGACTGATCGGCGGGGCGAGCGTAACGAGGCCGGTCGAGCGCCCGCAAGGCGCCCACCAGGACGCTGTCGTTGCGCACGACGTCCGCATGCCCGCCGCGCTGTTCCACGTTGTCGATGACTCCACCGGGGATCGCCAGGGCCGCGGCGATGGTCGCGGGGTCGCCGATGACGGAGAAGCGGTACGGCGGTCGCAACAGCGTTCCGCCGACTTCGACGCCACCCCGGTCGGCCGCGTCGACGAAGGCCGTACCCGCCACGACCCGCGCGGACGGCGAGTTCACGGTCGGCTGGCCGCTCGCGTCGACCGAGCCCTCCATCTGCACGGCCTCGGCGCCCGAGTCGCGCATCTCCTCCAGCGCGTCGAGCAGCACGTCGGCGCCCACCTTGCCCTGGGGGTCCCTGATGGTCACCAGGACACCGGGTCCCCGGGCGGGGATCGTGCCGGCCAGGATGCCGAGCACCTGCGAGCGCCGGCGCGCCTCGGCGAGCGCCGCCGCATCGCGGCCGCTGCCGCCGGTGAGGCTCTCGCGGGTGGCGGTGAGGGTGCTCACCTCCTGCCGGAGGCGGACGCTGCGGCTGGAGAGGTCGTCGAGGATCCGGACCAGGTCCTCCTGCCGGGCCGAGGCGAGCAGACCCTCGTCCTGGTTCGAGCGGACCTGGACCGCCGCCGCGAAGCCGAGCAGGCCGAGAAGAACGGCCACCGCGACGTCGACCCGACGCAGCCGCGGCAGCAGGAGGAGACGGGCCACCCGCCGCAGCCTGCCCGGCTGCTCCCTGTCGGGGGCGCTGCCCTCGGGGGTGCTGCCCTCGGGGCTACCGGTCCCCGTCGCCTTCTTGCCGGCCACGTCGCTGCCGGTCATGCGCGGAACAGGTGGCGCCGGATGGCGGCCGCGTTGGAGAAGATCCGGATCCCGAGCACGACGACCACGCCCGTCGACAGCTGGCCGCCGACACCGAGCTGGTCGCCCAGGAAGACGACGAGCGCGGCCACGAGCACATTGCTCACGAAGGACACGACGAACACCCTGTCGTCGAAGATCCCGTCCAGCTGCGCGCGTACCGCGCCGAACACGGCGTCGAGGGCCGCGACCACGGCGATGGGCAGGTACGGCTGCAGCTCGGCCGGGACCGTCGGGCCGAGGAAGAGCCCGAGGGCGACGCCGATCACCAGCGCCAGGGCAGGGATCACGAGGAGCCCCCCACCGGCGTGGCCACCCGCAGGTCCGGGGAGCCGGCTCCTGCCAACGTCTGCGACTCGGTCCGGTTCACCGCGAACCGGAGGCCGTAGAGGGAGCTGTACGTCGCCAGCCGCCGGCCGGCCGCGCCGTCCGCGAAGGCCGGACCGAGCACCCCCGGGTCACCGATCGCCCGGACCGTGTACGGCGGGCTCAGCGGCCGGTAGTCGACCAGGATGGCCGCCCCAGCGCTCCGGATCGCTGTCTGAGCGGTCAGTCGCAGACCGTTGATCGTGATCGCCTCCGCTCCGGCTCCCCAGAGCCCGTTCACCACGTCCTGCAGGTCCCGGTCCAGGACCCGGCCCTGGCCCAGCTGGCCACCGCGGGCGCGGTCGGCGGCGGCACTACCCGGCGCATCGTCGACGTCGACCACCACACCGGGACCGGTCACGGCGCCGATGCCGGTCGCGAGTTCGAGCGCGCGCAGGCGCGTCGCGGCCGCCCTACCCGCCGCTCCACTGCTGAGTGCGGCATCGCGTGCCCGGGCCACGTCCCGGCGCAGCCGCACCGCCTGGGCGGCGAGGGCGTCCGACTCCGCCGTACGGCGGTGCACGTCGGCCACGAGCTGGGCGCGCACTCCGCTGGTGCCCGCCTCCCGCCGCTTGACCTGCGCGGCGGCCGTGCCGGTCAGCAGCCCGAGCGCCACCAGGAGCAGGACAGCGACCCCCCGCCGGCCGAGACTCCGGCCGGTCACGTGCCCGGGGGCGGACCGGCCGTCCGCCTCCCCGCGGCGACGGGCGGCAGCGTCCGCGTACGCCTGATCCTGGGTATTGGTCATCATGTCGACAAGCAGAGACATCGACCCATCGACCCTGCGAGCAGAGCTCGCCGTTGGTCGGGTGGGGGTCTCGTTCGTCACCGTTCCATCCTGCATCAACGACACGTCGGGCGACCCGTCGCCGCGCTGTGGGAACGGCCGGCAACGGCCCGGAACGGCCGACGATCAGACCCGGTCGCCCTTGTCCACGGCTTCCACCGCCGCCTCCACGACCGCAGCCCACTCGGCGATCAGGTCCGCAGCCGCCGCGTCATCGGGCCCCTCGGCCCACAGGTGGGTGACCGCCTCGGACGGGTCCGGCAGGACCAGGGCCCAGCGGCCGTCGGCCTCCACCACGCGCACACCGTCGGTGGTGTCGATCGTGCGGTCGCCGGCAGCCTCGAGGACATGCCGCATCACCGCCCCCTTGCTCGCCCAGGGTGTCGGCACGGTGCGCCGGCCGATGTGGGCGCGCGGGATGCGGGCGTCGATCTGGGACAGGGTGAGCTTGGTCCTGGCGACCAGTCCGAGCAGCCGGACGAAGGCGGCGATCCCGTCGATGGACGTGGAGAACTCCGGCAGCACGAAGCCACCGCGCCCGTCGCCGGCGAACACGACGCCGGGTGTCCCTGCCGCGCGACTGAGGTCGTCCGGCGAGGTGGACGTCCAGGTGATGTCGCTGCCGTGGAAGTGGGTGATCTCCTCCGCGACTCGGGTCGTCGTCACGGGCAGCGCCATCTGGCCGCCGCGCCCGCGCTCCGCGGCCACCAGGTCCAGCAGGACCAGGAGCGCGCGGTCGTCGTGCACCAGCGCGCCGCGCTCGTCGACGATGGCGATGCGCTCGGCGACGTGGTCGAACCGGACGCCGAAGTCCGCTCGCGAGCTGGAGACCAGCCCGCCGAGGCGCTCGAGGTCGTGCAGATGGATGGCAAGAGACTCCGTTGTACTGGTCTCACTCAACCTGTTGTTGACAGTGAGGACTTCCACACCGATCCGTCCGAGCAGGGCGGGGAGGACGAGGGCTGCCGCTCCCCCAGCCGTGTCCACGACGACTTTCAGGCCCGCCTCGCCGACGCCGGTCATGTCGAGCGCCCGGAGCAGTTCCTGGGCGTACGTGTCGAGCGCGCGGGCCGGGAAGGACAGCTCGGCGATCTCCCCCGGGAACGCGCGGCGGAACTCCTGCCGGCTGAAGACCCGCTCGAGCTTGCGCTGGGCCACCTGGGACAGGTCGGCGCCGTGCTCGTCCAGGAAGACGATGTCGATCGACTGCGGGTCACCCGGCGTCGTCCGCAGGACCACCCCGCCCTGGGCGTCGCTCGTCGCGGTCTCGAACCGCGTCACCGGCAGCGGCGCGACCTCCAGGTCCCGGACGTCGATCGCGCTGGCCGTCAGCGCCGCGATGACCGCCCGCTTGAAGGCCCGGCACGCCCTCGACGCGTCCCGGGCGGTCGTCACCGCGCTGCCCTTGCGGAGCGTCGTGGCATACGCCGACGCGAGGCGGACGACGTACTCCGGCGTGATCTCGACGTTCACCAGCCCGGACACCCCGCGTGGGCCGAACAGGGAGGACGAACCGCGGGACTCCCAGATGACACTGGTGTTGACCACCGCGCCGGCCTCGATGGTCTTGAAGGGGTAGACCTTGACGCCGCTGGAGAGGTACGCCTCCTCCTCCACCACGCACTCGTCGCCGACGACGGCACCCTCCTCGACCCGGGCCGCCCGCATCACGTCGCTGTTCTTGCCGATGACACAGCCGCGCAGGGAGGCCTGTGGGCCGATGAAGACGTTGTCGTGCACGACGGCGCGCTCGAGGAAGGCCCCGCCCTTCACCACGACGTTGCTGCCGAGGACGGTGTACTCCCGCAGCTCCGCGCCGGCCTCGACCTTGGCGTAATTGCCGACGTAGACCGGTCCACTCAGCGTGGCCTCCGGGTCGACCTCCGCACCGTCACCGATCCAGACGCCCGGCGCCACCTCGAAACCGTCGATGTCGACGTCCACGCGACGGTTGAGCACATCCGCCTGGGCCCGCAGGTAGCTCTCGTGCGTGCCGACGTCCTCCCAGTAGCCCTCTGCGACATAGCCGAAGACCGGTGCGCCGCTCTTGACCAGGGCCGGGAACACGTCCCCGGACCAGTCCACGACTTCGCCGAGGGCCACGTGGTCGAAGACCTCGGGCTCCATCACGTAGATGCCGGTGTTCACGGTGTCGGAGAACACCTGGCCCCAGGTGGGCTTCTCGAGGAACCGCTCGATGCGCTGCTCCTCGTCGGTGATGACGATGCCGAACTCGAGCGGGTCGGGGACCCGCTTGAGGCAGACGGTGACCAGCGCGCCGCGGTCCTTGTGGGCGCGGACCACCGCCCCGAGGTCGATGTCGGTCAGCGCATCGCCGGAGATCACGAGGAACGCGTCGTCCTTGAGCGCGGCCTCGGCGTTCTTCACCGAGCCGGCCGTACCGAGTGGTGTCTGCTCGGTGGCGTACGACAGGTGCATCCCGAGCTCGTCGCCGTCCCCGAAGTACGTGCGGATGAGGCTGGCCAGGAACTGGACGGTGACCACCGTCTCGTCGAACCCGTGCCGCTTCAGCAGCCGCAGGACGTGCTCCATGATCGGCCGGTTCACGACCGGCAGGAGCGGCTTGGGCTGGTTCGCCGTCATCGGGCGCAGGCGGGTGCCCTCACCGCCGGCCATGACGACGGCCCTCATGCCGGCCACCGAGGCGGCCCAGCCGGGCCGCGCCCGCGCCCCCCGGGCGCGCGCGTGAGGCGGCGGTCCGCCCTCATCACCCGCGCGCTCCCTCCACGTGTCCCCCGCTGCCATCCTTGCCCTCTGCCCGGACGAGCTGCCGTACCTGAACGACGTACAGCACCCCGGCCCACCAGTAGAGGGTGCTCCCCCAGGCGGCGAACGCCCAACCCAGGGGCCGGCACACCGTGGCCAGAAGATCGTGCGTGCCCGGGAGGGATGCGAGCAGCATCGGGAAGGCGAACAGCAGGCAAAATGTGGCGGCCTTGCCCAGGAAGTGCACGGGCAGCGGGCCGTAGCCGTGCCGTCGCAGTACCGGCAGGAAGCCGGCCAGGATCACGTCGCGGCCGATCAGGGCCAGCGCCCACCAGAGCGGCAATCCGTCGCGGGCCACGAGGGCCAGCAGCGTCGCCAGGATGTACAGCCGGTCGGCGGCCGGGTCGAGCAGCTGACCGAGGCGGGAGAACTGCCCGTACCGGCGCGCGATCTTCCCGTCCAGGTAGTCCGTCGCGCCGGCGGCCATCAGGACCATGATCGCCCAGCCGTCGGCGTGCGGACCGAGCACCAGGTACAGGAACAACGGGATGCCCGCCAGGCGCAGCGCGGACAGCACGTTCGGGACGGTCCAGATCCGGTCGCTCGGTTCGTCCACCAGGCCCGCCTGCTCCGTCACCGTCCCCCTTCCGCGTACGACGGGACGACCCTACCGGCCGTCCGGCGGGCCGTTCAGGGCCCGGCACGGGCCCGGGACGGGCCCGGGACGCCGAGCCGTGGCACTGCCGCACTCCGGAGGACTGCGCCCGAGCCCCGAACAGCCGGGAAGGACAAGGTGGACGAGGGGACGGTGCTGGCCACCGGCAGCAGGCCCCACCCGGCGCCGCGCGGCGCCGACGTCGCGTGGCGGGACCTCATCGACGGGATCCTGGCCGGTCGTGACGCCGTCCGGCTGGTGTATCAGCCGATCGTCGACCTGGTCACCGGCGCCACCGTCGGCTACGAGTCGCTCGCCCGCTTCCACGGCCCGGTCCTCGCGGGTCGCCACGACATACCCCCGTCTGCTTCCTCACCGTCAACCTGAGCCCCCACCTGCTGTCCGACCCGCGGATCCGCGCGGTGCTGACGCAGGCCGGGGACCTGGGCGGCGTCGTGGTGGAGCTGACGGAGCGCGTGGGCGTCATCGACCAGGACGCTGGACCGGTACGCCCGAGCTGGCGGAGGCCGTACGTCTGGCGATCGTCGCCGCCTGACGACCCGCCCTGACGCCAGGCGAGCCGGAAGCCGGCTCTCCTGGGCGTCGGCCTGTTCGGGCCCGAAGAACCGCCTCTCAGCAGGGCTTGCCGACGGCGGAGAACTGCGTGGCGAGCGACGGCGAGGTCACCAGTTCGTCGTGCCAGCTCTTCCACTGCGCGTGGGTCACGCCCACCGCGGCCAGCCGCCGGTCGAGATCCTCGGTGATCGCCTTCTCGGTGGCGAACCGCTGGGTGGCCACCGCGCACAGGCGTGCAGCCTCGGCCCCCGCCAGCTTCGCCGTCGTGGCGTCCGCCATCACGTTCACCCTGGTCGCCGACGGGTCGGGCACGGCCCCGGCCGCCTTCGAGGCCGAGTTCGAGCCGCAGCCGCCGGCGAGCGCGGCGACGGCAAGCCCGACCACGGCGACGGACACGCGGGTACGCAGGTCAGGAGACATCGACCGTGATCTTCCCGAGAACGGAGACCGGCAGAGCGGCCGTGTACCTGATGACCAGTGGGATCAGATAGCTGCCGACCGGCACCTTCGTGGCGTCGAACCGGAGGGCGACGTAGTCGCTCGCTTCCCCCACGAGGCTCGCGTCGCCGGCCAGCCCGGCCGAGGCGCGGTCCCCGGGGTAGCCCACGAGCACCCCCGCGGGCAGGGGCGTCCCGGCCGCCACGGCGAAGTCGGCCAGGTCGCCCGTGCCACCGGTGAAGCCGACGTTGACCCAGGAGGCGGTCCCGGCCTTCACCGAGGCCCGAGTGGTCGTCTGGGTGAAGGCGGCACCGGAGGCGGGCACGACGGGAACGAGCACCGTCGCGGTCACGGTCTGCGTCACCGGTGCTGCCGGCACGCAGTTGCCGGGATACTGGTAGCCGCGCCCGTTTCCCCAGTAGTCGTGGTCGGCGTCCGACTGGTCCTGCCATCCGGACTGGGGGCCCTGGTTGGCGGACTGCCAGCCCTGGTAGCCGCTCCACCAGTTGCTCGTCGTACCTGCGTCGACGTACGTGTACGTGGTCGTCAGGGTCACCGGGAACACGCCGCTGCGCGTGTACGGGACATTCAGCCTGAACGCGGTGAGGTCCTTGGTGCCGCCGACCAGGATGCTGTTGCCGTACAGCGAGGTGTCGCCGCCCCCGCGCGTCGTCGGATAGGTGACCTTCACGTCGGCGGGCGCCGTCACCTTCGTCGACCAGTCGGACACACCGCGGTCGGCGGTCCAGACCGCCGACAGCCAGCCGGACTGCCCGGGCGACAGGGGGGCCGTCGCAGGCGTCAGGGCCCGGACGTTGGGGCCGGTGCCGCCACAGGTGACGGCGGCGTGGGCGGTCGCCGTCCAGGCGGGCAGCATGAGCGCGGCCACCAGGACGACGAGAACCGGGCGGACGCGGTTGCGGACAGGCATGGTCTCTCCGGGTACAGGGGTCGGACCGCCACATCGGGCAGCACAGAGGGGGCCCCTCCCGTGGAACGTCGGCAGCCGTGCCGGCGACCTGAGGATTCGGGCTCGGTTCTCACCGCGTCCGCGGCTCCAGACCGACAGCCCAGAGCGGGTGCCTCCCCGTGGGGCGACACCCGCTCTGACCTGCTGCTTCGCCTGTCGGGATGACAGGATTTGAACCTGCGACCCCTTGACCCCCAGTCAAGTGCGCTACCAAGCTGCGCCACATCCCGGCGACCGGGCAGAGGAGCACCCGGCAACGCCACGACAGTACCAGCGGGCCCCGCTGCCGTCGTACGGCGGACCGCCCTCAGTTGCCGCCCTTGCCGCGCTTCTCCCGGACCCGGACGCTGACCTCGATCGGGGTACCGGCGAAGCCGAAGTCCTCGCGCAGCCGCCGCTCGATGAAGCGCCGGTAGCCGGCCTCGAGGAAGCCGCTCGTGAACAGGACGAACCGCGGCGGCCGTACGCCGGCCTGCGTCGCGAACAGCACCTTGGGCTGCTTGCCACTGCGCACCGGGGGCGGGGTCTGAGCGACGAGATCGCTGAGCCAGGAGTTGAGCTTCGCCGTGGGGATGCGGGTCTCCCACCCGGCCAGCGCCGTCCGCAGCGCGGGTGCGAGCTTGTCGACGGACCGCCCGGTGAGCGCGGAGACATTGACCCGTGGTGCCCAATGCACCCTGGCCAGCTCCCGCTCGATCTCCTTCGCCAGCTGCGGGCGCCGGTCCTCGTCGACGAGGTCCCATTTGTTGAAGGCGATCACCAGGGCGCGCCCGGCCTCGACGGTCATCGCGATGACCCGCTGGTCCTGCTCACTGATGACCTGGCTCGCGTCGAGCAGCACGATCGCGACCTCGGCGGCGTCGAGCGCCGCCTGGGTACGCAGCGACGAGTAGTACTCGGCCCCGGAGGCGTGGGCGACCCGCCGACGGAGTCCGGCCGTGTCGACAAAGCGCCAGATCTCTCCGCCGACTTCCACCATGGAGTCGACCGGGTCCCGGGTCGTCCCCGCGACGCTGTCCACAAGCACCCGCTCCTCGCCGACGAGGCGGTTGAGCAACGAGGACTTGCCGACGTTCGGCCGGCCCAGCAGGGCGACGCGGCGCGGGCCCGCCTCCTCGTCGAAGCGCTCGGCGGGCGTCTCGGGCAGCGCCTCGAGGATGGCGTCGAGCAGGTCACCGCTCCCCCGGCCGTGCAGCGCCGAGACCACGATCGGCTCGCCGAGGCCGAGCGACCAGAGCATCGCCGCGTCGGACTCGGTGCGCTCGTCGTCGACCTTGTTGGCGGCCAGGATGACCGGCTTCTTGGCGCGCCGCAGGACCTTGACGACGGCCTCGTCGGTGTCGGTGGCGCCGACGGTGGTGTCCACCACGAACAGGACCGCGTCGGCGGCCGCCACCGCGATCTCGGCCTGCGCGCTGACGGCCGCGGCCAGTCCGTCGGCGTCGGGGTCCCAGCCGCCGGTGTCGACCACGGTGAACGTCCGGCCCCGCCACTGGGCGTCGTAGGTCACCCGGTCGCGCGTGACGCCGGGCACGTCCTCCACGACCGCCTCGCGGCGGCCCAGGATGCGGTTGACCAGCGTGGACTTGCCGACGTTGGGGCGGCCGACGACGGCCAGCACCGGCTGTGGGGCGGCGTTCTCTGCCGTCGGGTCGACGGGCTCGTCGGGGGTCATCTGGTCTCCCTCATTGCGTTCGTGCGTGTGGCGTGGGTGTGCGGGCGGATCGTCAGGAGGCGGGGGCGAGGCCGACCTCGCGCGCCAGGTCGAGCACCCGCTCGATGACCTGGTCGGCGTCCAGCGCGCTCGAGTCGAGGTGAACAGCGTCGACCGCGGACTGCAGCGGGCTTGCCGCACGACTGCTGTCCAACCGGTCGCGGCGGGCCAGGTCGGCGGCAACGGCCTCGAGTACGTCACCAGCGGCTCCGGCACGAGGTACGCCCGCGTCCCGGTCACCCGCGCGACGGCTGGCTCGTACGTCGGGGGTGGCGTCGAGGAAGATCTTCACGGGCGCATCCGGCGCGACGACGGTGCCGATGTCGCGTCCCTCGACGACCGCGCCGGGACCGATCAGCGCCCGTTGGAGTTCGACCAGCTGCCGCCGGACGTCGGGCACGGCGCTGACGGCGCTGACGGCGCCGGTCACCTCGGGCCCGCGGATCTGCGTACTGACGTCTTCGCCGTCCAGGGAGATCCCGGCTGCGTCCGGGTCGACGGACAACTCGATGACCGCCCGCCGGACGATCGCCGCCACCGCGTCCGCGTCCCGCAGATCGGCCCCGGACCGCAGCACAGCCAAGGTCGCTGCGCGGTACGTCGCGCCGGTGTCGACATACCGCCAACCCAGCGCGCGGGCCACACCCCGGGCGACCGTGCTCTTGCCGCTCCCGGACGGACCGTCCAAGGCGATGACGCGTGGAGACGGCGCGGTACTCACGCTCTGCTCCCTCACGCTGAACTCGTCCGGCCGACTCGTCCGGCTCCGGGTCGCCGCACGGGCGCCAGCACATGAGCCTACCGGCGCACGGTGCCGGACCGCCGACGCATCCGCAGCATGTCGATATAGCGGTTCAACACCAGCTCGCTTTGACGGCTTACCGTCATAGCGGCCGGAGCACCTCGAAGCCCTCGGCGGCCAGTGCGCGATGGAGTTGTACGCGCTCGATCTCCTGCACGAGGAGCTCCAGGACGCCCGTGGGGCGCCCGGGCAGGTGCTCCACCCGGACGTCCTCGATGTTGACCCCCGCCTCGGCGGCGCAGGCGAACACCGCAGCCAGCTGCCCCGGCTTGTCCGGCACCGCGACCGCGACGCTCGTGAAGTCGCGGTCGTGCTCGCCGCGCTTGACGGGGACCAACTCCCGGCCGCGGTTCCCGCGCTCCAGCAGATCCGTGACGACCCCGAGCGACGAGCCGGATCCGGGTGCCCCGGTGCCCAGATCTGTCAGCGCGTCCGCGAACCGCGCGAGATCCCCCGCGAGGTCGCGGACAAGGGGTGCCACATAGGCGGCGTTTCCTGACAGGACATCGCTCCACAGCCCGGGGTCGCTGGCGGCGATCCGGGTGGTGTCGTGCAGGCCAGGTCCGGAGACCGCGACCTCCTCGGCGGATGAGGCGAGCAAGCGCGCCGCGACCGCGCTGGCCGCGACCTGCGGCAGATGGCTGACCAGGGCGACCGCGCGGTCGTGCTGCTCCGGGCTCATGACCACGGTCTCGCTGCCGCAGTCCACCGCGAGGCGCGCCACCGCGTCCCGGGCGTGGTGGCTCGTCGAGGACGACGGGCACAGCACCCACGGCCGGCCGAGGAACAACTCTGCGGTCGCGCCGTCAGGCCCTGCCGTTTCGCGACCGGCAAGGGGATGGCCACCACAGATGGCAGCCAAGTCCAAGTTCAAAGTCTCAAGGTCCTGCTGAACGCGAGACTGAATGCTGGAAAGATGTGTATAGCTCGCTGCGACCCTTGAAGCCTGAAGTCCGCTCAGCACACGTCCCACTGCCGCTGGTGGAGCGGCCACGACGGCAAGATCGACGGTTGAGTGGCCGTCCCACGGCTGTCCCGCGCCCCTTTCCACGGCACGTCGGAGGCGTGCGCGGTCCTGATCGAAGAGCAGAACCGACCGCCGATCCCGCAGTGCCAGGCCGAGGGACGTGCCCATCAGACCCGCCCCCACGACGAGGACCGACCCCGTCATGCCGGCGACCCGTGCGTGCCTGAGATACCTGCAGCGCCTGCAGCGCCGGTAGCCCCTGACGGCATGACCCCTTCACATGCCCACGACACCTGGCGCACGCGGTGGCTGCTGCCCTCTGCGCGCTTCCGGTGGGAGTCAGGCCGGGGTCGGCGTTCAGCCTCGGCCGTGAGGAGACGGCGGGAAACCGACCCCCCGCCGGCGTCGGCGATCGACCCGGGGCTCCGGGAGACGGTGCGCGGCGGGACCACAGCCGGCGCCCACTGAGCCGGCGTCGTTGCGAGAGAGCGATCCTGACGCCGCTCCGGCGACGCGCTCGCAGTTGTTGCTGCTGTCATCGGGGCAGGTCGGTCCGCAGGGCGGCCGCACCGCGGAGGTACACGTGCCGCACGTCCGAACGCGGTCGCTGGGTCTCGACGTGCGCCAGCAGACGCAGGACCCGAGGCATGGCTCCCGGAACGTCGATCTCACAGGCACACAGCAGTGGGACGTCGGTGATCCCCATCGTGCGCGCCGCGTAGGCGGGGAACTCCGCGTGCAGGTCCGGGGTCGCCGTGAAGACGACGCTGATGAGGTCGTCGGTGGCCAGCTCATTGCGTGCGAGGACCTCGGTCAGCAGCTCGATCGTCGCCTCGAGCACCAGGTCCCGCTCGTCCGCATCGACCTGGATCGCGCCTCGCACCGCACGCACGGCCATGCCACCTCCTCGTAGACGAGCCACCCTATCGATGGACTGAGGAAGCGGTACAACCGCATGCCGGCGAGTCGCAAAGGAATTTCAGCTTTGAAGTGACTTGTCGATTCGTGGGTTGCGTCGCTGCTGAAAGGGCCGGTAGAAGTCGACAAACGGTCTTACCGCAGCGTGTAGGGCGAGTTTTGGTCTCTCGGCGCGTCCGTCATGACGGGCAGCGACCTCACGACAGAACGTTTTGTCGACCTATGGCTCAAAGCCTATACCGAGCAATCTCTCCCCAGACGTAGAGGCACACCAACAGATCACTGAGTTGAGCAACAGTCTCGACGACGAAGCGTGTTCTCGTCGTAGCGACCTCGGCGGCGAGCTTCCGAGCCGGTCGTGATCAGCCCGACCGCAGAGCATGGCCGCGTGACTGCAGGCGCTTCTCGAGCCCGGGAGGGTGGGCTTCAGGCCAGCAGGCGACTCGGCCGAGTGCGCCCCTCTACTGGCGCGGCGTGCCCGCGGTCCTGGCCAACAGCTCTGGGAGCCGCTGGTGTGACCTGGATGAGCGACCACCAGGGGCGCACCCACAGCACGACGCCCAGGCCCGGGTCCCGAGCCGGGGGGGTCAGACGCCCAGGCCCGGGTCCGAGCCGTTGGGGTCAGAGGCCAGACGCAGCGGCGGGGCAACAGCGGGTGCGTTCAGGGCGACTCGACGGGCCGCAGCTCGACGAGAGGGTCGCCGGGCCGGACGACGGTCCACGGCCCCGCTGTCGCCCCCCCGGGACACAAGAGTCGGGACGGGGGGCAGGC
>JAOPWV010000079.1 GCA_025965475.1 Frankiales bacterium | reverse complement strand
GGCGCTCGGCGACCTGGATGACCTCGTCGGCGCCGCACACCGTGACCAGCTCACCGAGGGTCACCGCGGGCTGCGGGCCGACGGCGTTGAAGGTGCCGGGCTGGTCCTTCTCGAGCAGCAGCACGACGAGCCGCGCAAGGTCGCGGGCGTCGACGACCTGCACCGGCTGGTCGAGCCGACCGGGGACCTCGACGGTCCCGCGGGCCCGGGTCCAGTAGGTGAAGCGCTCGGTCGGGTCGTAGGGCCCGGCGACGATTCCCGGTCGCACGATGGTCGCGCGGTCCCCGTGCAGGCTGCGCAGGTCGTCCTCGCAGGCGACCTTGAGGGGGCCATAGGTGTCGCCGTCCACCACCTCCGAGTCGCGGTACGGCGGGAGCCGCGGGCTGTCCTCGTTCATGCCGTCGGTCCCTGCGGCGGGGTCGTAGACCGACCCGGTGCTGATGAACAGGTACCGGCCGGTCGTCACCGCCGCGGCCGCCTCCTGGACGTGCCGCGGCACGTACCCCGACACGTCGACGACGGCGTCCCAGCTGGTGCCGGCGATGCTCTCGTAGTCGCCGGCGTCCCTGTCTCCGGTCGCTCTCGCCGTACCGGGGAAGAGGTCGGTGCCCGTCTTGCCCCGGCTGAACAGCGTCGGCGTGTGGCCACGGTCCAGCAGGTCCTGCACGATCCAGCGACCGACGAAGGAGGTGCCACCAAGTACGAGGACGTCCATGGGTCGACCCTAGGTCACGCAGAACTCGTTCCCTTCGGGGTCCTGCATGACGACGCCGTAGTGGTCCTGGTACTCGTCGAGCACCCTGGTGCGTGTCGCGCCCGCCGCCTCCAGCCGCGCCGCGCGCTCCTCGACCACACGCACTCGCTCGGGCTTGGGCAGGCCCCGGCCGACCAGCACGTCGAGGTGCACGCGGTTCTTGGCGGTCTTGCCCTCGGGCACCTGCTGGAACCAGATCGCCGGGAGGGTGCCCTCGGGGTGCTGGATGCGGTCCTGGCAGTCGTCCTCGCCGAGCTCGTCCTCGGGGACGCCGATGCTGCGGTACCAGTCACGCCAGGTGGCGTGCCCCTCCGGCGGCGGCACCGGCTCGTAGTCGAGCGCCAGGCACCAGAACCGCACCTGCGCCGCAGGGTCGTGGCAGTCGATGGCGATCTGCAGTCCAGTCATGCGGCCCCCTCCACCCATGGCACGGTAGAGCCATGCCCCGACTGATCCTGCTCCGGCACGCGAAGGCGGAGCCGCACCGCACGGACGACCACGCCCGGGTGCTGGCGCCACGCGGCCGAACGGACGCCGCCGCGCTGCGCCCGCTGATGGTCGAGCTGGCCCCGCAGCTCGCGGTGGTGTCCACCAGTACCCGCAGCCGCGAGACGTGGGCGCTGGCCGACCCGGGCGGGGTGCCGGCAGTGTTCGACGACCGGGTCTACGAGGCCTCGACGGCCGCTCTCCGGGAGGTGCTCTCCGAGCTGGTGGTGGACAGCGCCGTGCTGGTGGGTCACAACCCGTCGGTCGAGGGGCTGGCCTTCGAGCTCGAGGCGAACGACGACACCAGCCGCGGCATGCGCACCTGCGGGGTGGCCGTCTTCGAGGTGGCCGACTGGTCCCTGGACGGCGCCCACCTGACCCTCTTCCGCTGACCTCCCCGACAGCCCTGTGGTGACCTCCGCCCGGTGACCGACCCCTCGGTGACCGACTCCTCGGTGATCAACAGGCACTTGCGTGGCCGACACGCCGGCGAGGCGGCCCGGCGATACCCAGTTGATCACCGGGCTCGGGGGTGGTTGGTGATCACCCAGGAGGGGCGGGGGGTGGCGGCCCGGGGGGTCAGTCGAACCAGGGGGCGACCCAGGCGTCGGGGTCGCCGGTGAGCTTGGAGATGTGCTTGGGCAGCTTCCCGGTCGCGATGTCGGCGAGGCTGACGTTGCTGAGCACCCCGCGCAGGGCGGCCCGGACGGCCACCCACACCTCCATCAGCGGCTCGGCGGAGCCGTGGTACTCGACCTGCTCGGGCCGCTCGCCGCGCACGAGCGCCATCGGGCCCTCGACCGCCCGGATGACGTCCGCCACCGAGATCTCCGACGCGGGCTTCGACAGCCAGTAGCCGCCGTGCGCGCCGCGGCGGCTCTTCACCAGCCCGCTGTGCCGGAGCTCGGACAGGATGGCCTCGAGGAACTTGGCGGGGATCTGCTGGGCCGTCGCGATCGACTCGCTCGTGACCGGGAACTCTGACGACGACGCCAGCTGGATGGCCGCACGGACGGCGTAGTCGGCCTTGGCAGAGATGTGCACGGGCGACAGTCTGCCCCGTGGTTGGCTGCGGGTCGTGGAGATCCAGTGAAGGTCGTCGTCGCCGGGGGCAGCGGATCCCTCGGCCGCCGCCTGTGCGACCGGCTCGCCGACCGCGGGCACGAGGCGGTCGTGCTGACCCGCACGCCGCGGCCGGGACGCCACCGGCAGGTCGCCTGGGACGGCCGGACCGTCGGTGACTGGGCGGCCGAGCTGGACGGGGCGGCGGTCGTCAACCTGGCCGGAGAGCTCGTCGACCGACGGCCCACGCCCGCCAACATCGAGCTGCTCACCCGCTCGCGGGTCGAACCGACCCGGGCGCTCGTTGCTGCCGCGCGCGAGGTTCCCGTCTGGGTGCAGATGAGCACCTTGGCGATCTACGGCGACGCGGGCGAGACCGAGCTGGTCGAGGGCTCGCCACCGGCTGACGGCCCACCGCAGATGGCGGACGTCGCCAAGGCCTGGGAAGCGGCGGTCCACGGTGCACCTGCCGGCCGGTTCGTCGTACTGCGCACCGGGATCGTGCTGGACCGGGACTCGCCGGCCTTCGACCGCCTCACCGGCCTCACCCGGTGGGGGCTGGGCGGCCGGATCGCGAGCGGCCGTCAGTGGATCAGCTGGCTGCACGTCGACGACTGGCTGCGCATCGTCGAGGAGTGCCTCGAGGGCGACGTGGGCGGGATCGTGCACGCGACAGGTCCCCGGCCCGTCCGCAACGCCGAGCTCATGGCCACGCTCAGGAGGGTCCTGCGCCGGCCGTCGAGCCCGCCGACCCCGGCCTGGGCGGTCCGGCTCGGCGCGGTCGCGCTGCGGACCGACCCTGCGCTCGCGCTGACCGGACGACGGGCGCTACCCGCCGTACTGCTGGAACGGGGCTTCGCCTTCGAGCACCCTGACTTGGAGGAGACACTCCGGGACTTGCTGCACGGTTCTGTCCCCGCCCCGTGACAAACTGGCACCTCCACCGCAGAGCACGGCCCGCCTTCCCCTCGGACCGCCCTGTACGCCGGCGCAACCTGGGAGAGCCCGACCTGTGAGCAATGACTCGTTCGTGCACCTGCACGTGCACACCGAGTACTCGATGCTCGACGGTGCGGCCCGCCTGGACGACCTGTTCGCACGGACGGCCGAGCTGGGGATGCCCGCGATCGCCATGACCGACCACGGCAACGTGTTCGGGGCCTACGACTTCTGGAAGAAGGCCAAGGCGCACGGCGTCAAGCCGATCATCGGCTCGGAGGCCTACCTCGCCCCCGGCAGCCGCTTCGACAAGACCCGGCACCGCTGGGCGTCCGGCGGCGACGACGACATCTCCGGCGGCGGCGCCTACACCCACATGACGCTGCTCTCGACCAGCTCAGAGGGCATGCACCGGCTGTTCAAGATGTCGTCGCTGGCCAGCCTCGAGGGCTACTACTACAAGCCGCGCATGGACAAGGAGCTCCTGGCGGAGCACGTCAAGGACATCATCGGCACCACCGGCTGCCCGGGTGGCGAGATCCAGACCTGGCTGCGCATCGGCGACTTCGAGCGGGCCAAGCAGTCGGCGGGGGAGTTCCAGGACATCTTCGGTAAGGAGAACTTCTACTGCGAGCTCATGGACCACGGGCTCCCGGTGGAGCAGCGCGTGCAGAAGGACCTGCTCCGGCTCGCCAAGGAGATGAGCCTCCCGCTGCTCGCGACCAACGACCTGCACTACGTCGACCAGGAGGACGCCAAGGCGCACGAGGTGCTGCTCTGCGTCCAGTCCGGCAAGACGATGGCCGACCCCAACCGGTTCAAGTTCGACGCGCACGACTTCTACGTCAAGACGCCGCAGGAGATGCGGCACCTGTGGCGCGAGCTGCCCGAGGCCTGCGACAACACGCTGCTCATCGCCGAGCGGTGCGAGGTGACGTTCAACGAGGGCGCCGACCTGATGCCGCGCGTCGAGGTGCCGGAGGGCTGGACCGAGCAGACCTGGTTGCGGCACCTGGTGCACGAGGGCCTGCGCGAGCGGTTCGCCGCGAAGGGCCTGCCGGTGCCGGAGGAGCACACCAAGCAGGCTGACTACGAGGTCGACGTCATCTGCAACATGGGGTTCCCGGGGTACTTCCTCGTGACCGCCGACCTGTGCCGGCACGCCAAGGACAACGGCATCCGCGTCGGTCCCGGCCGCGGCTCGGCGGCCGGGTCGCTGGTCGCCTACGCGATGCGCATCACCGACCTCGACCCGGTCGAGCACAAGCTGCTCTTCGAGCGCTTCCTGAACCCCGAGCGCATCTCGATGCCCGACATCGACCTCGACTTCGACGAGCGCCGGCGCGGCGACATGATCCGTTACGCCACCGAGAAGTACGGCGAGGAGCGGGTCAGCCAGATCATCACGTACGGCACGATCAAGGCCAAGCAGGCGGTCAAGGACGCCAGCCGGGTGCTGGGCTACCCGTTCGCCGTCGGCGACAAGATCACCAAGGTCATGCCGCCGCCCGTGATGGGCAAGGACATCCCGCTGTCGGGGATCTTCGACCCGACGCACAAGAGGTACGGGGAGGCCGGCGAGTTCCGGGCGCTGTACGAGTCCGACACGGATGTCAAGGCGGTCGTGGACACCGCCCGCGGTCTGGAGGGCCTCAAGCGTCAGTGGGGCGTGCACGCGGCCGGGGTCATCCTGTGCCGCGAGCCGCTGATGGACGTGATCCCGATCCAGCGCCGCGAGCAGGACGGCGCGATCATCACGCAGTTCGACATGGGCGCCTGCGAGACGCTCGGGCTGCTGAAGATGGACTTCCTCGGCCTGCGCAACCTCACGGTCCTCGACGACTGCCTCAAGCACATCGCGCTCAACCGCGGCGAGACGGTCGTGCTCGAGCAGCTCGACGTCATGACCCCCGACGGTCCGACGTACGAGCTGCTGTCCCGCGGCGACACCCTCGGCGTCTTCCAGCTCGACGGCGGCCCGATGCGGGCGCTGCTCCGCTCGATGCAGCCGGACAGCTTCGAGACCATCTCCGCCGTGCTCGCGCTCTACCGGCCGGGTCCGATGGGTGCCAACGCGCACAACGACTACGCCGACCGCAAGACCGGCCGCAAGCCGATCGTGCCGATCCACCCCGAGCTCGAGGAGCCGCTCAAGGACATCCTCGGGGACACGTTCGGGTTGATCGTGTACCAGGAGCAGGTCATGGCGATCGCCCAGCACCTGGCGGGCTACACGCTCGGTGCCGCCGACCTGCTGCGACGCGCCATGGGCAAGAAGAAGAAGGAGATTCTCGACAAGGAGTACATCCCGTTCCGCGACGGGATGAAGGCCAACGGCTACTCCGACGGCGCCATCAAGACGCTGTGGGACATCCTCGTCCCGTTCTCCGACTACGCCTTCAACCGCGCGCACACCGCCGGCTACGGGCTGGTCTCCTTCTGGACCGCCTACCTCAAGGCCAACTTCCCGGCCGAGTACATGGCGGCGCTGCTCACCTCGGTGAAGGACGACAAGGACAAGAGCGCGCTCTACCTCGCCGAGTGCCGGCGCATGGGCATCAAGGTGCTGCCGCCGGACGTCAACGACTCCGACAGCGACTTCACCCCGCGGGGGACCGACATCCGGTTCGGGCTGTCGGCGATCCGCAACGTCGGCACCAATGTCGTCGCCTCGATCGTCGCGACGCGCACGGCCAAGGGCCGGTTCGGCGACTTCGCCGACTACCTGCGCAAGGTCGAGGCCGTCGCCTGCAACAAGAAGACGGTCGAGTCGCTGTGCAAGGCGGGCGCCTTCGACTCCCTCGGCCACACCCGCAAGGGCCTGGTGTCCATCCACGCGGAGGCCATCGACGCCTGCCTGGACACCAAGCGGGCCGAGGCGATCGGCCAGTTCGACCTGTTCGGGGGCGGCGACGAGGACAGCGACGCCCTGGGCGGCGGCGTCTTCGACATCCGGGTGCCCGTCGGGGAGTGGGAGAAGTCCGTCCTGCTCACCTACGAGCGCGAGATGCTCGGCCTGTACGTCTCCGACCATCCGCTGTTCGGCGTCGAGCACGTGATCGCCTCCGCGGTCGACTGCCCGATCTCCGCGCTCGCCGACCGCGAGGACGGCTCCAACGTCATCGTCGGCGGCATCCTGTCCGGCGTCACGCGCAAGATGACCAAGCAGGGCAACGCCTGGGCGCTGGTCAACCTCGAGGACCTCGAGGGCGCCGTCGAGGTGCTGTTCTTCCCGGCCTCGTACCAGGCCGCGGCCGTCCACCTCGTGGAGGACGCGGTCGTGCTGGTGCGCGGCCGGATCGACAAGCGCGAGGACATCCCCAAGATCATCGCGAACGAAGTGATCATCCCGGACCTGTCGACCGGCCCCCGGGGTCCGGTGATCGTGTCGATCCCCACCCCGCGGTGCACCCCGCCGGTGGTCGAGCGGTTCAAGGAGGTGCTCGGGAGCCACCCGGGCACCACCGAGGTCCACCTGCAGCTGGTCAACGGTGGCAAGACCACCGTGGTGCGGCTCGACGACAGGCTCCGGGTGACCGCGACGCCCGCGCTGTTCGCCGACCTCAAGGCGCTGCTCGGCCCGGGCTGCCTGCCGGTGGGCGCCTGATGGAGCCGATCGTGCTGTGTGCCGGCACCCTGCAGGTCGAGCACCCGGACCAGGTGCTGCTCGACTACATCGACCCCCGCAACGGCTACGCCTATCCGTCGTACGACCGGCTGGTCACCAACGGCTCGCCGGTGCTCGTCGACGGTGACCTGCTCGCGCCGGCACTGATCGGCGCCGAGGTCGACCGGGCCCGATTCACCCTGCTGCGCGAGATGCTGCCCGCCCTGCGCGGTGTCGCCGAGCTGCCGGACGTCGCGCTGGAGAACGCCGACGCGGCCGTGATCGGGCAGGTGGCCGGTCTGTTCGCGGTCCTCGACCAGGCGCCGTACGCCGGCCGGGGTGTCCGCGGCACCATCATCTCGAAGGTGCTGCACCGCAAGCGGCCGGACCTGCTGCCCCTGTACGACTCGCGCATCTTCGAGAGCTACACCGCACCCGGCGCCATTGCGCGGGCCGCCCACCGCAACTGGCGCGAGTTCATGGAGGTGCTCTGCACGCAGATGCGTGACGATCTCCGGGCCGAAGGCGCCGCGTTCGACGAGCTCGTGCAGGTGGCCGCCGACGCCGGGGCGCCGCTCACCCGGCTGCGCGTCCTCGACATCCTCGTGTGGCGCACCGCCGACAGCTGGCACTAGCCACGCGGTCCACGCGACGCCGGTGCAGGGCCCCGGCGTAGGCTCAGCACGCAGATCCGACGTCCGTGGAAAGGCTGAGCACCCGCATGGGCGGAGGTACGACCGGCGCAAGCATGGTCGGCGATGCTGTCGCCCCGCCCGCGAGCGCGGCGACGGCGGTCCCTGCCGTCGCCCTCGAGCAGCTCAGTCGCACCCACAAGGGCCGCCGCGGGTCCGCCGACGTGTTGGCCACGGACGCGGTCTCGCTCACCGTCGGCTCGGGCGAGGTCTTCGGCCTGCTGGGCCCCAACGGCGCCGGCAAGACCACCCTGGTCCGTCAGCTGGTCGGTGTCCTGCGGCCCGACTCCGGTCGGGTGCGCCTGCTCGGCCATGACGTCACGCGCGATCCGTCGCTGGCGGGCCGGCTGGTGGCCTACCTCGCGCAGGAGGAGCCGGCGCTCGTCGAGCTCCCGGTCGGACTGGCCGTCGAGACGACCGGTCGGCTCCGGGGGCTGTCGAGGACGGCGGCCCGGTCCGCCCGCGACGCGCTCCTCGAGGAGCTCGGCCTGACCGGGATCGCCGGCCGCCCGATGACGAAGCTGTCCGGGGGCCAACGGCGGCTCGCGCAGGTGGCGACCGCGCTGGTCGGCGACCGGCCGCTGCTGGTCCTCGACGAACCCACGACAGGCCTGGACCCGGTGGCCCGCCGGGCCGTCTGGGACGCGCTCGCCCGGCGCCGGGCCACGACCACGGTCGTCCTGGTCACCCACAACGTGCTCGAGGCCGAGACCGTCCTGGACCGGGTGGCCGTCCTCGACGCCGGCCGCGTCATCGCCTGCGACACCCCAGGCCGGCTCAAGGCCCTGGTCAGCGACGACGTACGCCTGGAGCTGGTCTGGCGCGCCGAGCCGCCGTACGACGACCCGACGGTCGCCCTGCTGCACGCCCGGTCCACGGTCAACGGGCGGCGCTGGAGCGCCCGGCTGCCGCAGGCCGAGGCCCGGGAGGCGCTCGGCCGGCTCACCGGCGGTCCGGCGTTCGCCGCCCTCGACGACTTCACCCTGGCGACCCCGTCGCTGGAGGACGTCTACCTCGCCCTCGGTGGCCGCAACAGCGACCTGGACCGCGGGTGACGATGCCCCTCGCGGCCCGCCCGGGGCCGCTGGCCGCGCTGTCCGCCGTCTACGCCGGCCAGCTCTCGCGCGCGAAGGCGGCGCGGGGGCCCCTGCTGTTCGTCGCCACGTTGCAGTCGGTCGGCATCCTGCTTCTCCTGCGCGGTGTGGTCGACGAGCGGAGCAGCCTCACGGCGCAGCAGGTCGTGGCCGGCTCGTCGGTGCTCGTCGTCGCGTTCGTCGCGCTCAACCTGCTGGCCCAGCGCTTCGGGATGCTGCGCGGCAGCGGCGCGCTGGACCACTACGCCGCGCTGCCCGTCCCGCCCGCCGCCGTGGTCCTGGGTACGGCGGCGTCGTACGCCACCTTCACCCTGCCGGGCGCGGTCGCCACGGCGGTCTTCGGCTGCCTGCTCTACGGGCTGCCGCTCACGCACCTGTGGGTGCTGGTCCTCGTGCTGCCGCTGGCCGGCGCCTCCCTCGCCGGCCTCGGGGCGCTGCTCGGGCTGCTCGCGCCGCGTCCGGAGCTGGCCACCGTCGCCGGTCAGCTCGGCATGTCGGCCGTGCTGTTCCTGGGCATCATCCCGGCGCACCGGATGCCCGAGGCACTGCAGATCCTGCGGGCGCTGGTGCCGAGCACGTACGCCGCCGATGCGCTGGCCCGCTCGCTCGGCCCGCACCCCGACGGCGGCCTGCTGGTCCGCGACCTGCTGATCTGTGCCGCGGTGGCGGTCGTCGCCCTGACCGCCGCGTCGGCGGCGTTCCGCAAGGCCGTCCGCCGGTGAGTCTGCTCGCCGAGCCGGAGGTCACCGCGCCGTCGGGTCCCGCGCGCTGGCGCCAGGATGCCGTCGTCGGCTTCTTCCTGCTCACGCTGACGGTCCTGCTCGGGCCCCCGGCCGGCCTCCTCTGGTCGGCGCTGGCCCCGCACGCGCACGTCAGCATCGGCGCATCCGGGGTGCCGATCGTCGACGACGGCGGCACGGAGGTGTTCGTCGCGGCGGACGGCTGGTTCCTGGCGGTCTGCCTGGTCGCGGGCCTGCTGACCGGGATCGTGGGCTGGCTCGCCGGCCGCAGGTCCGGTCCGGTCACGGTCGCGGCGCTCACGGTGGGCGGGCTGCTGGCCGCGCTGGTCGCCGCCAAGGTCGGCATGCGCCTCGGCCAGGACCAGCTCCGGACGGCGGCCCAGGCCGGGACCCTCGGGCGCTACGGCGCCAACGTCGCACTGCAGGCCAAGGTGATCATCCTGGTGTGGCCGATCGCGGGGTTGGGCGCGTTCCTCGCGCTGATGCTGAGCCGGGTCGAGGAGATCGACTAGTTCGGGCTGACCGGCGTCCGGGACAGCTCGGGTGCAGGTGCGGCGAGCAGTATGCGCAGGAGCTGAGCCTCGCGGCGGAGCAGCGCGAGTTCACTGCGCAGCCGGGCGACCCCGTCCGGCTCGGCCAGCAGCGACTGGCGGTCCTCGAGATCGACGAGGACGGTTGCGGCGACGAGAAAGCCGAGCACCAGGCTGTCGTCGGGCAGGTCGGGCACCACGATGCCGTCCGCACCCGCCTCGTCGAGAGCACCGAGGTAGTCGAGGTAAGCCACCCGCACCGCGGCGTCCAGCACCTCGGCCTCGCGGCTGGGGTCCAGCTCGTCGGCGAGCAGCTCCACCTCGCCGACCAGGTAGGGCCGGTCGTGCTCGAGCCCGTCCAGCCGGAAGCGCTGCACCCCGGTGGTGACGATGTCGAAGCGCCCGTCGCCGTACTCGTCGGACTGGCGGAGCCGGGCCGTACAGCCCACCGTGTGCAGGGCGGTGATGCCGTCCGCGCCGACCTCGCGGCCCTGCCGGATCGCGACGACGCCGAAGAACCGTTCGTCCTCGGGCAGCTCCAGCAACTCGCGGACGAGGACGCGGTACCGCTCCTCGAACACGTGCAGCGGAAGGACCAGGCCCGGGAACAGCACCAGGCCCAAGGGGAAGAGCGGAAGCCGTCGCGGCATGACCGCAGGCTAGCGGCGTGCGTCACACGGGCGCCGCACGAAAGGGGGTCGACCCCGCCGCTAGGCTGAGCGACGACGCCAGACCGACCGTCGGACCGAGCCTGAGGAGCGTTCCCGTGCTGACCCGCATCGACCTGCGAGGTCGCCGTGACGCCGGCGTGCGTGATCTGCTGCCGCGGGCCCAGTTGGACGTCGGTGCGGCCGTGGAGCAGGTGCGCCCCATCGTCGAGGCGGTCCGGGACCGCGGCGCTGACGCGGTGCGTGAGGCGACCGAGCGCTTCGACGGCGTACGCCTGTCCGATCTGCGGGTCGGTGCCGCCGCGCTGCAGCAGGCGCTCGACGAGCTGGACCCGGCCGTCCGGGACGCGCTCGAGGAGGCGGCCCGCCGGGTCCGCCGGGTCAGTACGGCCCAGCTCCGCGACGACGTGGTGGTCGACGTCGTGGACGGCGCGACGGTCACCGAGCGCTGGGTACCTGTCGGCCGCGTCGGCCTCTACGTGCCGGGCGGCCTGGTCGCCTATCCGAGCAGTGTCGTCATGAACGTCGTGCCCGCCCTCGTCGCCGGCGTGGGCAGCCTCGCTGTTGCCAGCCCGCCCAAGGCGGACGGCCTCCCGCACCCGGCGGTCATGGCCGCCTGCGCGCTGCTCGGCGTGAAGGAGGTCTACGCGGTCGGTGGCGCCCAGGCGATCGCGATGTTCGCGTACGGCGTCGAGGGCTGCCCAGCGGTCGACGTCATCACCGGGCCCGGCAACGTCTACGTCGCCGCCGCCAAGCGGCTGGTGCAGGGCCGGGCCGGTATCGACGCCGAGGCCGGGCCCACCGAGATCGGTATCCTGGCCGACGACACGGCCGAGCCGGCCTACGTCGCCGCCGACCTGGTCGCCCAGGCCGAGCACGACCCGCTGGCCGCCTGCCTGCTCGTCACCCCGAGCGCCGCGCTGCTCGACGCCGTCGACGTCGAGCTCGACAAGCAGGTCGCCTCCACCCGGCACCGGGAGCGCGTCGAGACCGCCCTGGCCGGGCAGTCGGCGTACGTCCTCGTCGACGACCTCGACCACGGCCTCGAGGTGGTCGACGCCTGGGCGGCCGAGCACCTGGAGGTCATCACCACCGATGCGCCCCAGCGGGCCCGGCGGGTGCGCAACGCGGGTGCGGTCTTCATCGGCAACCACACGCCGGTGAGCCTCGGTGACTACCTGGCCGGCTCCAACCACGTCCTGCCGACCGGCGGCACGGCCCGCTTCTCCAGTGGCCTGTCCGCGCAGTCGTTCCTCAAGCGGATGTCGCTGATCGAGTACTCGCCGTCCGCGCTGGCCTCCGTCGCCCCGCACGTCGCCGCGCTGGGCGGTGCCGAGGACCTCGTGGCGCACGTCGAGGCGGTTCGGGTCAGGGTCACGTGAGCGCCGGCGAGCTCCCGGTCCGCGACGACCTGCGCGGCAAGGCGCCGTACGGCGCACCGCAGCTGCCCGAGGCCATCCAGCTCAACGTCAACGAGAACCCGCACCCGCCGTCGCCCCGGTTGATCGCGGACCTGCAGCGCGCCGTCGGCGAGGCCGCGGCCACGCTCAACCGCTACCCGGACCGCGAGGCGGTGGAGCTGCGCGGAGAGCTCGCGGACTACCTGGCGGTCCAGACGGGGGTGCCGCTCGAGCTCGAGCAGGTGTGGGCGGCCAACGGGTCCAACGAGGTGCTCCAGCAGGTGCTGCAGGCCTTCGGCGGCCCGGGGCGGGTGGCGATGGGCTTCGAGCCGTCGTACTCGATGCACCCGCTGCTGGCCGCGGGCACCAACACCGGCTGGGTCGCGGTCCCGCGCCTTGCCGACTTCACGCTGACCGCCGAGCTCGCCGTCGACGCGCTGCAGCTGCACCGGCCCGACGTCGTGTTCATCACCACCCCGAACAACCCGACCGGCACGCTCACGCCGCTGGACGTCATCGCCGCGGTGTGCGAGTCCGCGCCCGGCATCGTCGTGGTGGACGAGGCGTACGGCGAGTTCTCCGCGCAGCCGTCCGCGGTCCGGCTGCTCGAGCGTTTCCCCCGGCTGCTGGTCAGCCGCACGATGAGCAAGGCGTTCGCCATGGCCGGCACCCGGCTGGGCTACCTCGCGGCCAGCTCCGAGGTCGTGGATGTGCTCCGCCTGGTCCGGCTGCCGTACCACCTGTCGGCCCTCACCCAGGTCGCGGCGCGTACCGCGCTCGCGCACACCGGCGAGCTGCTCGGGACCGTGCAGGCGGTCAAGGAGCAGCGGGACCGGATCGTCCGCGAGATCGAGGGCCTCGGCCTGACCGTCGTCCCGACCGAGGCGAACTTCCTGCTGTTCGGCCCGTTCGACGAGCCGGCCAAGACCTGGCAGGCCCTGCTCGACAGGGGCGTGCTGGTCCGCGACGTCTCGAGTGGCCCCGGCCTGGCCGGCTGGCTGCGCGTCAACGCGGGCACCGAGCCCGAGACCACCGCGTTCCTGGATGCCCTGAAGGAGATCGTGTGAACCGCCGTTCGCTCATCGAGCGCACCACCAAGGAGAGCGACGTCCGGGTCGAGCTCGACCTCGACGGCACCGGCCAGGCGTCCTCGGACACCGGCGTGCCCTTCTTCGACCACATGGTCACCCAGCTCGGCAAGCACGGTGGCTTCGACCTGACGGTCGTCACCAAGGGCGACCTCCAGGTGGACGCGCACCACACCGTCGAGGACACGTCGCTGGCCATCGGCTCCGCCCTGAAGGAGGCGCTGGGGGACAAGGCAGGCATCCGGCGGTTCGGCGACGCCCTGGTGCCGCTCGACGAGTGCCTCGTGCAGGCCGCCGTCGACCTGTCCGGCCGGCCGTACGTCGTCCACGTCGAGCCCGACATGGTCGAGCTGATCGGCTCGTACGACACGACCCTCACGCGCCACATCTGGGAGTCGATCGTCGCGACCGCCGACATCGCGCTGCACGTGCGGGTGTTGTCCGGGCGCAACGCGCACCACCTCGTCGAGGCGCAGTTCAAGGCCGTCGCACGGGCGCTGCGCGACGCGGTCGCCCTGGACCCGCGGGTGGCGGGCGTGCCCAGTACCAAGGGCGTCCTGTGAGCCCCCGCGTCGTCGTCCTCGACTACGGCTCGGGCAACCTGCGCTCGGCCGAGCGGGCGCTGACCCGCGCCGGCGCCGAGGTCACCGTCACCGCGGACAACGACGCGGCCAACGAGGCGGACGGTCTGGTCGTCCCCGGCGTGGGCGCCTTCGCCGCCTGCATGACCGGCATCAACGCCGTCCGCGGCGGCACCGTCATGTGGAACCGGCTGCGCAAGGGCCGGCCCGTCCTCGGGATCTGCGTCGGCATGCAGGTGCTGTTCGAGAAGGGCGTGGAGCACGGCGAGGAGTCGACCGGCCTCGGCATGTTCGCCGGCGAGGTGACCCGGCTCGAGGCCGATGTGGTGCCGCACATGGGCTGGAACACCGTCGACGCACCCGAGGGGTCGGTGCTCTTCGACGGCATCGAGGACGAGCGGTTCTACTTCGTGCACTCGTACGCCGCGCGGACGGTGCCGGATGCGCTGGTGACCTACGCCGAGCATGGCGACCGGTTCGCTGCTGCCGTCGAGCGCGGCCCGCTGTCGGCCACCCAGTTCCACCCGGAGAAGAGCGGCGACGCCGGCGCCGCCGTGCTGGAGAACTGGCTCAAGAGCCTGTGACCTCCGGCCGGTGAGCAAGGAGCGCGCGCGGGCCAGGGCGGCTCGCGAGGCGGTCCAGGCCGCCGAGCGGGAGCAGCCTGCCCGCACCCGTGCCCGTCAGGACCGGCGCCGCAGGTGGCGACCCGGCCTGCCCGCCCTGCCCACACGTCGCCGCCGGCCTCGTCGGTACGGCGCCCTGCCGACCCGGCTGCGGCTCGGGCTCGGCTTCGGCTGGCTCGTCCTGCAGTGGCTGTTCTGGCAGTTCACCGTCGAGCCGCGTACCCGCCTCGGCCTCGCCGTGCTCAGCCTGCTCGCTCTGCCGTTGCTCGTCGTCCTCGTCCGCACCCCTTCGAGAGGTTCCTCCCGATGAAGCTCGAACTCCTTCCCGCCGTCGACGTCGCGGACGGGCAGGCCGTCCGCCTGGTCCAGGGCGAGGCCGGCAGCGAGACGTCGTACGGCGACCCGCTGGAGGCGGCGCTGCAGTGGCAGCGCGACGGGGCCGAGTGGGTCCACCTGGTCGACCTCGACGCGGCCTTCGGGCGCGGCTCCAACCGCGAGCTGCTCGCGCGGGTCGTCGGTGAGCTGGACGTGCGCGTCGAGCTGTCCGGCGGGATCCGCGACGACGCGTCGCTCGAGGCCGCGCTGGCCACCGGCTGCGCGCGGGTCAACCTCGGGACGGCGGCCCTCGAGTCGCCGGACTGGTGCGCCAAGGCGATCGCGACGTACGGCGACCGGATCGCCGTGGGGCTCGACGTGCGCGGCACCACGCTGGCGGCTCGCGGCTGGACGAAGGAGGGTGGCGACCTCTGGGCGGTGCTCGCCCGCCTCGACAGCGAGGGGTGCGCGCGCTACGTCGTGACCGACGTGCGCCGGGACGGCACCCTCACCGGCCCGAACGTCGAGTTGCTCACCCAGGTCTGTGGGGTCACCGATCGTCCGGTGGTGGCCTCCGGCGGCGTCAGCTCGCTGGACGACCTGCGCGTGCTGGCCGGCCTCGTGCCAATCGGCGTCGAGGGCGCGATCGTCGGCAAGGCGCTGTACGCCGGGGAGTTCACGCTCCCCGAGGCGCTGGCGGCCGTGCAGTGACCGCGCGTCCAGGAACAGAGGCTGCAGGAACAGAGGCAGCAGGAACAGAGGCTGCAGGAACAGAGCGCCCGGGGGTCGAGCGGATCGGGTCCGGCGGGCCCTGGGAGGCGATCGTCGGCTACAGCCGTGCGGTCCGGGCCGGCGACACGATCCACGTCAGCGGCTGCACCGCCACGGTGGACGGGGAGGTCGTGCACGAGGGCGACGTTCACGGCCAGGCCCGCGTCGCCCTGCAGGTGGTCGTGGCCGCGCTGGAGCGGCTCGGGGCCGGGCCGGAGCACGTCGTGCGCACCCGCATCTACCTGACCGACATGTCGCGGTGGGAGGAGGCGGGGAGGGCCCACGGCGAGGTGTTCGGTGACATCCGGCCCGCCACGTCGCTGCTCGAGGTGTCCCGGCTGATCGACCCGCGGCTGCTCGTCGAGATCGAGGCCGACGCCTGGATCGGTGCCTGACCCCACACTGCGGTTGCGTCCAGGAATGCCGGGGCAGGCAGTTCGTTGTCATCAACGAACGACCGACCCGATGAGAGGTGGACGCGTGGCAACGGAAGTACAGACGGAGGCGACGGGGGACCGGCGACGGCGGCAGCCGAAGGTGGCAGCCGACAGTCCGCGGTATCCGTGGGTCGCGCTGTCCAACACCACGCTCGGCATGCTCATGGCGACGATCAACTCCTCGATCGTGCTCATCTCGTTGCCGGCGATCTTCCGCGGCATCCACCTCGACCCGCTGGCCCCGGGCAACGTGAGCTACCTGCTGTGGATGCTCATGGGCTTCCTGCTCGTGACCGCGGTGCTCGTCGTCTCGCTCGGCCGCCTCGGCGACATCTACGGCCGGGTGCGGATCTACAGCCTCGGTTTCGTCGTCTTCACGGTCGCGTCCGTCGCACTCGCGGTCGACCCGCTCGCCGGCGGCGGTGGCGCGCTCTGGCTCATCCTGTGGCGGGTGGTGCAGGGCGTCGGGGCAGCGATGATCTTCGCCAACTCGACGGCGATCCTGACTGACGCCTTTCCGGCCGACCGGCGCGGCATGGCGCTGGGCATCAACCAGGTTGCGGCGATCGCCGGTTCGTTCCTCGGGCTGATCCTCGGCGGCCTGCTCTCCGAGGTCGACTGGCGGCTGGTGTTCCTGGTCTCCATCCCGTTCGGCATCGCCGGCACGATCTGGTCCTACACGTCGCTGCACGAGCAGGGCCGCCGTGCGCCCGCCCGGATCGACTGGTGGGGCAACCTGCTGTTCGCCGTCGGGCTCACCGCGCTGCTGGCCGCGATCACGTACGGCATCCAGCCGTACGGCGGCCACGACATGGGCTGGACCAGCCCGTGGGTGCTCTCCGGCCTCATCGGCGGTGTGGCGCTGCTCGTCGTCTTCTGCCTGGTCGAGACCCGGGTCCAGGACCCGATGTTCGACCTGGCGCTGTTCAAGATCCGCGCCTTCACGGCGGGTAACCTCGCCGGCTGGCTGTCCGCCATCGCCCGCGGCGGTCTGCAGTTCATCCTCATCATCTGGTTGCAGGGGATCTGGCTGCCCCTGCATGGCTTCAGCTACGAGAGCACGCCGTTGTGGGCCGGCATCTACCTCGTACCGCTGACCGCGGCCTTCCTCGTCGCCGGCCCGCTGGCCGGCGCGCTGTCCGACCGGCACGGCGCACGCGCCTTCGCGACCGGCGGGCTGCTGCTCGTCGCGGTGAGTTTCCTCGGGCTGCTGCTGCTCCCCACGGACTTCCCGTACTGGCTGTTCGCGGTCCTCATCGCCCTCAACGGCATCGGCTCCGGCTTGTTCTCGTCACCGAACGCGACGGCGATCATGAACAGCGTCCCGGCCAACCGCCGCGGTGCGGCCGCGGGCATGCGCGGCACGTTCTTCAACTCGGGGTCGTCGCTGTCCATCGGCATCTTCTTCTCGCTGATGATCGTGGGCCTCGCCTCGTCGCTGCCCCAGACGATGACCGCCGGGCTGCAGGCACACGGCGTTCCCGCGGGGGTCGCCCAGGCTGTCGGACAGGCGCCGCCCGTAGCGACGCTGTTCGCGGCGTTCCTCGGGTTCAACCCGATCCAGACGCTGCTCGGCCCGCAGGTGCTCGGCAGTCTCCCGTCGGCCGACCGGGCGGTGCTGACCGGCAAGCAGTTCTTCCCGCAGCTGATCTCCGGGCCGTTCCATCAGGGCCTGGTCATCGTCTTCACGCTGGCCATCGTCATGACCCTCGTCAGTGCGGCCGCCAGCCTGATGCGGGGCAGGAAGTACGTTCATGACGACGGCGCGGACGCGTCCGTCGCGCCGGCCGGCCCCGTGCCGGGCGGTCGTGTCCCCGACAGCATCGGAGCCACGTGATGAGCGCCCGCCCCCAGGTCGTCCCCGACGCCGCGCAGGTCGCCGCCGAGCTGCGGCTCACCCTCAGCCGGGCGGTACGCCGCCTGCGCAGCACCGCCGGCGTGGACGGCGTCACGCCCTCGCAGCTGTCCGCACTGGCCAACCTGGAGGAGCACGGCCCGCTTCGACTGCGCGACCTCGCGGCCCGTGAAGGGGTCGGCCCGCCCACGGCCTCCCGTGTGGTCGATCTGCTCGCCGAGCGCCGCCTGGTCGTGCGGTCGCCCGATCCGCAGGATGCCAGGGGGACCTACATCGACCTGACCGGGGACGGCCGCGCGCTGCTCACCCGGACCCGCCAGAGCCGGGACGCGCTGCTGGCCGACGGGATGCGTCGCCTGCCGCCGGAGGACCTCGAGCGGCTGGCCGCCGCGCTTCCCGCCCTGCGGGCGTTGCTGGCCGAGCTCTGACCGGTTCGGCGTTCCCCTAGGGTCGAGACGTGACTGTCGCCGTACGTGTGATCCCCTGCCTCGACGTCGACGCCGGGCGCGTCGTGAAGGGCGTCAACTTCACCGACCTCGTCGACGCCGGCGACCCGGTCGAGATGGCCCGGGTGTATGACGCCGAGGGCGCCGACGAGCTGGTGTTCCTCGACATCACCGCGTCCAGCGGCAGCCGCGAGACGACGTACGACGTGGTCCGCCGCACGGCCGAGCAGGTATTCATCCCGCTGACCGTCGGCGGCGGCGTGCGGCAGCCCGACGATGTGGACCGGTTGCTGCGCGCCGGTGCGGACAAGGTCGGCATCAACACGGCAGCGGTGGAGCGGCCGGAACTGCTGCGCGAGTGCGCCCGCCGTTTCGGCAGCCAGTGCGTGGTGCTGTCGGTCGACGCCCGCCGCGTCCCGGCCGGCGAGCCCGGTACCGAGAGCGGCTTCGAGGTGACGACGCACGGCGGCCGGCGGGGGACCGGGATCGACGCGGTGGCCTGGGCCGCGCGGGGCGAGGAGCTCGGGGTCGGCGAGATCCTGCTCAACTCGATGGACGCCGACGGTACCCGGCAGGGCTACGACCTCGCCATGCTCACCGCGGTCCGCGCCGCGGTGCGCGTGCCGGTCATCGCCTCCGGCGGAGCCGGCCGGCTCGAGGACTTCGCGCCGGCCGTCGCGGCGGGGGCGGACGCGGTCCTGGCGGCCAGCGTCTTCCACTTCGGCCAGCTGACCATCGGCCAGGTCAAGCAGGCCGTCCGCGACGCGGGGCACCCGGTCCGGTAGCGCTGGTTGCGCTTGTCCCATCGCAACCGCAGGCGTACGCTCGAGGGGTGACCACGACCGCCCTGCTCGACCGGCTCCCCGAGCTGGCCGACCTGTTCGACCGGCTGCCGGCCGCGGACCGGCGCGAGGTCGAGGAGGCGTGGGCGCGCGCCCTGGTGACGACGCCCCGCCGGCGCCCGTCCGGGCTGAGCCCGCTGGTCCGCAGCCATCCCGCCGAGGAGGTCGCCGACGCCCGCGCGCGCACGCTGGCCCGGGGCCTGCTCCGCCGCCGCGAGCTGCTCGGGCAGTCCCTGTCCACGGCGCAGGTCGCCGCCCGGCTCGGCATCAGCCCCCAGGCGGTCACCAAGCGCCGGCAGAAGGCCGGGCTGGTGGCGTTCCGGGACCGCGGGGACTGGCGCTACCCGGAGTGGCAGTTCGCGGGCGGCGGGCTGCTGCCGGGCGTCGTCGAGACCTGGCAGATGCTGCCCCACCTCGGGGACGACGTCGGCTGGACCGGTTGGTTCACGCTGCCGGCCCGGCACCTCGATGGCGAGACGCCGCTGGGCCTGCTCCAGCGCGGTGAGGCCGCGCGGGTCGTCGATGCCGCGTCGTACGTCGGGGGTCTGTGAGCTCCTTCCCCGGGGCACCGGTACTCGTCGAGGTGCCGGCCGGCAGCCGGTACGCCCGCATCTACGACCGGCGCTACTACCGCGAGGGAACCCAGCTGCGCGCCTTCGGGCCGCAGCCGCGCGGGCGCTGGGACCACTTCCCGCCCGGCGCCCCGCGGCCGTCGGCGACCCTGGGTGTCCTGTACCTCGCGGGCTCGCTCGTCACCGCGACCGCCGAGGTGTTCGGCGACACCCGCCGCGTGGCGCCGCGGCCGGAGCAGCGGCTCGCCGCGATCGTCCTGGAGCGGCGGGTGCTGCTCGCCGACACCAGGGGCCGGGCAGCGGTCGAACTCGGCGTACCGGCCGGCGCGCTGCGAAGCAGGGACCGGGCGCTGACCCAGGCGGTCTCCCGTGAGCTGCACGCGACGACTCGAGCGGACGGCGTGCTGTTCGAGTCCTGGCACACCGGCGACCCCTGCGTGTGCCTCTGGGAGCGCGCGGCCGACGCCGTCGCGCTGGAGGACGACCGGCCGCTGCTCGACCCGCTGGTGCTGGCCGACCTGACCGTCGCCGCCGTCGAGCTCTACTACGAGACCTGACCCGGGAGCGCAGGCATCCATGGCAGGGGTCGGCCGGGGGTGAGCAAGGGCCCGCACCACCAGGCGAAAGGGCTACCAGGCCAGCGGGACCGTCCGGGCCGCGGCGACCGCGCCCGTGCTGCCCTCCACCGTCACGTCCGCCTGCTCGCGGCGGCCGAACAGCCACAGGAACAGCTCGCGCGGGGTCCCGCGCAGCACCACCTCGTCGTCGCCGGAGCGCAGGCGGAACGACACGCCGTCCGGACGGACGGCCGTGATCCCGAGCCCGCGGGCGCGCGCGGTGAAGGCCGGCGAGAGCAGCTTCAACCGGGCCCACAGCGGGTCGTCCAGCTCCGGGGCGTCCAGGCGGGCGCCGCCACCGAGGGCCCGCCGCACGTCCTCGTGGTGGACGTACATCTCGTGCAGGTTCGCCGTGTCGTACAGCCGGCCCGGCAGCCCGAGCGGGGACCAGAACGGCGCGCCGCCCCGCAGCGTCTTCACCAGCTCGTCGTACGGCCGGCGGCGCATCGTGGCCTCGATCCGCGCCGTGATCCCGTGCAGCCTGGGCACGACGAGCCCCGGCACGGCCGCCGGCCGCCGCTCGCGGGCGACGAGATGCGCCGCCAGATCGTGCGTCGTCCAGCCGGTGCACAGCGTCGGCGCGTCCGGGCCGGCCTGTCCGAGCAGGTCGAGGAGCGCGGCGCGTTCGGCTCTGGCAGGGGAGAGCGGCATGCCTCAGCCTCGCAGGTGGGAATCCCGAACGCCGTTCCGGTGTCGTCCCTTGAAAGACTGCAGCAACCCCCTTGAGCCTGGAGAACCGTGACGTCCGCCCTGCCCGCCCCCACCGGCAAGGTCATCCGCCGCGGCCTCGGCATCCTGTGGGTGGCCGTCAAGGAAGAGCCCCGCATCTTCGCCGTCTCGGCGATCGGGAGCGCGTTGTTCGGGCTCATGACGATCGCCCAGGCCTACGTCTTCGGGGCCATCACCGCCAAGGTGATCATCCCGAGCATCCGCGACGGCCACGCCGGCACCGGCCTGCTCGTGGTCGCGTTCCTCGCGGTGGTGGTCACCGCGATGCTCAAGGTGGTCGGGATCCTCGCGCGCCGGCTCGGCGCGGGGATCATGCAGTACCGGCTGCAGGCGACGTACCGCCGGCGGGTCACCCGCCGCTACCTCCAGCTACCCGTGGAGTGGCACCAGCGACATCCGACCGGTGAGCTGCTGTCCAACGCCAACAGCGACGTCGAGGCCACCTGGTACCCGATCGCGCCGTTCCCGTTCGCCGTGGGCGTGCTCGTCATGCTCTTCACGACGCTGGGCCTGCTCTTCGTCACCGATCCCGTGCTCGCGCTCGTCGGCTCGGTGGTCTTTCCGGCCATCGCTGTGCTCACCGTCGTCTATTCCCGGCGCATGACCCCGCTCATGACCCGCGCCCAGCAGCTGCGGGGCGAGGTCAGCACCATCGCGCACGAGTCGTTCGACGGGGCGCTGGTCGTCAAGACCCTCGGCCGTGAGACCGACGAGACGGACCGCTTCCGCGAGCGCAGCTTCGAGCTGCGCGACACGATGGTGCGCGTCGGCCGGGTGCGCGGCCTGTTCGATCCGCTGATGGAGGCCTTGCCGGTCTTCGGCGTCCTCGTCGTCCTGCTCGTGGGCACGAGCCGGGTCGGTAGCGGCCACCTCGACAGCGGGCAGCTCGTGCGGGTCGCCTACCTGTTCACCCTGCTCGCCTTCCCCGTTCGCGCGCTGGGTTGGGTGCTCAACGAGCTGCCCCGCAGCGTCGTCGGCTGGGACCGCGTCCAGCGGGTGCTCACCGCCACGGGCGCGCAGGAGCACGGGGACCGTCGACTGCCGGAGGACGGTGGCCCGGCCGGGCTGTCCGTCGAGGCGGTCTCGTTCGCCTACGGCACCGCCGGCGTCCTGGCCGAGGTGGCCTTCGACGTCGCTCCCGGCCGCACCGTCGCCCTCGTCGGCCCGACCGGCGCCGGCAAGTCCACGCTCGCCAGCCTGCTGGTCCGGCTCGTCGATCCGGCGAGCGGCCGGGTGCAGTACGACGACGTCGACCTGCGGGAGCTGGCCCCGGGGGCGGTCGCCGAGGTGGCGGCGTTCGTCCCGCAGCAGACCTTTCTGTTCGACGACAGCGTGCGCGGCAATGTCACCCTCGGCGCCGACTTCTCCGACGAGGATGTCTGGGACGCGCTGCGCATCGCGCAGGCCGAGCGGTTCGTCGCGCTGCTGCCCGACGGTCTCGGGACCATGGTGGGGGAGCGCGGCACCACCCTGTCCGGCGGGCAGCGCCAGCGCCTGGCCCTCGCGCGCGCCGTCGTACGCCGGCCGCGCCTGCTCGTCCTCGACGACGCGACGAGCAGCGTCGACCCGAGCGTGGAGCAGCGCATCCTCGCGGGCCTGCGCACCAGCAGGATCGCCAGCACCGTCGTCGTCGTGGCCTACCGCCTCGCGACCATCGCGCTGGCCGACGAGGTCGTCTACCTCGAGGAGGGCCGGGTCAGCGCGCGTGGCGCGCACGAGGACCTGCTCGTGTCCTCGCGCGGCTACCGGGACCTGGTCACCGCGTACGCGCGGGCCGAGGCCGAACGCGAGGCCGAGCATGCGGGCGACGAGATCGAGGAGGTCGTGGCGTGACGACCGCGACCATCGAGACCCCCGGTGCCACCCGCGGCGCCTTCGCCACGCTGGTGCACGGCCTGCGGCTCGCGCCCGAGTTCCGCGAAGGCATCGGGGTCACGTTGCTGCTGGCGCTGCTCGCCACGGGCGGCCGTGTGGTCGTCCCCATCGCCGTCCAGCAGACGATCGACCACGGGCTCAACGCCCCGGGCGGGCCGAACCTCGCGCTGGTCCGCACGGCCTGCGGGCTGGCCGCGATCGCCGTGCTCGTGACGGCCCTCGCCGCCTACCGGATGAACGTCCGGCTCTACCGCACCACCGAGAACGGCCTGGCGGCCCTGCGGGTGCGCGCCTTCCGGCGCGTGCACGACCTGTCCGTGCTGCACCAGGCCTCCGAGCGCCGCGGCTCGCTCGTGTCCCGCGTGACCAGCGACGTGGACACGATCAGCACCTTCATGCAGTACGGCGGGATGCTCATCGTCGTCTCCGTCGCGCAGCTGGCGCTGACGACGGCGATCATGCTGTTCTGGTCCTGGCAGCTGACGCTGCTCGTCTACGCGTGCTTCCTGCCGCTGGCCGTCGCGGTGCGGTTCTTCCAGCGCCGGCTCGCGGCCGCCTTCAAGATCGTGCGTGAGCGCATCGGCGCGATGCTCGGGGCCGTCGCGGAGTCGGTCGTGGGCGCGACGGTCATCCAGGCACACGGCGTCCAGGCGCGTACCGCCGGGCGCATCGACGACGCGGTCACCGCGACGAAGCAGGCGCAGACCAAGGCGCAGACCATCGCCGCCACGACCTTCTCCTCCGGCGAGCTGACCGCCGCGGTCGCGAACGGCGCGGTCGTCGTGGCCGGGGTCCTGCTCGGCATCGGCGGCCACATCACGATCGGCCGGCTGGTCGGCTTCCTGTTCCTCGTCAGCCTGTTCGTCCAGCCCGTCCAGGTGGCGACCGAGACGCTCAACGAGGCGCAGAACGCGGTCGCCGGGCTCCGCCGGGTGCTCGGGGTGCTCGACACCCCCACCGACGTCGCCGACCCGGGCGACGACGGGCTCGATCTGCCCGAGGGCCCGGTCGGCGTCCGCTTCTCGCAGGTGTCCTTCGCCTATCCCGACGGCCCCGAGGTGCTGCATTGCGTCGATCTGGCGATCGCGCCGCAGACCCGGGTGGCGGTCGTCGGGGAGACCGGCAGCGGGAAGACGACGTTCGCCAAGCTGCTCACCCGGCTCATGGACCCGACCCGCGGCGAGGTGCTGCTGTCGGGGCTTCCTCTGGACCGGATCCGCTTCGACTCGCTGCGCCGCCGGGTGGTGATGGTGCCGCAGGACGGCTTCCTGTTCGACAGCACCGTCGCCGCCAACGTGCGCTACGGCCGGCCCGGCGCGACCGACGAGGACATCGCCCTCGCGTTCACCGAGCTCGGCCTCGCCGACTGGGTGGACCAACTGCCCGACGGCCTGCACACCGCCGTCGGTGAGCGCGGCGGGTCGCTGTCCGTCGGGGAGCGGCAGCTGGTCGCCATCACCCGCGCCTACATCGCCGACCCGGACCTGCTGGTGCTCGACGAGGCCACCTCCGCGGTGGACCCGGCCACAGAGGTCCGCCTCCAGCGGGCCCTGGACTCGCTGACCCGTGGCCGTACGACGCTGGCGATCGCCCACCGGCTGTCCACGGCCGAGACCGCCGACGAGGTGCTCGTGGTGGATGCCGGCGTGGTGGTGGAGCGCGGGCCGCACGCCGAGCTGGTGGCCGCGGGCGGCGTATACGCCCGGCTGCACGCCTCCTGGGTCGGTCAGCGGGGCTGAGCCCGGGCCCGGGCCGGAATCTCCGCGCGCCCGGTGGGCGTGATCTGGGAGACTGGGCGCATGACCAGGACCGACGCAGGTACCGCCGTGCGCCCGACCGACCTCGACCCGGCGGTCGCCGCCAAGCTCAAGCGCGACCGTGACGGCCTCGTCGTGGCCGTCACCCAGCAGTTCGACACCGGCGAGGTGCTGATGGTCGGGTGGATGGACGACGAGGCGCTGCACCGCACGCTGACCACCGGCCGGTGTACCTACTGGTCGCGCAGCCGTCAGGAGTACTGGGTCAAGGGCGACACGTCGGGCTCGCAGCAGTGGGTCAAGTCCGTCGCGCTCGACTGCGACGGCGACAGCCTGCTGGTGAAGGTCGACCAGGCCGGCACCGGGGCGTGCCACACCGGCGACCGCACCTGCTTCGACGTCACCGTGCTGCCCGCGGTCGTCGGCTCCCGGTGACGTCGTGAGCTTCGGTCGTACGAGCCCGACGCGCGAGGAGTTCGCGGCGCTCGACCAGGCGGTGGTGCCGGTGACCCGGCGCCTGCTCGCCGACGGCGAGACGCCGGTGGGGGTCTACCGCAAGCTCGCCGGGAACCGCCCCGGCACGTTCCTGCTGGAGTCGGCCGAACAGGGCCAGTGGACCCGGTTCTCGTTCATCGGCGTGCGCTCCGCGGCGACGCTGACCGAGCGCGACGGCAAGGCGCTGTGGGTCGGTGACGGCCTCCCGACGACGTCCGACGACCCGCTCGAGGCGCTGCAGGAGGCGGACGCGCTGCTGCGCACGCCCAAGCCCGAGGGTGCGCCCCCGTTCACGGGCGGCCTGGTCGGCTACCTCGGCTACGACATGGTCCGCCGGATGGAGCGGCTGCCGAGCACCGTCCCGGACGAGATCGGCATGCCCGAGCTGGCCATGATGCTGATGACCGACCTCGCCGTCCTCGACCACGGCGACGGCTCCTTGCTGCTGGTAGCCAACGTGCTCCGCGGGGGCTCGTACGACGACGCGGTCGCGCGGCTCGACGCGATGGCGGCCGACCTCATGGAGCCGACCCCGCCGAGCGTGGCCACCGTCGACATGGACGCCCGCCCCGACGTGCTGCGCCGGACGGAGCCCAAGGAGTACGAGGCCGCGGTGGAGGCGGCCCGGGAGCACATCCGCGCGGGCGACGTCTTCCAGGTCGTCCTGAGCCAGCGGTTCGAGGTGAAGACCGACGTCGACGCCCTGGACCTGTACCGGGTGCTGCGGGCCACCAACCCGTCGCCGTACATGTACCTACTGCGCTTCGCCGGGCACGAGCACCCGTTCGACGTGGTGGGCTCCTCGCCCGAGGCGCTCGTGACCGTCACGGGGGACAGGGCCGTGGTGCACCCGCCGGCCGGCACCCGGCCGCGCGGCGCGACAACCGAGGAGGACGTCCGCAACGGCGAGGAGTTGCGGGCCGACCCCAAGGAGCGGGCCGAGCACGTGATGCTCGTCGACCTCGCCCGCAACGACCTCGGCCGGGTCAGCGTGCCCGGCACGGTCGACGTCTCCGGCTTCATGCGGGTGGAGCGCTACAGCCACGTGATGCACCTGGTGTCGACCGTCTTCGGCCAGATCCTGCCCGGCCGCACCGCGCTCGACGTGCTCCGCGCGACCTTCCCGGCCGGCACCGTCTCGGGAGCGCCGAAGCCGCGTGCGATGGAGATCATCGAGGAGCTCGAGCCGCACCGCCGCAACCTCTACGCGGGCACCGTCGGCTACCTCAGCACCGGCGGCGACATGGACATGGCCATCGCCATCCGTACGGCGGTGCTGCACCGGGGGTCCGCGTACGTGCAGGCCGGCGCCGGCATCGTGGCGGACAGCGACCCGGCCACCGAGCAGGCCGAGTGCGAGAACAAGGCGGCCGCGGTCCTGCGGGCCCTGGCCGCCGCGGCGACCCTGCGCGGCGCGGGGTGACCGGTCGCCGCGAGCTGCTCGTGGCAGTGGTGCTCGACCTGGCGGGCGCCCTGCTCGTCGTGCTGGCGGCCTCGCGGCCGTGGATCACCTACGTCGTGCCGGCCGCCGCGCCGCTGCCCTCGCGCAGCGGGTCGCTGCCGGGCTCGGCCGTCACGAGCGTGCAGCCGTTCGCTTTCGTGGGCCTGGCGGGCGTCGCCGCCCTCGTGGCCACCCGCAGCTGGGGACGGCTGGTGGTCGGCGCGCTGGTCGCGCTGGCGGGGGTGGCGGTCGTCGTCTTCGCGGTCCGCGCCCTCGCCGAGCCGCAGCCTGCGGCCGCCGCCCACGGCGTCTTCGCGCCGGGGCTGCAGACCACGCTGTGGCCCGTCGTCGCGGTCGCCGGCGGCCTGCTCCTCGTCCTGGCCGGGCTGCTCGTCGTCGTACGCGGCCGGCGCTGGGCCTCGATGTCCTCGCGGTACGACGCACCGTCGGGCAGTCCCGCCCGCCCGGCCTCGCAGGAGGCGGCGCTGTGGGAGGCGCTGGATCGCGGCGAGGACCCGACGCGGCCGCATCACGACGCGGCCGACTAGGCTCATCAGAACTGGTGAACCAGCAACGACAAGGGAGTAGCGGAGCGTGAGCGTTCTCGACGACATCCTCGTCGGGACGCGAGAGGACCTCGCTGCCCGTCAGGCCGCCCGCCCGCTGGAGGCCGTCAAGGAACAGGCTGCCGACCGTCCCGCCGCACTCGACGGGTACGCCGCGCTGCGTCAGCCCGGCGTCGGCGTGATCGCCGAGGTGAAACGGTCCAGCCCGAGCAAGGGGGCGCTCGCCGCGATCGCCGACCCGGCCGGGCTCGCCGCCGACTACGAGGCCGGCGGGGCCGCCGTCATCAGCGTGCTCACCGAACGGCGCCGCTTCGGCGGGACGCTGGCGGACCTCGACGCCGTGCGTGCACGGGTCGATGCGCCTGTGCTGCGCAAGGACTTCGTCGTCACGAGCTACCAGGTCTGGGAGGCCCGCGCCCACGGTGCCGACCTCGTCCTGCTGATCGTCGCGGCCCTGGACCAGAACGCCCTCGTCTCGCTCGTGGAGCGCACCGAGTCCCTCGGCATGACGCCGCTGGTCGAGGTGCACGACGAGGCCGAGCTCGACCGGGCGCTGGCCGCCGGCGCCCGTGTCATCGGTGTCAACGCCCGCGACCTCAAGACCCTGGAGGTGGACCGCTCCGTGTTCGGCCGGCTGGCGCCCAGGATCCCCGACGGGGTCGTCAAGATCGCCGAGTCGGGCGTGCGGGGTCCGCACGACCTGCTCGCCTACGCGGCCCACGGCGCCGACGCGGTGCTCGTCGGCGAGGGCGTCGTCACCGGCGGCAACCCGCGCCAGGCGGTGGCCGACCTGGTGACCGCCGGGGCGCACCCGAGCGCGCGGTACGAGTCATGAGCGCCGTCCCCGACATCAGCGGCCACTTCGGCCCGTACGGCGGCCGGTTCGTCCCCGAGGCGCTCATCGCGGCGCTCGACGAGCTGACCGCCGCGCACGAGAGCGCCAAGCACGACCCGGTGTTCACCGCCGAACTCGACCGGCTGCTGTCGACGTACGCCGGCCGTCCGACGCCGCTGACGGACGCCCGCCGGCTCTCCGAGCACGCCGGCGGCGCCCGGATCCTGCTCAAGCGCGAGGACCTCGCGCACACCGGCTCGCACAAGATCAACAACGTGCTCGGCCAGGCCCTGCTCACCAAGCGGATGGGCAAGCAGCGGGTCATCGCGGAGACCGGCGCCGGCCAGCACGGCGTGGCCACGGCTACTGCCTGCGCGCTGTTCGGCTTCGAGTGCACGGTCTACATGGGCGAGGAGGACACCCGGCGGCAGGCGCTCAACGTCGCCCGGATGCGCCTGCTCGGCGCCGAGGTGATCCCGGTCCGCACCGGCACCCGGACCCTCAAGGACGCCACCAACGAGGCGTTCCGCGACTGGGTCGCCAACGTCGAGACCACCCACTACGCGATCGGCTCGGTCGTCGGGCCGCACCCGTTCCCGATGATGGTGCGCGACTTCCAGCGGATCATCGGGGTCGAGGCCCGCCAGCAGACCCTCGACCTGGTCGGCCGGCTGCCGGATGCCGTCGTGGCCTGTGTCGGCGGCGGCAGCAACGCGATGGGCCTGTTCCACGCGTTCATCCCGGACGAGTCCGTGGCCCTGGTCGGCTGCGAGGCCGGTGGCGACGGGGTTGAAACCGGACGGCACGCCGCGCCACTCACCGCCGGGACGCCCGGCGTGCTGCACGGCGCGCGCAGCTACCTCATGCAGGACGAGGACGGCCAGACGCAGGACACCACCTCGATCAGCGCCGGCCTCGACTACCCCGGCGTCGGCCCCGAGCACGCCTTCCTGCGCGACAGCGGCCGGGCGACGTACAGCGGCATCTCGGACGCGTGGGCCATGCAGGCGCTGGAGATGCTCGCCAAGCGAGAGGGCATCCTGTGCGCCATCGAGTCCGCGCACGCCCTGGCCGGCGCCTGCGACTGGGGCCGGGCGCAGGTGGCGGCCGGCCGCGACCCGCGCGACCTCGTGATCGTCGTCAACGTGTCCGGGCGCGGCGACAAGGACGTCGACACCGCCGCCCGCTGGTTCAACCTGGTCAGCGCCGAGGAGATCGCCGAGGCCGAGCTGGTGCGGGCCCACGAGGGGGAGCAGCCGTGAGCGCCCGGCTCGACGAACTGTTCGCCCGCTGCCGCAGCGAGAACCGGGCCGCCCTGATCGGCTACCTGCCGGTGGGCTTCCCGTCGTACGACGTCTCGGTCGCGGCGATGCTGGCGATGGTCGAGGCGGGCGTCGACGCCATCGAGGTCGGCATCCCCTACACCGACCCGGGCATGGACGGCCCGGTCATCCAGGTGGCGGTGGACGCCGCGCTGCGCGGCGGGAGCCGGGTGGCGCACGCGTTCGGCGCGGTGCAGGCGGTCAGCCCGCACGTGCCGACCGTCTTCATGAGCTACTGGAACCCGATCGAGAAGTACGGCCCGAAGCGGTTCGCCGCCGACCTCAGGGCGGCCGGCGGGCAGGGCGCGATCACCCCGGACCTCATCCCCGAGGAGGCCGGGTCCTGGCTCGAGGCCGCCGCGGCCGAGGACCTCGACCCGATCTTCGTGGTCGCCCCGAGCAGCACCGACGCCCGGCTCGCCGGGGTGGGCAACGTCAGCCGCGGGTTCGTGTACGCCGCCTCGACCATGGGGGTCACCGGCACCCGCGCGCAGGTCGGGGACCGGGCCGAGGAGCTGGTGACCCGCACGCGCGCGCAGACCGACCTCCCGGTCTGCGTCGGACTCGGCGTCAGCAACGGCGACCAGGCCGCCGTCGTCGGTCGCTACGCCGACGGGATCATCGTCGGTTCGGCGCTCGTGCGGGCGCTGCAGGACGACGGTGTGGACGGCGTACGCCGGCTCACCGAGGATCTCGCCGCGGGCGTCCGGCGCCGCTGAGCTGACCGGCCCTAGGCTGGGCCGGTGACGCTCGCCTACATCCCCAGCCCCTCCCAGGGTGTCTGGCACCTCGGGCCCTTGCCGATCAGGGCGTACGCGTTCTGCATCATCCTCGGCGTCATCGCCGCGGTGGTCATCGGCGAGCGGCGCTGGGTGGCTCGCGGCGGCACCAAGGGCGTGGTGGCCGACGTCGCCGCAATCGCTGTGCCGTTCGGGCTGGTGGGTGCCCGGATCTACCACGTGCTGACCTCGCCCGCGCAGTACCTGGACCACCCGATCGACGCGCTCTACATCTGGCACGGCGGCCTCGGCATCCCGGGTGGGATCCTCGGCGGCGTCCTGGCGGGCTACGTCGTCTGCCGTCGGCGCGGCATCCGCCCAGGGGCCCTCGCGGACGCGATCGCCCCCGGTGTCGCCGTGGCGCAGGCCATCGGCCGGTTCGGCAACTACTTCAACCAGGAGCTGTTCGGCCGGCCCACCACGCTGCCGTGGGGGCTCGAGATCTCCCCGGACAAGCCGAACACCGTCCCGGGCGCGCAGGCCTACCACCCGACGTTCCTCTACGAGGCGCTGTGGAACCTCGGGGTGGCGGGCATCGTCCTGTGGGCCGACCGCCGGTGGCGGCTCGGCCACGGCCGCGCGTTCGCGTTGTATCTCGCGCTGTACGCGGTCGGCCGATTCTGGGTCGAGGCGCTGCGGATCGACGAGGCGTCGACGTTCTTCGGACTGCGCCTGAACGACTACATGGCGATCCTGGTGTTCCTGGGGGCGAGCGCGTACCTGTACGTCCGCCGCGGTGCGCCCCGCGAGGACGTCGTGCAGGAGCCACCCGCGGGACCGCCGGACCGCGATGCCGACGTAACCTTGCGCGCGTGAGCGTGTCCGAACCCCACCTGGAGCGGGTGCCGCCCGAGCACCACCACGACCACCGCGACGTGACCGGTGGCTGGATGCGGCCGGCCGTGTTCGGCGTCACCGACGGGCTCGTGAGCAACACCGCCCTGATCGCCGGCGTCGCCGGTGGCGGTGCCTCGGCGCACGTGGCCATCCTGACCGGCCTGGCCGGCCTGGCCGCCGGCGCGTTCTCGATGGCGACAGGGGAGTACACCTCCGTCGCCTCGCAGACCGAGCTGACCCGCGCCGAGATCGAGGTGGAGAAGGCCGAGATCGCGCGCGTGCCCAAGGCCGAGCAGGCCGAGCTCGCGGCCATCTACCGCAGCCGCGGCGTCGATGAGGCGACCGCCCACGAGGTGGCCCGTCAGCTCTCGGTGGACCCGGAGACGGTCTGGCGGGTGCATGCCCGCGAGGAGCTCGGCGTCGACCCGGACGACCTGCCGTCGCCGTGGGTCGCGGCCGGCTCGTCGTTCGTCGCGTTCGGGCTCGGGGCGGTCGTCCCGTTGCTGCCGTACCTCTTCGGCGCGCGGACGCTGCTGCTCTCGGTCGTGTTCGGCGGCATCGCCCTGTTCGCGGCGGGCGCGCTGGTCAGCCGGTTCACCAACCGCACCGTGCTCTACAGCGGCACCCGCCAGCTCGTGCTGGGCGGCCTGGCCACCGGCGTCACGTACCTGATCGGGCAGGCGGTCGGCGGCGGGGTCTAGTCAGCCGGCCGGTCTCGTCAGCCGGCCATGGCGGTCGCGCGTACCGGCGGCTGTGCCGCCTGTAGGCGCAGCTCGACCGTGACCCAGCCACCCTCGCTGCGCACGTCGACCGAACCGCCGTAGACCTCGACCAGCCGCCGTACGACGTACAGCCCCATGCCCATGCCCTCGGCGTCCCGGGTGGCGCCACTGGCGACCTGGGTGAACGGCTCGAACAGCCGGTCGGCGGTGCCGATGTCGAGCGTCCGGCCTTCGTTGCTCACCGTGACCCACACGCCCGCGTCGTCGTGGCCGCCGGCCAGGATCGGGACGGTGCCCCGGCTGCCGTGCTGCTGGGCGTTGTCCAGCAGGTTGGCCAGGACCTGGTGCAGTGCCTGTCGTTCGATGCGCGCGACGGTGCCGGACTCGACGACGACGGACACCGGCGGAGATTCCGGGCGGTTGGCGCCCGCGAGCATGGCCACCTCCGCCGCCACGCCGTCGATCTCCGCGACCGCGTCCGCGTCGGGCGTCGTGGCGCGCGCGGCGGTGAGCATGTTCTCCAGCAGCCGGGACAGGCGCTCCTGCTGGTCGAGCACGGCGGTGAGCAGCCTCTGACGGCTCTGCTCGTCGAGGCGGTCGCCGCGCTTGAGCAGGGTCAGGGCGGCACCGCGGATCCCGGTCAGAGGCGTGCGGAACTCGTGCGACACGGTGGCGATGAGGTCGGCCCGCATGCGGTCGGTCTCCTCCAGGCGGGCCTGGACGGACGACTGCCCCTCGGTCAGCTGCCTTCGCAGCCGGTCCCTGTCGGCACGCGACTGCTCGTTCGCGTGCCAGAAGACGACGAGGACGGCGGACTCGGCCAGGACGAACGCGCCGTCCGCGAGTGCCCACGCCCAGGGGTTGCCGTGGTGGGGCTGCCTGGACAGGGCCTCCATGAGGCCGTTCTGGAGGACCGCGAAGCCGACGGCGAGCGCGTAGACCGGCCAGTCCTGGTAGAGCGCGATGACGGCCACGACGACGAAGTAGTGGAACTGCACCTCGTAGTCGCCGGGGAAAAGGTGCACGAACACGGCGGAGCACAGGACCAGTCCGATGCTGCTCGCGAGCGCCTGCTGGCGGCGCCCGAGAGGCGCCAGCGCCACAGCGAGCAGGCCGGCGACGGGCAGCACGTGCACCACGCTCCGGAGCGGGGACTCCCCGGTGAGCACGCCGACCAGCACGAGGGCCGGCAGGTGCAGGGCGAGCAGCACGCAGACGACGCGGTGCCGCCAGGAGAAGTCGCCGTCACTGAGCGCACGGCCCTGGGGCAGCCAGGAGACCGAGCTGGTGGACATGCTCCCAGAGTCAGGGTTGCGGCTGCTTCACACCATGGCTCGAAAGGGTCATTCTGGACAGCCCGGACCCTCCTTGGCAGGGGGTGCAGACGGCCCTCGTGTAACCTGTTCGTCATCTGCGAAGGGCCAAAGTCGTCCCGGGGTGCAGGTACGTCATCGTCAGCCAGAAGCCACGGCACGACCCCCGACACGACTGTTCTGCGAGGCCCGTCATGACCCAGTTCCGCCCGTCCCCGTCCGCCCTTCCGGTGGCCCAGGGGCTCTACGACCCGGCGCAGGAGCACGACGCGTGCGGTGTCGCCTTCGTCGTGGACATCGCCGGCAGGCAGTCGCACGACATCCTGGACGACGGGTTGACCGCGCTGCGCAACCTCGAGCACCGCGGGGCCTCCGGCAGTGAGCCGGACTCCGGCGACGGCGCGGGCATCCTCGTTCAGATCCCCGACGCGTTCCTGCGGGCCGTGCTCCGTGAGACTGCCGGCGTCGAGCTGCCCGCCGCCGGTCACTACGCCGTCGGCACCGCGTTCCTGTCCACCGACGCGGCCCAGGCGCAGGACGCGCAGGACGCCATCGACAAGATCGCCGCCGAGGAGGGCCTGCGGACCCTGGCCTGGCGCGAGCTGCCGGTCGACGCCGCGGGCGCCGGGGTCGGCGCGACCGCCAGTTCGGTCATGCCGCTGTTCCGCCAGGTGTTCCTGGCGGCGGCCACCGACGACCTCACGCCGTACGCCCTGGAGCGGCGGGCGTACGTCATCCGCAAGCGGGTGGAGCACGAGACCGGCACGTACTTCCCGTCGCTGTCGAGCCGCACCCTGGTCTACAAGGGCATGCTGACCACCGGGCAGCTCGAGCCGTTCTTCCCGGACCTGTCCGACCCGCGCTTCGTCACGGCCCTCGCGCTCGTGCACAGCCGCTTCTCGACCAACACGTTCCCGAGCTGGCCGCTGGCGCACCCCTACCGGTACATCGCGCACAACGGCGAGATCAACACGGTGCGCGGCAACCGCAACTGGATGCGGGCGCGCGAGGCGCTGCTGCGCGGTCCCGACGAGCTGCCGGACGACCTGTCCCGCCTGTTCCCGATCTGCTCGCCCGGCGCGAGCGACTCCGCCTCGTTCGACGAGGTCCTCGAGCTGCTGCACATGGCCGGCCGGTCGCTGCCGCACGCCGTGCTGATGATGGTCCCCGAGGCGTGGGAGAACGCGCCCGAGATGGACGAGGCCAAGCGTGACTTCTACGCGTTCCACTCCGCCCTCATGGAGCCGTGGGACGGCCCCGCCTGCGTGACCTTCACCGACGGCACGCTCATCGGCGCCGTGCTGGACCGCAACGGACTGCGGCCCTCCCGCTGGTGGGAGACCGCCGACGGCCGCGTCGTGCTGGCGTCCGAGGTGGGCGTCCTCGAGATCCCGGCCGACCAGATCGTGCGCAAGGGCCGCCTGCAGCCCGGCAAGATGTTCCTCGTCGACACCGAGCAGGGCAGGGTCGTCGACGACGAGGAGGTCAAGGCCACCCTCGCCGCCGAGCACCCGTACGCCGACTGGCTGCACGGCGGGCTGATCGCGCTCGGCGACCTGCCGGACCGCGAGCACGTCGTCTACTCGCACGAGTCGGTCCTGCGCCGGCAGCAGACCTTCGGCTACACGGAGGAGGAGCTGCGGATCCTGCTGACGCCGATGGCGAAGGCCGGGACCGAGCCGCTCGGCTCGATGGGTACCGACACGCCGGTGGCCGTGCTCTCGGAGAAGCCGCGGCTGCTCTTCGACTACTTCAGCCAGCTGTTCGCCCAGGTCACGAACCCGCCGCTGGACGCGATCCGGGAGGAGCTGGTCACCAGCCTGTCCGGCACGATCGGTCCGGAGCAGAACCTCCTGACGCCGTCGGCCGCCTCCTGCCGGCAGATCGTCGTGCCCTTCCCCGTGATCGACAACGACGACGTCGCGAAGATCACCCACATCAACGAGGACGGGGACCTGCCGGGCTTCTCGGCCGTCACCGTGCACGGGCTCTATCCGGTCAACGGCGGGGGAGAGGCGCTGCGCGACGCCCTCGACCGGGTCCGGCGCGAGGTGTCGACCGCCATCGCCGCGGGCGCCCGCATCATCGTGCTGTCCGACCGTGACTCGACCGCCCACATGGCGCCGATCCCGTCGCTGCTGCTGACCAGCGCGGTCCACCACCACCTCATCCGCGAGAAGACGCGGACCCGCGTCGGCCTGGTCGTCGAGGCCGGCGACGCCCGCGAGGTGCACCACATCGCGTTGCTCGTCGGATTCGGCGCGGCGGCGGTCAACCCATACCTCGGCATGGAGACGATCGTGGACCTCATCCGCGACGGCGCCATCCCGGGCATCGAGGCCGAGAAGGCCGTCGGCAACTACATCAAGGCGCTCGGCAAGGGCGTCCTGAAGGTGATGTCCAAGATGGGCGTCTCCACGATCGCGTCGTACACCGGTGCCCAGCTGTTCGAGGCGCTCGGTCTGTCGCAGGACCTCGTGGACGAGTACTTCACCGGCACCACGTCCCGGCTCGGCGGCGTCGGTCTCGACGTGCTCGCCGAGGAGGTCGCCGCACGGCATCGCCGCGCCTACATGGACAACCCGTCGGAGCGCGTGCACGCCCGCCTGGAGTCCGGTGGCGAGTACCAGTGGCGCCGCGACGGCGAGGTGCACCTGTTCAACCCGGAGACGGTGTTCACGCTCCAGCACGCCACCCGCACGCAGCAGTACGACGTCTTCAAGCAGTACACGGAGAAGGTCGACGGGCTGTCCCGGCAGTCCGGGACCCTGCGCGGCCTGTTCCAGCTCAAGGAGGGCGTCCGCCCGCCCGTCCCGCTCGACGAGGTCGAGCCGGTGAGCGAGATCGTGAAGCGCTTCAACACCGGTGCGATGTCGTACGGCTCGATCTCGGCGGAGGCGCACGAGACGCTCGCCATCGCGATGAACCAGCTGGGCGGTCGGAGCAACACCGGCGAGGGCGGCGAGGACAGCGACCGGCTCTACGACCCGGAGCGGCGCAGCGCCATCAAGCAGGTGGCCAGCGGCCGGTTCGGCGTGACGAGCGAGTACCTGCTCAACAGCACCGACATCCAGATCAAGATGGCGCAGGGGGCCAAGCCCGGTGAGGGCGGGCAGCTGCCCGGCCACAAGGTCTACCCGTGGGTCGCGAAGACGCGGCACTCGACGCCGGGCGTCGGTCTCATCTCGCCGCCCCCGCACCACGACATCTACTCGATCGAGGACCTCGCCCAGCTCATCCACGACCTGAAGAACGCCAACCGGGACGCGCGCATCCACGTGAAGCTGGTGGCCGAGGTCGGCGTCGGCACGGTGGCGGCTGGTGTCTCCAAGGCGCACGCCGACGTGGTGCTCATCTCCGGCCACGACGGCGGAACCGGCGCGTCGCCGCTGACGTCGCTCAAGCACGCGGGAGCCCCGTGGGAGCTGGGTCTGGCCGAGACACAGCAGACGCTGCTGCTGAACGGCCTGCGTGACCGGGTGACCGTCCAGGTCGACGGGCAGCTCAAGACCGGCCGGGACGTGGTCATCGGCGCGCTGCTGGGCGCCGAGGAGTACGGCTTCGCGACGGCGCCGCTGGTCGTCAGCGGCTGCATCATGATGCGCGTCTGCCACCTGGACACCTGCCCCGTGGGCGTCGCGACGCAGAACCCGGAGCTGCGCAAGAAGTTCAGCGGCAAGCCGGAGTTCGTCGTCACCTTCTTCGAGTACATCGCGGAGGAGGTGCGCGAGATCCTGGCCGCGCTGGGCTTCCGCACCCTCGAGGAGGCCATCGGCCATGTGGAGGTGCTCGACACCCGCAAGGCCATCGAGCACTGGAAGGCGGCCGGCCTCGACCTGGCGCCGGTGCTGCACGTCCCGGACGGCCCGGTCGGCGGGTCGCTCACGAGGACGATGGACCAGGACCACGGGCTCGCCGCCGCGCTGGACAACACGCTGATCGAGAAGGCCGCCGCGGCGCTCGAGGACGGCAGCCCCGTCCGGATCGCGGTGCCCGTGCGCAACGTGAACCGCACCGTCGGCACGATGCTCGGCGCCGAGGTCACCCGGCGCTACCGCGGCGCCGGTCTGCCCGACGACACGATCGTCGTGACCCTGACCGGCTCGGCCGGCCAGTCCCTCGGGGCGTTCCTGCCCCGCGGCGTCACCCTGCGCCTGTTCGGGGACGCCAACGACTACGTCGGCAAGGGCCTGTCCGGCGGCCGCGTGATCGTGCGCCCCGACGAGTCGGCGACGTTCGAGGCCGAGGACAACGTCATCGCCGGCAACACCCTGCTGTACGGCGCGACGAGCGGTTCCCTGTTCGTCCGCGGCGTCGTGGGGGAGCGGTTCTGCGTCCGCAACTCGGGCGCCACCGCCGTCGTCGAGGGCGTCGGCGACCACGCCTGCGAGTACATGACCGGCGGCCGCGTGGCCATCCTGGGCCGCACCGGCCGCAACGTCGCGGCCGGCATGAGCGGCGGTACGGCGTACGTGCTCGACCTCGACGAGCGGCTGGTCAACCGGGAGATGGTCGACCTCGAGCCGCTCGACGCGGGCGACGCCGAGACGCTGCGCCGGATGCTCACCGAGCACGCCGCCGAGACCGGCTCGCCGGTCGCGCTGGCCCTCCTGGCCGAGTACGACGACGACGCCGTTCAGCGCTTCACCAAGGTCATGCCGCGCGACTACAAGAAGGTGCTGCTCGCGATCGAGCAGGCCAAGGAGTCCGGGGCCGATGTCGACGAGGCCGTCATGGCCGCGAGCAAGGGCTGATCTGCGATGGCTGACCCCACCGGGTTCCTGAAGACCGACCGGGCACTGCCCACGCGGCGGCCGGTCGACGTGCGCATCCGTGACTGGAAGGAGGTCTACGAGGACTTCCCGGCCGCGGACCTCCGCGACCAGGCCGGACGCTGCATGGACTGCGGCATCCCCTTCTGCCACAACGGCTGCCCGCTCGGGAACCTCATCCCCGAGTGGAACGACCTGGTCTGGCGGGACGACTGGCGCGAGGCGATCGAGCGCCTGCACGCCACGAACAACTTCCCGGAGTTCACCGGCCGGCTCTGCCCGGCGCCGTGCGAAACGGCCTGCGTGCTGGGCATCAACGCCAACCCGGTGACCATCAAGCAGGTCGAGGTCGAGATCAGCGACCGGGCCTGGGACGAGGGCTGGATCGCGCCGCAGCCGGCGGCCGTCCGCAGCGGCAAGCGGGTCGCCGTTGTCGGGTCCGGCCCGGCCGGGCTCGCCGCCGCACAGCAGCTCACCCGCGCGGGGCACGACGTGACCGTGCTGGAGCGGCAGGACCGCATCGGCGGCCTGCTGCGCTACGGGATCCCCGAGTTCAAGATGGAGAAGGCGGTCCTGGACCGGCGGCTCGAGCAGATGCGGGCGGAGGGCACCGAGTTCCGCACCGGCGTCGACGTCGGCGGGGCGGATCTGCCGGTCGACGAGCTGCGGGCGTCGTACGACGCCGTCGTGCTCGCCGGCGGCTCGACGGTCGGCCGCGACCTGCCGGTGCCCGGCCGAGAGCTCGACGGCATCTTCCTCGCGATGGACTACCTCAAGCCGGCCAACGAGGTCCAGGAGGGCTCCCGCGAGACCTGGCCGATCACCGCCGAGGGCACGGACGTCGTGATCATCGGCGGCGGCGACACCGGCGCGGACTGCCTGGGCACGGCGCACCGGCAGGGGGCCCGCAGCGTCACGCAGCTCGAGATCATGCCGCAGCCGCCGGATCAGCGTGCCGACTCGACGCCGTGGCCGACCTGGCCGCTGATGCTGCGCACCAGCAGCGCGCACGAGGAGGGCGGCGAGCGGCTCTTCAGCGTCAACACCGTCCGCTTCCTCGGCGAGGACGGCACCGTGTCGGGGCTGGAGCTGGTGGACGTCGAGATGGTCGACGGCCGGTTCACGCCGGTCGAGGGCAGCGAGCGGGTTCTCCCGGCCCAGCTGGTCCTGCTCGCGATGGGCTTCACCGGCCCGCAGCGCGAGGGGCTGGTCGAGCAGCTCGGCGTCGAGCTGGACGGGCGCGGCAACGTCGTCCGCGACGGGTCGTGGGCCACCGACATTCCCGGCGTCTTCGTCGCCGGCGACATGGGCCGCGGGCAGTCTCTCATCGTGTGGGCCATCGCGGAGGGACGCGCGGCCGCCGCGGCGGTCGACCGCCACCTGATGGGCGACACGCTGCTGCCGGCTCCGGTGCTGCCTACCAGCCGGTAAGCCGGGTCGGACGCCTAGTCTGAACAGGTGAAGCGTCGCGCGAAGATCGTCTGCACCCTGGGTCCTGCGACCCATTCGTACGAGGGCGTCCGCGCCCTCGTCTACGCGGGGATGGACGTCGCCCGGCTGAACTTCTCGCACGGAGCGCACGAGCAGCACCGCGAGGCCTACACCTGGGTCCGGCAGGCCTCCGACGAGTCCGGTCGCGGGGTCGGCGTGCTCGCAGACCTCCAGGGCCCGAAGATCCGGCTCGGGACGTTCGTCGGCGGCCCGGTGTCCTGGCTCACCGGCGAGACCGTGACGATCACGACCGATCTGGTCGAGGGCTCGCACGACCGGGTGTCCACGACGTACGCCGGCCTCGCCGGGGACGTTTCCCCGGGGGACCGCCTGCTCGTCGACGACGGCCGCGTCGCGCTGAAGGTGCTCGACGTGGACGGCCCGGACGTCCGCCTGCTCGTCACCGAGGGTGGCCCGGTCTCCAACAACAAGGGCCTGTCCCTTCCCGGGGTCGGCGTGAGCGTGCCGGCTCTCTCGGAGAAGGACATCGAGGACCTGCGGTTCGCCCTCGGGCTGCGGGTCGACATGGTCGCGCTGTCGTTCGTCCGCTCTCCGGACGACATGAACGACGTACTGAAGATCATGGACGACATGGGTGTGCGCGTGCCGGTGCTCGCGAAGATCGAGAAGCCGCAGGCCGTGGACAACCTCGAGGCCATCGTGGAGACCTTCGACGGCATCATGGTCGCCCGCGGCGACCTCGGCGTGGAGATGCCGCTCGAGCGGGTGCCGCTGGTCCAGAAGCGCGCAGTCCAAGCGGCCCGTGAGCAGGCCAAGCCGGTGATCGTGGCCACCCAGATGCTCGAGTCCATGATCGGGGCCAGCCGCCCGACCCGGGCCGAGGCCAGCGACGTGGCCAACGCCGTACTTGACGGGGCCGACGCCGTGATGCTGTCCGGCGAGACCAGCGTCGGGAAGTTCCCCGTCGAGGCAGTGGCCACGATGGCCCGGATCATCGTCGCCGCCGAGGAGGAGCTCGCGAAGGTGCCGCGGGTGGAGCGGCCGCCGAGCAAGGTCAGCGCCGCGATCGCGGCCGCCGCCGCCGAGGTGGGCGGCCGGGTCGGTGCGTCAGCGCTGGTCGCGTTCACCCAGTCCGGCGACACCGCCCGGATGCTCGCCGAGCACCGCTCGCCGATCCCGCTGCTGGCCTTCACGCCGGTTGCGGACGTCCGCAGCCAGCTCGCTCTGACCTGGGGCGTGGAGACCTTCCTGGTGCCTGCGGTCACCCACACCGACGACATGGTCCGGCAGGTCGACCACGCGATGCTGAGCCTCGGCCGTATGCAGCCCGGCGAGCTCATCACGATCGTCGCGGGCTCCCCGCCGTCGACCGTCGGGGCGACCAACGCGATGCGGGTGCACCGGCTCGGCGGCTGGGTCGCGCCGGACAAGGTCGACCCCGACACCGTGGACGGTGCCGGAGCCGAGAAGTCGCCGGAACCGCCGGCGCCGCCGATCGTGCGTGAGCGCTAGCGGACCTTGTAGTACACGTACCGCGGGGCCTTGACCCGCATCACCGAGTAGGCGCGGTTGCCGCCCATGTTGTACTGCTCGACGACGACCGAGCCGTCCGGGTTGACACTGCGGACCCAGGCGACGTGGCCGGCCGGACCGGCCGTTATGCGGCCGTTGGCGACCTTCGAGCCGTTCGCCCACCAGGCGGAGCCCTCGTTGGCGTTCCACTGCGCGATGGCGCCGACGACCGGGCGGGTGCTGATCGGGTAGCCCAGCCGGGCCGCCGCGTCGTCCCAGGTCAGCGCGCTGCCCCAGCGCTGCGTGACGTTGTTCATCGGGCGCCCCGCTTTGGCCTCCCGCCAGGCGACGAAGCTGACGCACTGGCGCTTGGTGAAGCCCCAGGCATCGGCGCTGTTGGTCGTGTCGGCGCGGTACGGGTACGCGTCGACGACCGCGGCGGAGGCGGGCGTCGCGACGGGGAGCGTCATCGCGGCGGCCAGGCTGACGGTCAGGCCGACGGTCAGGCCGACGGTCAGGCCGACGGTCATGGTGGCGGTGGTCAGGAACACGCGGCGAACAGGGTGCACGAAGGGGGTCTCCTGAGATCGGGAGTCGTTGTCCGGTCCGGCCCACCAAATCATAAGAAATCGGACGAGTCAGGCTTCGGGGGGAACCGGGAGGGGTATGTCACACGTTTCGTGCTTGGACCCGACGGCGTTACAGCCCGCGCAACCCGGGGACGTGCGAAGTGCCCCCGGTGGGATTCGAACCCACACTGTCGGTGGTTTGAGCACCGTGCGTCTGCCGGTTGCGCGACGGGGGCCGCTTCCGTCGAGACTACGGGGTGAGCGGCCCTGGGCAGGCGTGATCGCGATGCCGTGTCGACCCCGTAAAGTCAGCGGATGACCACTCCGACCCGCGTCCTCGTCGCTGAGGACGAGGCCCTGATCCGCCTCGACCTGCGCGAGATGCTCGAGGAGGAGGGCTACGACGTCTGCGGTGAGGCCGGCGACGGTGCGTCCGCCATACGCCTGGCCCACGAACTGCGGCCGGACCTGGTGATCCTCGACGTGAAGATGCCGGTGCTCGACGGCATCTCGGCCGCGGAGCAGATCGTCGGCGAGCGGATCGCGCCGGTCGTCATCCTCACCGCGTTCAGCCAGCGCGACTTCATCGCCCGGGCCCGCGAGGCCGGGGCGATGGCCTATCTGGTGAAGCCGTTCCAGAAGAAGGATCTGCTGCCGACGATCGAGATGGCCGTGTCGCGGTTCTCCGAGCTCACCGCACTGGAGAAGGAGGTCGCCGACCTGACCGGCCGCCTCGAGATGCGCAAGCTGGTCGACCGCGCGAAGGGCATCCTGCAGAGCGCGCACGGGCTCAGTGAGCCGGACGCCTTCCGCTGGATCCAGCGGACCGCCATGGATCAGCGCCGTTCGATGCGCGGTGTCGCCCAGGACATCGTCGACGGCGTCCTGTCGCCGACCACGGAGACGCCCCCGACAAAGACGCCCACCACGGAGACGCCCACCACGGAGACGCCCACCAGCGGCACCTCCGTCGGCGGGGACGCCTGAGCCCGCGGGCTCAGCCTGCCTGCGCCTCGTCCCCGGTGCTCTCACCGAGGTAGACCTGCCGGATCCGGTCGTCCTGGAGCAGCGCGGACGCCTCGCCCTGCATCGCGATGGTGCCGGTCTCGAGGACGTAGCCGCGGGAGGCCCGGCGCAGGGCCTGCGCGGCGTTCTGCTCCACGAGCAGCACGGTCACGCCGTCCGCGTTGATCTCGCCGATGATCTGGAAGATCGTCTGGACCACGAGCGGCGCCAGTCCCATGGACGGCTCGTCGAGCAGCAGCACCCTGGGCCGGCCCATCAGGGCGCGGCCGATGGCGAGCATCTGCTGCTCGCCGCCGGACAGCGTCCCGCCGTCCTGCTTCTGCCGCTCCGCGAGCCGGGGGAAGAGCCCGAAGACACGCTCCATGTCGACCTTGAGGTGCTTGCGGTCGCGGTAGGCGCCCATCTCGAGGTTCTCGACGATCGACATCTGCGGGAAGACCCGCCGGCCCTCAGGGACGTGGCGCAGCCCCATCGCGGCCACCTCGTGCGCCGGGATGTTCTTCAGCGGCTGGCCGTCGAAGGTGATCGCGCCGCGGGACGGACGCAGCAGCCCGCTGATCGTGCGCAGAGTCGTGGTCTTGCCCGCGCCGTTCGCCCCGAGCAGGGTGACGATCTCGCCCTCCTCGACGGTCAGGGACACGCCCTTGAGGGCCTCCACCGCGCCGTACCGGACGACCAGGTCGTCGAGTTCGAGCAGGCTCACGCGCTGGCCTCCTGGTCGTCTGTCGCGGTACCGAGGTAGGCCTCGACCACCGCGGGGTTGCGCTGGACCTCCTCGGGGCGGCCCTGGGCGATGACCTCACCGAAGTTGAGCACGGTCACCTGCGTTGCGACGCTCATCACCAGGCGCATGTCGTGCTCGATGAGCAGGACGCTCACGCCCGTGTCGGCGATCCGGGTGATCAGCCGCTCCAGGTCCCGCTTCTCGGCCGGGTTCGTGCCGGCCGCCGGCTCGTCCAGCAGCAGCAGGGACGGTTTCGTGCCCAGGGCGCGGGCGATCTCCAGCCGGCGCTGGTCGCCGTACGGGAGAGCTGCCGACACCTCGTGGATCCGGTGCGGCAGGCCGACGAACTCGAGCAGGCTGACCGCCTCGGCGACGCTCTCGCGGTCGTCGCGTGTGGACCGCGGCAGATGGAGCATCGCCGAGATCGCGCCGGACTTCTGCCGGGACTCGACGCCCACCTGGACGTTCTCGAGGGCGGTCAGGGCCGGGAACAGCCGGATGTTCTGGAAGGTGCGGGCCACCCCGAGGTGGGTGATCTTGTGCGGGGTGCGGCCGACCAGCTGGCTGCGCGTGCCACCGGCCGGGGTGAACCAGACCTGGCCCTCCTGCGGCTTGTACGCGCCGGTCAGGCAGTTGAACAGCGACGTCTTGCCGGCGCCGTTCGGCCCGATGACGGCGCTCACCGCGCCGCGGGGGACCGACATCGACACGTCGTTCAGCGACACCAGGCCGCCGAACCGCAGGGTCACGTTCTCGACCTGGAGAACGCTGTCGTCGGCGGTGGTCACGGCTTCACCTCGCTGGCCCCGGTGATGGCGTCGGCGTGGCCGAGACCCTGCTCCGACAGCTTGATCTCACGGGACCGCCGGCGCGAGGGGACGAGCCCCTGCGGCCGGAAAACCATCATGATGATGATGACCGCTCCGAAGTAGATGAACCGGTCCGCGTCCGCCACCTGGAAGCCGATGAACGGGATCGGGTCGCGCAGCACGTAGGCGAGCCCCTGCAGCACGACGGCGCCGAGCACGACGCCGAACAGCGAGCCCATCCCGCCGAAGATGACGATCGTCAGCACGAGGATGGAGGCCTGCAGGCTGAACGTCTCGGGGTTGAAGAACTGCTTGGTGGCGAACAGGACGCCGGCGAAGCCGGAGGTCGAGGCTCCGATGGCGAAGGCGACCAGCTTGTAGCGCAGGGTCGGCACGCCGGAGGCCTCAGCGGCCACCTCGTCCTCACGGATGGCCGCCAGGGCACGGCCGACCCGTGATCGCTCGAGCTGGCTGAACGCGATCATCACGAGCACCAGGATCGTCAGCAGAAGGTAGTAGTAGGGCAACGCCTTGGTACGCGGGAACACGTACTCCAGCGGGCCCAGGTGCATCGACAGCCCGGGGACGCCGAACGCGCCACGCGAGCCGTTGGTGACGCCGTCGCTGTTGCGCGCCAGGATCTGCACGATCTCGCCGAAGCCGAGGGTGACGATCGCGAGGTAGTCACCGCGCAGCCGCAGGGTGGGGCCGCCCAGGATGATCCCGGCGAGCGCCGCGACCGCGACCGCGACGGGGAACACGAAGAACGGGTTGAGCAGGAACGGGGCGTGGATGGGCAGGGCGCTCGCCGACGTGAAGTACGCCGTGACGTACGCGCCGATCGCGTAGAAGGCGATGTAGCCGAGGTCGAGCAGCCCGGCGTACCCGACCACGACATTGAGCCCGAGCGCGAGCAGCGCGTAGATGCCGATGTCGAGGAAGAGCGAGAGCTGCGCCGCGGGGGCCAGCGCCAGCGGGACGAGGATCGCCACCAGCAGCATGGCCAGGTACGACGTGGGCCGGGCGCCGCGGCGGTCGAGCGCCGTGCGGACGGTCTGGCGCAACTGCGCCGTCGGCCCGCTGACCGCCTCGGTCTGCCGCGCCCGCCGTAGACCGAACGCGAGCGCCCACACGACGAGCCCGAACAGGAGGAAGTCGACCACCCGCACGTCGAGCAACGAGCCGCGGATGCCGGAGGACGGATGGTCCTGGCTGCCAGACGGCCCGGTGATCACGGCCAGCAGCAGCCCGAGCCCGAGGCAGGCGGCGAGGCGCTTGGTCTCCAGGACGCTGAGCCTCATGCGGCCCTCCCCAGTCGCTCGCCGAGCAGGCCGCTCGGACGCACCAGCAGAATCAGGACCAGCACGAGGAACGCGACGACGTCGAGGTTCTGCGCGCCGAGGAAGAACTGGCCGTAGTTCTCCACCAGGCCGAGCACGATGCCGCCGAGTACCGCCCCGCGCACATTGCCGATGCCGCCAAGGACGGCGGCGGTGAAGGCCTTGACGCCGGGGATGAACCCCATGGTGAACGACGCGTTGAACTTCATGGCGTACAGGAAGCCGCCCGCGCCGGCGAGCAGGCCGCCCAGCACGAAGGTCATGACGATGATGCGCTCGACATTCACGCCCATGAGGCTCGCCGTGTCGCTGTCCTGTGCCACCGAGCGGATGCCCTGGCCGAGCCGGGTACCGGACACCAGCCGGTCCAGCAGGAGCAGCAGGGCCAGCGCGACGACGAACACGACGAGGTCCTGCTTGCTGACCCGCGCGCCGAACACCGAGAACACCTGGGTGTTGTAGTCGAACAGGTCCTTGGGGATGTTGACCGAGTCGCGCCCGAACTCCTTCCCGGCCAGGTTGCTGGCGAACAGCGAGGCGCCGATGGCGCTGATGAGGTAGGCCAGCCGCGGGGCTCCCCGCCTTCGTAGCGGCCGATAGGCGGTGCGTTCCAGGGCGAAGGCGGCGAGACCGCCGCACAGCGCGCCGATGCCCAGCCCGAGCAGTACCAGGCCGATGGACTCGGTCGCGGAGATGTTGCCCGAGGGCAGCAGCGCCCGGGTGGCGAAGACGCCGCCGAACGCCCCGAACATGAACACCTCGCTGTGCGCGAAGTTGATGAGTTGCAGCACGCCGTACACCAGCGTGTAGCCCAGGGCGATCACGGCGTAGACCGAGCCGATCACCAGCCCGGTAACCGTGAGTTGCCAGAACTGGTCTGCGAAAGCCACGCGGGTTGCTCCCTTTCGATCGACGGCGGGACCCCTTGTGGGGGTCCCGCCGTCGGAGACTGCCAGCAGAGGAGGAGCGGTGCTACTTGACCAGGTCGGTCGTGCTGCCGAGGACGACGCGCTTGCCGCTCTTCACCTGGTAGATGAAGACGCCCTTGTCCTCCGTCTCACCGTTGCTCGTGAACTTGACCTGCTTGGTGATGCCGGGGTAGTCGACCGTCTTGAACGCCGCGGCGACGGACGCACGGGTGGAGTCCGCCTTGAGGACCGAGATGATCGCGTTGGTCGCGTCGTACGACTCGGGGGAGTAGGTGCCCGGCTTCGCGCCCGCGTTGTTGTCCTGGTAGGCCTTCAGGAAGGCGGCCGCCTTCGGGTCGGTGTTGGCGTCGCCGCACGGGCAGGTCAGGTAGACGCCCTCGGCGTTCGCGGCACCGGCAGCGGCGGTGAACTTGTCGTCGTTCGAGCCGTCGCCGCTGGCGATGATGCCCTTGAAGCCCTTGCCCTTGAGAGCCTTCACCAGCAGGCCGAACTCCGCGTAGTAGCCGGAGTAGTAGAGCGCGTCCGGCTTGGCCGCGATGATCTTGTCGGCCTGCGCGGTGTAGTCCTTGGTCGGCGGGATGCCGTCGTGGGTGACCGCGACGCCGTCCGTCTTGAGCTGCGACTCGATCGCCCCGGACAGGCCGGTGCCGTACTCGCTCTTGTCGTCCAGGGAGTAGACGGTCTTGGCCTTGAGGCCCTTGGCGAGGTAGTCGGCGGCGCCGGCGCCCTGGATGGCGTCGGTGGCGATGACCCGGTAGAAGGTCTTGAAGCCGAGCGAGGTCAGCGTCGGGTTGGTCGCCGACGGGCTCACGGACAGCATCGACGCGTCGCTGAAGGTGGGTTCGGCCGCCTTGGTGGCGCCCGAGAACATCGGGCCGACCATCGCGATGACGCTGGAGTCGTCGACGAGCCGCTGGGCCGCGGTGGCGCCCTGCTCGGGCTTGCCGATGTCGTCGCTGGACTTGAGCTTCAGGGTGAAGGGCAGGTTGCCCTTCTTGTTCGCCTCGTCGATGGCGGTCTTGACGCCGAGCTGGCCGTTGATGCCGAGCTGCGCGTTGTCGCCCGACAGCGGACCCTGGAATCCGATCGTGAACTCTTTCTTACCGCTGCTCGAGCCGGAGCTGCTCGAGCCGCCGCCGCATGCCGCGAGCGAGAGCGCGCCGGCGACCAGCACGGCAACGGTGGAAACGGAACGGCGGAGATGCACGTGGTTCTCCTTCTGATGGGCTCGTTCGTCGCGATCGAGCGGTTGATCCACTGGCACGTCAGGCACCATGGAGGCGCGAGGGTGCCGGGAGATTACGACGGCCGGCGGCGTCATGTGCGCCACGCGCCGATTGAGACCATTCCGTGTCCGACCGGCACGTTGCGATGTCCGCCGATCCAGCAAGCCGGCCCAGGAAACGACCCGACGCACAGCAAAGGCCCGGGGGTCGCCTTTGGCTCCGTCCAGGTCTTCCCCGACCCTGCACGTTCTCTACTCGGCGACTCCCGGGCCCCCACCAGCGGCGAACCCTAGACCTCGGGTCGAGCCCGGTCAACGAGGCCGTCAACGCAGCGCGCCCACCAGGGCGGTGAGGACCGGCGCGACGATCAGCGCGGGCAGCATGTCGCCCACCGGGACCGGCTTGATCTGCAACAGCCGGAGCCCCACACCGAGCAGCAGGACGCCGCCGGTGGCGGTGACCGCGGACACGAGGGCCGCCGGGAGCAGGCCGCCCAGGAGCGCCCCGAGGAGCGTCAGCGAGCCCTGGACGATCCCGACCGACAACGCGGAGGCGGCGACGCCCCAGCCGAGCGACGCGGCGAAGGCGAGCGAGGCGAAGCCGTCCAGCGTGGCCTTGAGAGCCAGCTGGTCGATGCCCCGGCCGAGGCCGTCGGACAGTGAACCGAGGACGGCGAGCGGTCCGATGACGAAGACGAGGGATGCGTCGACGAACCCCTCGACGAACCGGGCCCGGCTCTCGCTCGACCCGTCGCCGGCCAACCGCCTCTGCAGCCAGCTGCCGACCTGCTCGAGTCGATGTTCGAGCTGGAGCAGCGAGCCGACGATCCCGCCGATCAGCATCGCGCCGAGGACGACCAGCAACGTTCCGCTCGGGCTGACCGCGCGGCGGTACGCCTCGTCCCCGAGGGAGGCGAGGTTCAGGCCGCCGATGACCAGGGTGACGAGCCCGAGCGCGTCGGTGACCGTGTCGCGGGTACGCGTGGGAAGTCGGCCGCGCAGCGCGACACCGAGCCCGGAGCCCACCAGGATCGTCACGACGTTGAGGGCGGTCCCGGACCCGCGGACCACATGAACCCCTCTCCCGCCGGTGTTCCCACCAGCCCCTTTTTTCACCCGACAGTGCGTCTCGTGGCCCCGGCGGATCGCGCTAGTGTTCGCCGGTCGCGGGCGAGCCTAGGGGCACGCCCGGACAGCCACTTCAGCCCGTTCCGCGCCAGCGGGGCGGGCGCCCCTGCCGGCAACCGCCGGTCCCGACCCTCGGAGCCTGCATGGCGTGGACCTCGGTCAGGGTGCGTCCGGCTACCGCCGACGACGTGCCCGCACTGCTCGCCTTCGGCGAGGAGTTGCGCGACCAGCTGCTGCCGGCCGGCGAGGGCAAGCGGGGCCGGGTGGTGAACGCGGCCGGCCGTGGCGGTCTGGAGGCGCGCTACGTCGAGGCGCTGGCCGACCCGGAGCGGCACCTGATCGTGGCCGTCGGTGAGGACGACGAGCCGCTGGGAATGGCGCTGTTCACGGTCGCGCCGGCCAACGCGCTGCTCGACATCCCGGCCCTGCACGTCAGCCACGCGGTGGTGGCCGACCGGCACAAGCGCCGGGGGGCAGGCAAGGCGCTGGTTGCGGCCGCCACGGGGTACGCCGAGGAGCGCGGCCTCGAACAGATCGTCGTCTCCGTGCACCCGGGCTCGCGCGATGCCAACCGGTTCTTCGCGCGGCTGGGCTTCGCGCCCCTGGCGGTGCGCCGGGTCGCGCCGGTGTCCGTCGTACGCCGGCGGCTGCACGGCGCCGAGGCCAGGCCGCTCGACCACGTGGTCCGGCGCCGGCCGCGCCGCGCGGGCCGCCTCCAGGTGGGGCTTCCGGCCGTGCGGCTCGGTCCGGCCGACCCCGAGGTCTAGGACCCCCTCCTAGACTCGCTCCGTGGCAGCGAAGCAGACCGACGAGACACCCACCCGCTCCCGGCTGCTCCTGCTCGACGGGCACTCCCTGGCGTACCGGGCCTTCTTCGCCCTGCCGGTCGAGAACTTCAGCACCACTACCGGCCAGCCGACCAACGCCGTCTACGGGTTCACGGCCATGCTCATCAACGTCCTGCGGGACGAGCAGCCGACCCACATGGCCGTCACGTTCGACGTCTCCAAGTCCACCTTCCGGCACGAGGCCTACGCGGAGTACAAGGCGGGCCGGGCCGAGACGCCCACCGACTTCAAGGGCCAGGTGTCCCTCGTCCGCGAGGTCCTCGACGCGCTGCGTGTACCGATCGTGTGCGCCGAGGGGTACGAGGCGGACGACGTCATCGCCACGCTGGCCACCCAGGCCGCCGCCGATGGCATGGACGTCCTCATCGTCACCGGCGACCGGGACGCGTTCCAGCTCGTCGACGAGCGCGTCACGGTGCTCTACAACAGCCGCGGCGTGTCGGACATGCGCCGGATGACCCCGGACGCGGTGCTCGACAAGTACGGCCTGACCCCGGCGCAGTACCCCGAGTTCACCGCCCTGCGCGGCGACCCGAGCGACAACCTGCCGGGCATCCCGGGGCTCGGTGAGAAGACGGCGACCAAGCTCATCCAGCAGTACGGCGACGTCGCGCACCTCGTCGACCACGTCGACGAGGTCAAGGGCAAGGTCGGCGACAATCTGCGGGCCGGCCTCGCGAACGTGATGCGCAACCGGCAGCTCACCGAGCTCGTCCGGGACGTGCCGCTCGACGCCCACCCCTCGGAGCTGCGGCTCGGTCAGTGGGACCGCGACGAGGTGCACTAGGTCTTCGACGCGCTGCAGTTCCGGGTACTGCGTGAGCGGCTCTACGCCACACTCTCGTCCGTCGAGCCCGAGGCCGAGCAGGGCTTCGCCGTCGACAGCTCGCGGGTGCTCGCACCGGGCGAGGTGGCCGGCTTCCTGGCCGGGCTCCCCACCGGGGTCCGCATCGGCATGCACGTCCGCGGCAGCTGGGGGCGGGGAACCGGTGACGCGTCCGGCATCGGTCTCGGCGCGCAGTCACCCCCGGAGGGCGACCCGGCCCGCGCCGACGACGCGGCGTACATCGAGCTCGAGACGTTGACCCCCGAGGACGACGCCGCGCTGGCCGCCTGGCTGGCCGACGCGTCGGTCCCCAAGGCGCTGCACGACATGAAGGGGCCGCTGCTCGCGCTGCGGGCCCGCGGCTGGCAGCTGGCCGGCGTCACCAGCGACACGGCGCTCGCGGCGTACCTCGCGCTGCCGGGGCAGGGCGTCTTCGACCTCGCCGACCTGTCGCTGCGCTACCTGCGCCGGGAGCTGCGCGCCGAGCCGACCGGCGACGGGCAGCTCAGCTTCGACGGCGGCGAGGACGAGGAGGAGGCGGCGACCGCCGTCGTACGGGCCCGGGCGGTGGCGGACCTCGCCGTGGCGCTCGACGCGGACCTGGAGCGCCGCGGCGGCACGACGCTGCTGCGCGACCTCGAGCTGCCGCTCGTCGCGGTCCTCGCCGAGTGCGAACGGCTCGGGATCGGCATCGACACCGAGCAGCTCGCCGGGCTCGAGGCCCGGCTGCGGGAGCTGGTGAAGAACGCCGCCGACGAGGCGTACGCATCCGTGGGCCACGAGTTCCACCTCGGCTCGCCCAAGCAGCTGCAGGCCCTGCTCTTCGACGAGCTCGGCCTGCCGAAGACCAAGAAGATCAAGACCGGCTACACGACGGACGCCGACGCCCTGCAGAACCTGCTCGGCACCCACCCGGTGATCGAGAAGCTGCTCAACCACCGCGAGATGACGCGGCTGCTCATGGTCGTCGAGAAGCAGCTGCTGCCGACCGTGGCGGACGACGGGCGCATCCACACGACCTTCAAGCAGATGGTCGCGGCCACCGGGCGCCTGTCCAGCGACAACCCGAACCTGCAGAATGTCCCGATCCGCACCCAGCAGGGCCGCGAGATCCGCCAGGGCTTCGTCGCCGGCGAGGGCTTCGAGGCGCTCATGACCGCCGACTACTCGCAGATCGAGATGCGGATCATGGCGACCCTGTCGCAGGATGCCGGGCTCATCGAGGCGTTCACCACCGGCGAGGACCTGCACACGTACGTCGCGTCGAAGGCGTTCGGTCTGCCGGTGGAGCAGGTGGACAGCGAGCTGCGGCGGCGGGTGAAGGCGATGTCGTACGGCCTGGCCTACGGGTTGTCCGCCTATGGCCTCGCGACGCAGCTGCGCATCACGCCGGACGAGGCCAAGGAGCAGATGACGGCGTACTTCGAGCGGTTCGGCGGGGTGCGCGACTACCTGCGCGACGTCGTCGACCAGGCCCGCAAGGACGGGTACACCTCGACGATCCTGGACCGCCGCCGGTACCTGCCCGACCTCACCAGCGACAACGGGGTGCGCCGCGCGATGGCCGAGCGGATGGCCCTGAACGCCCCGATCCAGGGCAGCGCCGCCGACATCATCAAGCTCGCGATGCTCGGCGTCTCCCGCGCGTTGCGCGACAACGGGATGCGCTCGCGGCTGCTGCTCCAGGTCCACGACGAGCTCGTGCTCGAGGTGGCGACGGGGGAGCGGGAGAGCCTCGAGGCCCTCGTGCGCAAGGAGATGGGTGACGCCTATCCGCTGGCCGTCCCGCTGGACGTCAGCGTCGGCGTGGGCCGTACCTGGGACGAGGCCGGCCACTAGGGGTCAGGGGCGCTGAGGGCGCTCCGCGACGAAGATCGCGGTGCCGGGCATCAGCCGGCCACGCAGCGGGCTCCACTGCCCCCACTCGCGGGCGTGCCCCTCGGGCCATTCCGGTTCGACCACGTCCCGCAGCAGCAGACCGGCCCCGACAAGCTCGCGGATCCGGTCGCCCATCGTGCGGTGGTGCTCGACGTACGACGCGGTCCCGGTGGCGTCGACCTCGACGTACGGCGTCCGGTCGAAGTAGGGCTGCCGGACGACGAGGCCGTCCGGACCGGGGTCGTCCGCGAACATCCAGCGCATCGGGTGGGTCACGGAGAAGACGAACCGGCCCCCGGGTCGCAGGACCCGGGCGACCTCGCGCATGACGCCGGCCGAGTCGGCGACGAACGGGATCCCGCCGAAGGCCGAGGCCACCAGGTCGAACGACGCGTCACGGAACGGCAGCAGCTGGGCGTCGGCCTGGACGAGCCGCGGGACCGCGGTCCCGGAGCGCGCGTCGAGCACGCGGGACTGCCGCAGCTGGCCCATCGAGACGTCGAACGCCGTGGCCCTGGCCCCCGCCGACGTCAGCCAGCGGGCGCCCTGCGCAGCGCCGCAGCCCATCTCGAGGACGTCGCGGCCCGCGACCGGGCCGAGCAGCCCGGCTGCGGACTCGCGCACCCCCTCGGGGCACCAGAGCAGGTCGGAATCCCCGAGGAACGCGCCGTGTTCCTCGTAGTACGCCGTCGATTCGGCGTCCCACCAGGAACGGTTGGCCTGGGCGCTCTCCCGCGGACCGGCCGGCCGGTGTTCGACCCCGGATGCCACCGTGCACCTCCCGTTGAACTCACGCTGACGGACGCCTAGACTGCCAGGACGTGCTGTGGGCGCGCGACCCTGCATGCCTCCGCCGCATGCCCCACACGTTCGGAGATTACCGAGAACCACCACGTACCACCATCACCAGGACACCGCCCTGCGTCTCCATCCGGGAGGCGCGACGACCCTCATCCACGCCGGAGCCGACTCCTTGACCAGCACCCTCGACACCCCTACCACGCCCCAGGTCGCCATCAACGACATCGGGAGCATGGAGGACTTCCTCGCCGCCATCGACGCGACGATCAAGTACTTCAACGACGGAGACATCGTTGAGGGCACGATCGTCAAGGTCGACCGCGACGAGGTCCTGCTCGACATCGGCTACAAGACCGAGGGCGTCATCCCCTCGCGCGAGCTGAGCATCAAGCACGACGTCGACCCCAACGAGGTCGTCAGCGTCGGTGACGTCGTCGAGGCCCTCGTCCTCCAGAAGGAGGACAAGGAGGGGCGTCTGATCCTGTCCAAGAAGCGCGCGCAGTACGAGCGCGCCTGGTGCACGATCGAGAAGATCAAGGAAGAGGACGGCATCGTCACCGGCACGGTGATCGAGGTGGTCAAGGGTGGCCTGATCCTCGACATCGGCCTGCGCGGCTTCCTCCCGGCCTCCCTCGTGGAGATGCGTCGCGTCCGCGACCTCCAGCCGTACGTCGGCAAGGAGCTCGAGGCGAAGATCATCGAGCTGGACAAGAACCGCAACAACGTCGTCCTGTCCCGTCGCCAGTGGCTGGAGCAGACCCAGAGCGAGGTGCGCAGCACCTTCCTGGCGACCCTGCAGAAGGGCCAGGTCCGGTCGGGCGTCGTGTCCTCGATCGTCAACTTCGGTGCCTTCGTGGACCTCGGCGGCGTCGACGGCCTGGTGCACGTCTCCGAGCTGTCCTGGAAGCACATCGACCACCCGTCCGAGGTCGTCGAGGTCGGCCAGGAGGTCACCGTCGAGGTTCTCGACGTCGACCTGGACCGCGAGCGTGTCTCCCTGTCGCTGAAGGCGACGCAGGAGGACCCGTGGCAGCAGTTCGCCCGCACGCACCAGATCAACCAGGTCGTGCCCGGCAAGGTCACCAAGCTCGTCCCGTTCGGTGCGTTCGTGCGCGTCG
>JAOPWV010000098.1 GCA_025965475.1 Frankiales bacterium | reverse complement strand
GTGGCGCGGGCTGACATCAAGGTCGCGACCAGCCCGTACGGGCCGGATGACCAGCGCGGTGCCCTGAACAAGATGACGCCGGCGTCGCAGGCGGCGATCATGTCCCGGGCGGATGCCTCGCGGGTCTACGACCTGAGCATCGACTACTTCGTCGGGATGCCGAGCTTCCAGGCGGCCGGTGACCCGGCGTACCAGATCTTCATGAGTCACACGCCGCAGGGGACCGTGGTCGACAACCTCAACGGTGTCGGCAAGGAGGTGAACCAGCGGGTCTGCTACTCGGGGGACGTGGTGTTCATGTACACGCACACCGGGACGCACATCGACTCGTTGAACCACTTCGGTGTGGACGGCAAGATCTACAACAACTTCACGCCGGAGGAGAACCTCGGCAGCCGGCACTGGACCAAGGGCGGCGCGGAGCAGATCCCGCCGATCGTGGCCCGTGGGGTGCTGCTGGACATCGCCGCTCTCAAGGGCGTCGAGTGCCTCCCGCCGTCGTACGCGATCACCATCGAGGACTGCCAGGCCGAGCTCGAGCGCACCGGTCTCGCGCTGGGCGAGGGCGACGTCGCGCTGGTCCGGACCGGCCGGATGCGTTACTGGCCGGACGGCAGCAAGACCCTCGGGGACCCTCCCGGTCTGAGCCTGGAGGCGGCCCGCTGGATCACCTCGCAGGGCATCATCGCCATCGGCGCGGACCAGGAGTGCGTCGAGGTCGGTCCCTCGCACCATGAGGACAACTGGCTGCCCGGGCACTGCCACTTCCTGGCGGAGGCCGGCGTGCCGATGATCGAGCTGGCCAACCTGGAGGAGCTCGCCGCCGACGGCGTCAACGAGTTCTGCCTGATCGCCGCCCCGATCCGCCTGCGTGGCGCCTCCGGCGCTCCGCTGCGCCCCCTCGCGATGGCGCTGACGAAGTAAGTAGCTCCACACCCGTGCCGGGCATCGACAGCAGGTCCCGTGTCGATGCCCGGCACCGGCGTTTTCGGGCATCGGCGTTCTCTGGCATCGTCGCTCCACGACCATCCCTCGAACTGAATCAAGAGGCACGGCCTTGACCGAGGTCACCACCACTCCCTCCACCGTCCGCGTGCGGGTCGTCCAGGTCGCCTACGGCGACACCGAGCCGGTCGCCGAGCGCATCGCGCGGGTCGCGGACCTCGTCCGGGCCCAGCGCGGGGCCGACCTCGTGGTGCTGCCCGAGCTGTGGGCGCACGGCGGCTTCGCGTTCCGCACCTGGGCCGAGCGGGCCGAGCTCATCGACGGGCCGATGGTCGAGGCCCTGTCGTCTGCCGCGAAGGACGCCGGCGCCGTCGTCCACGCCGGTTCCGTCGTCGAGCGGGCGGCTGAGGGCGGCGAGCGTGGTGCCCAGGGCCGGGGGCTCTGGAACACCTCCGTACTCCTCGGCCCGGACGGCGCCGTCCGGGCGACCTACCGGAAGATCCACCGCTTCGGCTTCGGCGAGGGCGAGCCCGTCCTCATGGAGGCGGGTGAGCACCTCGTGACCTCGCCGCTGACCGCACCCGACGGCACGGTCATGGCGACGTTGGGCCTGGCCACCTGCTACGACCTGCGCTTCCCGGAGCTGTTCCGGCAGTTGCTCGACGCCGGCAGCGACGTCTTCGTCGTACCGGCAGCCTGGCCGGCGGCGCGGGTGGAGCACTGGTCCCTGCTCGGCCGGGCGCGTGCCATCGAGAACCAGAGCTTCGTCGTCCAGTGCAACACCGGCGGCGAGCACAGCGGGCACGTCATGGGCGGACGCAGTCAGGTGGTCTCGCCGATGGGTGAGGTGCTGGCCGCGGCAGGGGAGGGCGAGGAGGTGCTCGCCGTCGACCTCGACATGGCCGAGGTCGCCCGCTACCGCGGCGCGTTCCCGGTCCTCACCGACCGGCGGATGCGCCTGCCCGCGCTGAAGCCGGAGTCGGTGTGACGGGCACCGCCCTGCCGCGGGTGGGAGCGGCGTCGGGCAGCGCGGAGGTCACCAACCAGGACAGCGGTGTCCTCACCGTCTGGTCCGACATCGGCTGTCCCTGGGCCACGCTGGCACTGCACACGCTGCACGACAGGGCGCGTCAGCGCGGCCAGGCACTGCTCATCGACCACCGCGCGTTCCCGCTGGAGCTCTTCAACGGCCGGCCGACGCCGAAGCTGATCATCGACGCCGAGGTCGTCACCATCGCCGGCTGCCGGCCTGAGCTCGGCTGGAAGCCGTGGATGGCGCCCGAGTCGGCGTATGTCGTGACCACCCTTCCGGCCATGGAGGCCGTGCAGGCGTGCAAGGACCCGGTCGTCGGCGGCCTGGTGGCGAGTGACGAGCTCGACGCCGCGCTGCGCCACGCCTTCTACGCCGACAGCCTGTGCATCAGCGTGCCCCCGGTGATCCTCGAGGTGGCCGGAACCTGCGAACACGTCGACGTGGACGCCTTGGCCGCGGCGATGGCGCGGGGGAGCGGCCGGGCGGAGCTCTACGGCCAGTGGGAGGTCGCCCAGCGGCCGGAGGTCGACGGCAGCCCCCACCTGTTCGCGGCGGCCGGCTTCGAGGCGCACAATCCCGGGGCGACCTATCACTGGACGGCCAGCCCACCGGCAGGTTTCCCGCGCCTGGACGCTTACGACACGAGCTGGGCCGACGGCCTGCTGGAGCTGCTGGCGGACGCTCACTAGCCCGGTCCGGTTGTGTCTCCGAACCGCGGCAGGTCAGAGACGTCCGGACTACAGTGCGTGCACTTGTCGGACATTCGGCAGAACCTCGGCGGACCCGCGGGTGCACGGCTGGGTATGTCGGGCGTTCGGCAGCCCGACGGTTGCGCACTAAGCTCCACCGCCAGGACTTGCTCTGGGAAAGGCGTCCTTGATGACGATCGTCTCGGCCCGGGCCGCAGTCACCTCGCAGTGGCTCGACGAGGGGCGCCCGGTGGTGGCCGGCCTGCTCGTCGAGAGCGTCGGGTCGTCGCCGCTCGAGCCGGGCGCCCTCATGCTCATCGACGGCGAGGACAACGTCGAGGGCTCGGTCACCGGCGGGTGTGTCGAGGCGGCCGTGCTCCACGAGGCCCAGGAGCTGCTGGCCGGGGATCGCCAGGCCCGACTCGTCACGTACGGCATCTCGGACGAGCTGGCCGGCACCGTCGGGCTGATGTGCGGCGGGACGGTGCGCATCTTCGTCCACGAGCTGAGCGGGCAGCGCGCGGCGACCGAACTGGCCGCCTCGCGTGCGGTGGCCCAGGGGCGGACCGTCGTCGTGGCCACCCTGCTCGACGGTGACGCCGCCGGCGCCAAGCTCGCCGTCGTCGACGACGAGGTGATCGGCGGGATGGAGTCCGGCGAGCTGCTCGACGCCTCCGTCGCGCGCGGTGCCCGCGGCATGCTCGACATCGGCCGCTCCGGCCTGCGCCACTTCGGCGCGGACGGGGCGACGCTCGGCTCCGACCTGCGGGTCTTCATGCGGGTGCACGCCAAGCCGCCGCAGATGGTGCTGTTCGGCGCCATCGACTTCTCCGCCGCCCTGGCCCCGATGGCCAAGGAACTCGGCTACGCCGTCACCATCTGCGATGCCCGCGAGATGTTCGTGAAGTCGCCGCGATTCGCCCGTGCCGCCGAGGTCGTCACCGACTGGCCGGACCGGCACCTCGCCGGCCGGACACTCGGCCCGCGGGACGCGGTCCTGGTCCTGACCCACGACCCGAAATTCGACGAGCCCGCGTTGACCGCGGCCTTGAAGACCGAGGTCGGCTACATCGGAGCGCTCGGCAGCCGAAGGACAGTGCAGGAGCGCAACGACAGGTTGCGCCGTGCCGGAGTCACCCAGGAGCAGCTCGACCGGATCTTCTCGCCCTGTGGGCTCGACCTCGGCGCGCGGGGGCCGGAGGAGACGGCCGTCTCGATCCTGGCCGAGATCATCGCCAAGCGGACCGGCCGGCAGGCGGGCCACCTGCGCGACCTGGATGTGCCCATCCACGGGCGCGAGGAGATCCCGGCCAGCTGATCCGCGGCCGCCCGGCAGTGCGCGCCAGTGTGCGGCGGCACTGTCCGACCCTCTGATTCGGTGGATCGGCATCGTTGTGACCATTCACACGACAGACGCCTGCAGGGTGTGTACAGTTCGCCTGGTGCGGAACTCTTCCGCGAAGCTCTGGGTATATGAAGAGGGAGAAATCGTGCGAAGTAACCGCGTTCTGCCGCTGCTGACCGCTACCGTCGCGCTCGGGCTCGCCGTGGCCGGCTGTGGTGGTGGCAGCAGCACCGCGACCACGTCTGCCGCGTCCGGTGCCGCGTCGGCCGCGCCTGCGGCATTCCCGATCGACATCTGGGCCGGTCTGCCCATGGACACTGCGAAGTCGCAGGGCACGTACTCGTTCGTGGACAAGGCCACCAAGCCCTGGAACATCTGCGCCTCCTTCCCGCACCTGAAGGACGCCTACTGGGTCGGCGCCGCGTACGGGCTCGCCGAGCAGGCCAAGGCCGAGGGCGTCAACATGACCCTCGTCGAGGCGGGCGGTTACGAGAACCTGGACAAGCAGATCCAGCAGATCGAGAACTGCATGCAGAACAACGACGCGCTGATCATCGGCTCGATCTCCTTCGACGGCATCAACGCGACGATCGACAAGCTCAAGGCCGCCGGCAAGCCGACGATCGACCTCATCAACGGCGTCTCGGCCTCGTCGGTCGCCGCGCGTTCGGTCGCCTCGTTCAACGAGAGCGCCACCAAGTCCGCCGAGTGGATCAAGACCGACTCCGGCGGCAAGCCCGTCAAGGTCGGCTGGTTCCCCGGCCCGAAGGGCGCCGGCTTCGCCGAGGACGCCAACACCGGCTTCATGAAGGCCGCCGCCGGCAGCAACATCACCGTCGTCGACACGAAGTGGGGCGACACCGGCAAGGAGTCGCAGGCCTCGCTGGTCGAGAACATGCTCCAGGCCCACCCCGACATCCAGTACATCGCCGGCACTGCGGTGACGGCGGAGGCGGCCGGCCCGATCCTCAAGGACAAGGGCCTGTCGGACAAGATCAAGACGGTGACCTACTACTTCAGCCCGGGCGCCTACCAGGGCATCCAGAACGGCTCCGTCGCGGCTGCCCCCAGCGACAGCCAGGTCAACCAGGCTCGTATGGCCATCGACCTGGCCGTCCGCGCGCTGGAGAAGAAGGACCACCTGGTCCACGTCGCTCCGCAGCTCATCATGATCGACAAGACGAACGTCGGCTCGTTCCCGGTGCGCGCAGCGCTCGCACCCGACGGCTGGTCGCCGATCTTCTCGGTCAAGGCCAAGTAGTGCTCCTGCCGGGTGGCCGAGTCGACTCGGCCACCCGGCAGGCATGTCCCTGAACAGAGAACGCAGCAAGGGAGTTGGGTATGGCCGACGCCACGACTGATCTGGCGCTGAAGGCGACCGGGATCACCAAGCGCTATCCGGGCGTGACCGCGCTGGACGGCGTCGACTTCGAGCTGCGTCGCGGCGAGGTGCACGTCCTGTTCGGTGAGAACGGCGCCGGCAAGTCGACGCTGATCCAGGTGATCTCCGGGGCGCAGCACTCCGACGAGGGCACCATCGAGATGCGTGGCGAGCCGGTCCACCTCGGCACGGTCACCGCGGCCCGCAACCACGGCATCAGTGCCGTGTTCCAGGAGTTCTCCCTCGCGCCCGCGCTGACGGTCGAGGACAACCTGGTGCTCGGCGCCGAGCCCGGCCGCCTGGGCATGCTCGACAAGCGCGCGGTCCGTCGGATGGCCCGCGAGCGGCTCGACCAGTTCGGCTTCGACCTCGACCCGAAGGCGCTCGTCTCCTCGCTGAGCCGCGCCGAGCAGCAGATGGTCGAGATCGCCAAGGCGTTCCGTCCCGAGCTCGCCGTCCTCATCCTCGACGAGCCGACCGCGTCGCTGACGGACCACGAGTCCGAGCGGCTGTTCGAGCTCGTGAACGACGCCCGTACGCGTGGCGTCGGCATCATCTACGTGACCCACCGCATGGCCGAGATCCGCCGGCTCGCCGACCGCGTGACGGTCCTGCGGGACGGCAAGCTGGTCACGACGGTGCCCGGTCACACCTCCAACGACGAGCTCATCACCCTGATGACGGGCCGCGTCGTGGAGCACCTCTACCCGACCCTGCCGCCTGCTCCGGCGGCCGACGCCGTGGTCGCACTGTCCGCGACCGGTCTGTCCACGGCCGACGGGCAGGTCGTCGGCGTCGACTTCACGGTGCGCGCCGGTGAGATCGTCGGCTTCGCCGGCCTGGTCGGTTCGGGAAAGTCCTCCGCCGCCCGCGCCTGCTTCGGCCTCGAGCGCCTCTCGGCCGGCCGCGTCGAGGTCCAGGGCGTCAACCGCACCGGCGGTTCGCCGTCGCGGATGCTGCGCGACGGCGTCGTCTACCTGCCGAGCGACCGGAAGAAGGAGGGCCTGTTCCTCCAGCGTTCGCTGCGCGAGTCGGTGACGCTGCCGTGGCTCGGCACGAGTGCGATGTCGCGTGGCCCCTGGCTGCGGCGCCGCGAGGAGCGGGCCGCTGCCGGCCAGATGCTCACGCACATGGAGCTCAGCCCCGCTGACCCCGAGCGTGCCGCCGCCGCCTACTCCGGCGGCAACCAGCAGAAGGGTCTGCTGGGCCGCGCCCTCATGGGGGACTGCAGCGTGTACCTGCTCGACGAGCCGACCGTCGGTGTCGACGCGGGTGCCCGCGTGGCCATCTACGACCAGATCGTCAAGCTTGCCGAGAAGGGTTACGCGGTGGTCGTCATCTCTTCCGACCTGCCCGAGATCCTCAACCTGACCCACCGCGCGTACGTGTTCGCGCAGGGACGTGTCTCTGCCGAGCTCGCGGGCGACCAGATCAACGAGAAGACGGTTCTCCGCCACATGATGCATTGGGACGACACCACCGGGAGCGACGCGGCATGAGCCAGGCAACCATCACCGAACCCACGGCCCCTGCCGCAGGATCCCGCAACGGCGCAGGCACGTTCCTCGCCAAGGCCTTCGTGCGCATCGGCGTCCTGCCGATCCTGCTCGTCGGCGCACTGATCATCTTCACCCTCATGTCGGACAACTTCCTCACCACGTCGAACCTCGTGTCGGCGCTGCGGCAGAACTCCTACATCGTGATCGCGACCCTCGCGCAGTTCGTGGTGCTGCTCTCCGGCGGCTTCGACCTGTCGATCGGCAGCATCACGGCGCTCGTCTCCGTGACGACCGCGACGGCGATGGCGGGCCAGCACGGCAGCCCGGCAGCGGCCATCGCGGTCGGCATCCTCGTCGGCCTGCTCACCGGCCTCGTGTGCGGCCTGGTCAACGCGCTGGGGGTCGCCGCCCTCAAGCTGAACCCGTTCATCATCACGCTCGCGACAGCCTCGGTCTTCCAGGGCATCGCGCTGCGCGTGACCTCCGGCGTGCCCGTGTACGGCATGCCGAAGGAGTTCAGCGCGAACTTCGGCTTCAAGAACATCTTCGGACTCGGCGTGCCGGTCTGGATCGCCATCATCGTCGCGATCGCGCTCTGGGTGTTCATGAGCCGGACCCGCGCCGGCCGCCACATCTACGCCGTCGGCTCCAACCCGCACGCCGCCAAGCTGTCCGGTGTCCGGGACTGGCGCGTCCTGACGCTCGCCTACTGCAGCGCGGGTGTCCTGACCGCCATGGGCTCGGTGCTGCTGACCGCCCGCATCGAGACCGGCGAGGCGAACATCGGCTCGGCCCTGCCCCTGCAGACCATCGCGGCCGCCGTCATCGGCGGCGTCAGCCTGCGCGGCGGCACCGGCAGCGTCGTCAACGCCATCCTCGGCGCCATCTTCATCGGTCTCGTCGTCAACGGTATGGACCTGGCGCAGATCACGTCCTATTACCAGATGATCGTTCTCGGCGTCGTCCTGGTCATCGCCGTCACCGCCGACCGGCTGCGTCAGCGGGTCGCGGCAGCAGTGCTCGCCGGTAAGGTCTAGCCATGACTGTCAGCCTGAACTCGGACATGGGTGAGTCCTTCGGGATCCACTCCTTCGGCAACGACGAGGGCCTGCTGGCGCTCATCGACACAGCCAATGTGGCGTGCGGTTTCCACGCCGGTGACCCGTCCGGGATGTACGAGACGGTCATGAAGGCCAAGGCCGCCGGCGTCTCCGTCGGGGCCCACCCCGGGCTGCCGGACGCGGTCGGCTTCGGACGCCGCGAGATGAAGCTGCTGCCCGAGGAGGTCCGGGACATCACGCTGTACCAGGTGGGTGCGCTCAAGGCCTTCCTGGACGTCCACGGCATCCCCCTCGACCACATCAAGCCGCACGGTTCGCTGTACGGCATGGTGGCGCGCGATGAGCAGCTCATGGACGCGGTCTGCGACGTCGCCGTCCTGTACGGCGTGCCGCTGTACGGCATGGCCGGCACGGCCCACGAGCGGATCGCGGCCAAGCGCGGCGTCGCTTTCGTCGCGGAGTTCTACGTCGACCTCGGTTACCGGGCCGACGGCAGCCTGATCATCGCCCGCCGCCCGCACGCGACGCCCCCCGAGGTGGCGAAGGAGCGTGCCCAGCTGGCTCTCACCGAGGGTGTGGCCATCGCCGACACCGGTGAGCGGGTGCCGATGCGGTTCGACAGCATCTGCGTACACTCCGACACGCCGAATGCACTGGACGTCGCCACGGCGATTCACCAGGTCCTCGCGTCGGCCTGACTCGACGAGTAAAGGGAAATCATGGCCGAGCATGTCGTCCAGTCACCGCTGCCCGGAGTCTTCTACCGGAGCCCGTCGCCCGACCAACCGGCCTTCGTCGAGGTCGGTGACACCGTCAGCGCCGACCAGACCATCGGCCTGGTGGAGATCATGAAGCAGTTCGCCGAGATCAAGAGCGGGGCAGCCGGCGTGCTGACCGTCTTCTCGGTCGAGAACACCGGCGTCCTCGGCCCCGGGGACCCCGTCGCAACGATCGAGACGGACTGATCGCACGTATGCGCAAGCTCCTCATCGCCAACCGCGGTGAAATCGCGGTCCGCATCATCCGGGCGGCGCGCGAGCTCGGGATCCAGACCGTCGCCGTGTGCAGCGAGGCCGACGTCAACGCCCTGCACGTGCGGACCGCTGACGAGCACGTGGTCATCGGGCCCGCGGCTGCGACCAAGAGCTACCTCGACGAGGACGCCGTCCTGGCTGCCGCGGAGAAGACCGGTGCCGACGCGGTCCACCCGGGCTACGGGTTCCTGTCCGAGCGCGCCGGCTTCGCCCAGCGCGTGGCCGATGCGGGGATGACCTTCGTCGGCCCGTCGCCCGAGGCCATCAGGATGATGGGCGACAAGGCACAGGCCCGGGAGACCGCGGCCAAGGCCGGCGTACCGACGGTGCCTGGGTCCGACGGGCCGGTCACGGACCTCGACGCGGCCGTTGCCGCGGCCGAGGGCGTGGGCTACCCGGTCGCCATCAAGGCGGCCGCCGGCGGAGGTGGCCGCGGCATCCGCATCGTCGCCTCGGCGGACGAGCTGCGGGCGGCCATCCCGCTGGCGCAGGCCGAGGCGCAGGCCGCCTTCGGCAATGGCGACGTCTACATCGAGCGCTTCGTGCCATCCGCGCGCCACATCGAGGTCCAGGTCTTCGGGGACGGCGAACACTTCGTCCACCTCGGCGAGCGGGACTGCTCGATGCAGCGCCGCCGTCAGAAGGTCATCGAGGAGGCCGGCGCCCCTGGTCTTCCGGCCGCCCAGCGCGCCGCGATGCTCGACGCCGCCGTCCGCCTCGCCGCGGCCGTCGGCTATCAGGGCGCGGGCACCGTGGAGTTCCTCTACGACCCGGCCCGCGAGGACTTCTTCTTCATCGAGATGAACACCCGCATCCAGGTGGAGCACCCGGTGACGGAGATGGTCGTCGGGCGCGACCTCGTCCGTGAGCAGCTGACCGTCGCGGGCGGCGCGCCGCTGTCGTTCACGCAGGACGACGTGGAGATGCGCGGGCACGCCATCGAGTTCCGGCTCAACGCCGAGGACCCGACGCTGAACTTCCTGCCCAGCCCCGGGACCCTGCAGCAGATGCGGATGCCGGGCGGGCCGTTCGTACGGATCGACTCCGGGTTCGAGGTCGGCAGCGAGATCAGCCCGTTCTACGACTCGCTCGTGGCGAAGATCATCGTCTGGGGCGAGACCCGCGACATCGCGATCGCCAGGGCGCTGCGCGCGCTGGACGAGGTCGACATCCAGGGCATCAAGACCACCGCCGGGTTCCTGCGCGACGTCGTCGACACCCAGGAGTTCCGGGACGGCGACTACCACACGACCTGGCTGGAGAGCTGGATGTCCCGTCCCGCCGACACAGGGAAGCAGAGCGCATGACGGCACCGACGAAGAGCGAGAGCCGCTACTCCTGGGGCGGCGACGAGCACCTGGTCGTGCAGATCTCCGAGGCGATGAGCCTGGAGGCCAACTTCACGACCATGGCGATCGCGAACCTGCTGGCCAGCCGTGAGCTGGACGGGATCATCGACATCTGCCCGTCGAACGCGTCGTTCCTGGTCCGCTTCGACCCGGACGTCATCGCGCCGGCGGACCTCGAGGCGGCCGTGCGGGCCGCCGAGCTCGAGGTCGGCGACACCGCGTCGCTGAGCCTGCAGACCCGGATCTTCGAGATCCCGGTCTGGTACGACGACCCCTACACCCGCGAGACGGGCGCCCGTTTCCGGGACCGTCACCAGCGGCCCGAGGGCAACGACCTCGAGTTCGCAGCCATCGAGAACGGCCTGGCGTCGGAGGCGGCGTTCATCGAGGCGCATGCCGGCTCGCCGTGGATCACCTCGATGGTCGGCTTCGTCGCGGGGCTGCCCTTCATGTTCCAGATGGTGCCGCCGGAGCGTCAGCTCGAGGTGCCGAAGTACCTGCGGCCGCGGACCGACACGCCTGCCCTGACCATCGGTCACGGCGGCTGTTTCGCCTGCATCTACTCGGTGCGCGGCGCCGGCGGTTACCAGATGTTCGGGATCACGCCGGTCCCGATCTTCGACCCCGAGCAGAAGCTGCCGGACTTCAGCGACTTCATGGCCTTCTTCAAGCCGGGCGACATCGTGAAGTTCCGCAAGGTCGACCAGGCGGAGTACGAGCAGATCCAGGCGCAGGTCGCCGACGGCAGCTACCGCTTCCGGCAGGCGCCCGTGACGTTCAGCCTGGACGCCTTCCTGGCCGACCCGGACGGCTACAACGCGTCGCTGCTGGAGGTGCTCTATGGCGCTTGAGATCCTCGAGCCCGGTCTGGCGACGAGCGTCCAGGACCGCGGCCGGCCCGGCCACTACAACGTGGGCATCCCGCCGTCCGGCGCCGTCGACCTGTACTCCGCCCTCGCGGCCAACCTGCTCGTCGGCAACCCGGACGACGCCGCGGTGCTCGAGGCCGCCTACATGGCGCCGAAGATCCGCTTCACCGAGCCGGCCACGGTGGCGGTCACCGGCGGCACGATGCCGGTGACCATCAACGGGCAGAGCGCACCGCAGTGGGAGGCGCTGCACGTCAACGCCGGTGACGAGCTGGCGTTCGCGTTCCTGCAGGGCGGCGCCCGCGTCTACATCGCCGTCTCCGGCGGCGTGGAGGTCCCCGCAGTCCTCGGCAGCCGCTCGACGTACGGCCTCGGCGGCTTCGGTGGCTTCGACGGTCGCGTCCTCAAGGCCGGCGACGTCCTCCCGGTCGGAGCGGGCGCGCAGGTCGGCGACCGCTCGGTGCCCGAGAACCTGCGTCCCCGGTTCGAGCGCGAGCTCGACATCCGCGTCGTGCTCGGTCTCTACGACTACCGGCTGACCGACAAGGGCCTGGCGCAGTTCCTCGAATCGGTCTGGACGCTGACACCCGTGGCGGACCGGATCGGGTTCCGGTACGCCGGCGGCTCGCTGGAGTGGAAGGAGCGGGTGCAGCCCTTCGGCGCCGGCTCCGATCCGTCCAACATCGTCGACGCCGGCTACCCGCTGGGGTCCATCCAGATCCCCGGGGGCCTCGAGCCGATCATCCTGCACCGGGACGCCGTGTCCGGTGGCGGTTACGCCATGGTGGCCACGGTCATCAGTGCCGACATGGACACGGTCGGCCAGTCGTCGCCCGGTACGAAGACCCGCTTCCGGCCGGTCACCCTCGACGAGGCACTCGCTGCCCGCGCCGAGGCGCGCAGCCGCGTGGGCGAGCTGCGCAAGGCACTGCAGTAGCGCCGGTGGGGGTGTCGCGTGCCGCTTGACGTCGGCGTCAGCGGCTACCTCGTGGCGCTTCTGGCCGGCGCCGGTGCCGGCGGCCTGAACGCGGTCGTCGGCGCGGGCACGCTCATCACGTACCCCGTGCTCGTCGCGCTCGGGCTGCCGCCGCTCGCGGCGAACGTCACCAGCGCCGTCGGGGTGTTCCCCGGCTCGCTGGCGGGCGCCTACACCTATCGGGCGCGCCTGCGCGGACAGGTCCGACTCGCGGTGACGGCCACCGCCGCGATGTGTGTCGGCGCGGTGGGTGGTGTCCTGCTCCTGCTGCTCCTGCCGCCGGGCAGCTTCGCCCGGGCGGTGCCGTGGCTGATCGTCATGGCCGGCGCGCTCGTCCTCCTCCAGCCGCTGATCAACAAGGCGGCGCGCAGCAGGCGCCGGCCCCCGGGGCCGCGGGCTGCCGCGATCGGCTGCGGTGCGGCCGGGGTCTACCTGTCGTACTTCGGGGCCGCCACCGGCGTCATCACGCTCACCTCACTGCTGCTCGGCGGGACCGAGGACCTGCAGGAGGCGAACGCGATCAAGAACGTCGCCACCGGCATGGGCAACGGGCTGGCGGCGGTCATCTTCATGGTCTTCGCCGACGTCCACGTCGGCTTCGCGCTCGCCGTCGCCGCCGGCGCCGTCCTCGGCGGTTCGATCGGGGGCCGCTTCGCGCAACGGCTCTCCCAGCGCGTCATGCGCGTCGTCATCTTCCTCGTCGCGCTGATCGCCGCGGTGGCGGCCAGTCGGCTCGGTTCCTGAACCCTCCGCAGCCCTGAAAGGCGGCAGCCATGCCCTTCGTCCGTATCGACTGGTTTCCCGGCCGGACCCTCGAGCAGAAGCGCGAGCTGATCGATGTGCTCACCCGTGAGATCTGCCGGATCGCGGTCTGCCGTCCGGAGACGGTGAACTTCATCTTCACCGAGGTCGAGCGCGACGACTGGGGACGGGCCGGGAAGCTGTTCGTCGACGAATACGAGTACGAGAACGAGCCCGCCGCGCAGTAGCCGGCTCCGTCAGGACTGCAGCCGCAGGACGTCGTCGGCCATCAGGGCGGCCTTGAGCTGCACCAGGGCCTCGGGCTGCGCGAGGGAGAGCCCGAGCACCATCTCGATCCGCTTGAGGCGCTGTCCCACCGTGTTGGGGTGCAGGTAGAGCGCGGCGGCGGTCTGCGCCGTGCTCATGTTGTGGGCGAGATAGGCGCCGAGCGTGTCGAGCAGGTCGGTGCGCTTCGCCCTGTCGTACGCGCGTAGCGGCGCCAGCGTCTGCTGGGCGAACCGGCTGAGCTCGTCGGGCTGGTCCAGCTGCAGCAGCAGGCCGTAGATGCCCAGCGCCGGCAGCGTCACGGTCCGGTCGCGGTGGCCCTGGCGGCGGGCCAGCTCGAGGCCGCTGCGGAGCATGCGGAAGGACCCGGGACAGTCGCCCAGATCCGCGCACGGCGAACCTGCGGCGACGCTGACGGTTCGGCCGGCCATGCCGCGCGCCACGTTGTGCCGGATGAGGTCAGCCGCCTCCAGCGGGCCCAGGGCTCCGTCGCGCGCCTCCGGCCAGAGAACGACGACGCCGTCCCCGTGGCTGGTGACCAGCGGGCGGGGCAGGGTGGTCCGGGCGGAGGCCTGCACGATGCCGAGCAGGGCACGCAGCTCGGCGGGGGTCTCAGCGGGGCGCGCGGGATCCGTGCCGGCGCCGTCCCGGCCGCTGCCGTCGTCGCGCCGGACCACGAGCACCGCGTGCGGCCACGACAGGTCGTGGCCGAGGCTTCTCGAGCGGGCGGACAGGGTCGCGCTCGGCGCGGCTCTGGCGGAGAGCAACTCGGCGAGCAGGTCGCGGCGCAGCGCCGACTCCGCATCCAGGGCGGCCCGCTCGCGCAGCAGTTCCAGACCGCAGACCGTCACCGCGTGCTCGATCGCCTGCCGGTCCAGCGGTCCCAGATCCTCGACTCGGCCGGGCAACCAGAGCCGGGCCACAAGGTCGTCGTCGAGCGCCACGGGCGCCGACAGCAGGGGCCCGCTGCGGACGGTGTGCGGGCCGCCCGGGAACGGCGTCGATGAGCTCTGCCAGCCCGCCGGGGCGTCACCCGCCAGGAGGCCCACGCGGGCGCCGGGGTCGGGGGACTCGAGCCTGCGCCCCGCGTGATCGGCGCTCGCCAGCGTCTGGAAGGCGGCGTCCTCGATGAGGACCGGCCGCTCGAGCAGGCCGGCGAGCGCGGCCGCCAGCCCCTGGACGCCGCCGGCGCGCAGCGCGACGGCGGTCAGTGTCCGGTGGATCTGCTCGGCCTGCGTCAGGGAGTCGATCAGCGCCTGCTGGTCGGCGATCGTGTCGCGCTCACGGTCGCGCAGCCGGGCGGTCTCGATGGCGGTGCCGGCCTGGTGGGCCAGTGCGGCCAGCAGCAGGATCTCGTCCGGCTTGAAGCGGTACGGCTGGGCGCGGTAGCAGTTCAGCGTCCCGACGGCGCGGCCGCTGACCATGAGGGGCACGGCGATGAACGACCGGTAGCCCTGCTCCCGGGCGAGCTCGAGCCAGGGCGTGAACGCCCGGTCCAGCGTGACGTCCTCGACGGTCACCGGCTCCTGGCTCGAGAAGGCCAGACTCGCCGCGTCCGGCCCCTCGGGACCGGGTTGCAGGGGAATCGGCACGATGGCGGAAAGCTGTTCGCGGTACCGGGGGGACAGGCCGTGCGAGCCCTGCAGGTCGAGGATCCCGTTCTCCTCGTCGGCCAACATCACGGAGGAGAACTCGTATCCCATGAGACCGCACGCCGTACGGGTCACCAGGTCCAGCAGGGCGGGCAGTGGCGTGGGACCGGTGACCGCCGCGGCGATGTCCGCGACACCGCGCAGCCAGGCGCGCAGTACGTCAGGGTCCACGGGGGTGGCGTCGGGTACCACCGCCTGTCCGGTCTGCCGCATGCGTCCACTATTCAGCGCGCGGGTGGGGGCGGCAATCGCTGGACGCGGCTGTTACCCAACTGGAAGCCTCGGACGTGTGGATCGACACATACCGCTGCGAAGCAGTCATCGTCCGGTGTGCCGCGCGATCACGCGGAACGGCTGATGGGCGCTCCCGGCTGGCCGGTGCGCCTCGAGGACGGGCGGGTGGGGCTGCGGCCCTTCCGGGTCCGCGACGCCGGCGCGTGGAGCGAGGCGCGTATCCGCAACGAACAGTGGCTGGCACCCTGGGAGGGCCGCGCCGAGTCGCAGTCGCCGGCCACCTGGGCGGAGCGGCACAGCGGGGCGGTGTTCGCCGCGATGCTGCGCTCCCACCGCAAGGAGGCGAGGGCGGGCCGCAGCCTGCCGCTGGTCGTCACCTATGAGGGGCGGCTGGTCGGCCAGGTGACGGCCGCCGGCATCGTGCGCGGCGCCTTCGACAGCGCCTCCGTCGGCTACTGGGTGGACGGGGCACACGCGGGGCGCGGCATCCTGCCGACCGCTCTCGCGATGCTGGTCGACCACTGCTTCGGGCCGGTGGGGCTGCACCGCCTGGAGGCGAACATCCGCCCCGAGAACGCCCCGTCCCGTCGGGTGGTCGAGAAACTCGGCTTCCGCGACGAGGGACTGCACGCGCGCTACCTGTACATCGACGGCGCCTGGCGGGACCACCTGTCGTTCGCGATCACCCGGGAGGACGTCTCCGGCGGGATGCTCCGGCGCTGGCACGAGGTCCGGCCGGGGCCGCCCTGACCGCCTGAAGCGGCAAGAAGACGACAAGAAGACAGGTACAGAGAAGAACAAGCGCGACACACCGGCCGGCGTCCGCCCTCGATGCCGCCTGCGTGGCTAGCGTCGAGCGCCGTGGGCAGCGGGCTGATTCTCCTCATCATCGTGGGGGCGTGGCTGGCGGTGCTGGTGCCGATGGCCCTGCGCTCCCACGACACCTCGACCTCCTTGAGTTCTGTCGATCGGTTCAGTGATGCCATGCGCGTCCTGTCCCGTCGCGAGCAGAACGGCCGCGTGGCGGGGCGGGCCTTCGTCATGCCGGCCCGGCCGGTCGCCGCGCGGGACACGCTGCCGCTGGCGGTACGCCGGCGCCGCGTGCTGCTGACCGTCGTCGCGCTCGCACTCGTCACCTTGCTCCTCGGCCTGGTCGGCCCCGGTTGGCTCCTGGCCCCCGCTGCACTGTTCGCCGGGCTCGCGGTCGCGTACGTCGTGCACCTGCGCCGGCAGGCGGTACTCAAGGCCGAGCGGGACCGCCGCGCCGCCGCGCGGGCTCGGCGTGCGGCTCCGCCCGCCGTCCGCCGTACGGCTCGCCCGATCCGGATCGCCGGCGTGCCGGACCGCATGCCGCCCCGGCCTGCACCGCTCGGAGCGCCGCTGCCTGCACCGGCCGCCCGCTACGAGGACCCGCTGCCGATTGCGGCCACCGGCACGGACAACGCGAGCGGGACCTGGAGCCCGGTGCCCGTCCCGGTGCCGACGTACGTCACCAAGCCGGTCGCGCCGCCGCGCCCGCCGCGGGTGCTCGACCTGACCCGGCCGGGCGAGTGGTCGGCCGCGATGGAGGCCGAGGACCCGGGCATGGGGCTGCTGGCCGACGACGGTGAGCTGGACGACATCCTCGACCGTCGGCGGGCCGTCGGCGGCTGGTAGTCTCGGGCTCGATCTCGGGGCTGTGGCGCAGTCCGGTAGCGCACCTCGTTCGCATCGAGGGGGTCAGGGGTTCGAATCCCCTCAGCTCCACCCGACATCGTCGCCCCGTACCGCTTCGGCGGTGCGGGGCGTCGTCATTCCACGGCCCGTGCGCCCGCGTGCAGCGGCTCTGCGTCCGGGTCAATGTGGCTCCCGAGCCACGATCAGCCGGACGCAGCGCCAGGGACGGTGTTCAGATCCAGCTGGAGAACCACATCCGGGCGTGCCAGTCCGCGTACGGCAGGGTCTGGGCGGCGATCACCGGGTACAGGTAGGCGAAGTTCACGACGACCACCGCGACGTAGATCCCGATCCCGGTGGCGGCGACCGCCCGCCGGCGCGGCGACGCGTCCCGGCCGCCCAACGTCCAGCCGGCCACCAGGGCCAGGCCGAGGCACATGAACGGCACGGCGGGCAGCGCGTAGAACAGGAACATCGTGCGGTGCTTCATGTCGCTGGGGATCCACGGGACGATCGCCGCGAGGACGAGCAGGACCACCGTGATGCCGCGCCAGTCGCGCCGCGAGACCCACAGCCACAGGCTGGCGATGAGCATCGGGATCGACGCCCACCAGATCGCCGGCGTCCCGATCGCGAGGACCTCCCGGGAGCAGGACGCCACCTGGCAGCCGTACTGTCCGACGGTGATGCCGGCCGGGTAGTAGTACGAGACGGGGCGGGCCAGCAGCAGCCAGCCCAGGGGATGCGACTGGTAGGTGTGCTTGCTCGCCAGGTGGCTGTGGAAGCCGTACATCTCGACGTGGTAGTGCCACCACGAGCGCAGCGCGTCCGGCAGGAACCCGTACGTCTCGTTCTGCGCGGTGGCCCAGTGCCGGTCCCAGCCGTTGTCCGAGACGAACCAGCCGGTCCACGACACGACGTACAACGCGGCCGGCAGGACGAGCAGCAGGCCGAGGAGGGGGAGCACCGACCGGCGGACGGTGGCCCGCCAGGGAGCCAGGATCCCGGCCGTACGGCGCGCGCCGGCCTCCCAGACGAACGGGAGCGCCAGGAACAGTGGCAGGTAGTACAGCGCGCTCCACTTGGTGGCCAGCGCGGCGCCGACGCACACGCCGGCTGCGAGCAGCCAGGGGCGCCGGCCGAGCCGCGGCCCCCGGCCGGCGAGCTGCTGGTCGTCGGCCGCCGCGAGCCGGAGCCGGATCTGGTCGCGGTCGGCGACGAGACACGCGACGGTGGCGGTGATGAACAGGCACAGGAAGATGTCGAGCATCGCCGCACGGCTCTGCACGAAGTGCAGGGCGTCGAGCGAGAGCAGTACGCCGGCCAGGCAGCCGAGCAGGGTCGAGCCGGTGATCCGCCGCGCGAGGCGGACCAGCAGGACGACCGACAGGGTCCCGGCCACGGCGGCGCTGAAGCGCCAGCCGAACTCGTTGACGCCGAACAGCTGCTCGCCCGCACCGATCAGCCACTTGCCCAGTGGCGGATGCACGATGAACCCGGGCTGGCCGGTGGGGACGCACTTCGCGTTGCCCGACTGCGTGGCCTGCTCGACGCCGGAGCGGATCAGGTTCTGCGCGTCGCAGGCGTAGTAGATCTCGTCGAAGATCTTGCCCTTGGGCAGATCGAGGCGCAGGAAGCGCAGCGCTCCCGCCAGGACACCGACCGCCAGCGTCGCGAGCCAGCCACCGCCGCCGATACGCGGCAGCAGGCGCTCCCGCCACGGAACGGCGCCCGCGGGGCCGGGTACGACCGGGGGCGCGCTGAGCGTCGCAGTCATCCACCCAGCGTAGGAGGTCGGTGACCAACGCCGGGTGAACGACGGCCGGTCCGGCCCGGCTGACAGGATCGTGGCGTGCCCCTTGTCCTCGCCGGTGCCCCGATCGGCCAGTCCGGTGACGCGAGCGGCCGGCTGCCCGCGGAGCTCGAGTCCGCAGACCTCGTCGCCGCGGAGGACACCCGCCGGCTGCAGCGGCTGTGCCGCGACCTCCGTGTCACGCCGGGCGGCCGGGTCGTCTCGTACTTCGAGGGCAACGAGGCCCGCCGTACGCCGGAGCTGCTCGACGCCCTGCGGGCCGGCCTGCGCGTCCTGCTGGTCACCGACGCCGGGATGCCGACGGTCTCCGACCCCGGCTACCGGCTGGTCGCCGCGGCCGCCGCCGAGGGCCTGCCCGTGACGTGCGTGCCCGGCCCCTCGGCGGTCACCACCGCGCTGGCCGTGAGCGGGCTGCCCAGCGACCGGTTCTGCTTCGAGGGCTTCCTGCCCCGCAAGGCCGGGGAACGGCGGGCCCGCCTCGGTGCGCTGGCCGCCGAGCGGCGTACCGCCGTGTTCTTCGAGGCGCCCCACCGGCTCGCCGAGGCGCTCGCCGACATGGCCGGGGCGCTCGGTGCCGACCGGCGGGCGGTCGTGTGCCGGGAACTCACCAAGACCCACGAGGAGATCCGCCGGGGCACCCTCTCCGAGCTGGCCGCCTGGGCGCAGGACGGGGTCCGCGGGGAGGTCACCGTCGTCGTCGCGGGGGCTCCCGAGCCGGCCGTCGAGCTGACCGGCGAGGAGCTGGTCCGGCAGGTCGGCGTCCGGGAGAGTGCCGGACTCAGCCGCAAGGAGGCGATCGCCGGGGTGGCTCAGGAGACCGGGCTACCGCGCCGCGACGTGTACGACGCCGTCGTCGCCGCGAAGTCCGCTGGCGCGGCTCACTAGGCTCGTGGGCATGTCCCGCAACATCCTGACCGCGGTCGCCTGGCCCTACGCCAACGGCCCGCGCCACATCGGCCATGTGGCCGGCTTCGGCGTGCCCTCCGACGTCTTCAGCCGCTACCAGCGCATGGCGGGCAACAAGGTCCTGATGGTGAGCGGGACCGACGAGCACGGCACCCCGATCCAGGTGCAGGCGGACCGCGAGGGCGTCACCGCCCGGCAGCTGGCGGACCGCTACAACCGGGTGATCGCGGAGGACCTGCAGGGGCTCGGGCTGTCCTACGACCTCTTCACGCGGACGACGACCCGCAACCACTACGCGGTGGTGCAGGAGATGTTCACGACGTTGTACGCCAACGGCTACATCGTCGAGCGCCTGCAGAAGTCGGCCATCAGCCCGTCGACCGGCCGCACCCTGCCGGACCGCTACATCGAGGGCACCTGCCCGATCTGCGGGTACGACGGCGCGCGCGGCGACCAGTGCGACAACTGCGGCAATCAGCTCGACCCGCAGGACCTGAGGAACCCGCGCTCGAAGATCAACGGCGAGACCCCGCTGTTCGTCGAGTCGCCGCAGTTCTTCCTCGAGCTGCCCGCCTTCGCGGAGGCCCTCGGATCCTGGCTGCAGGCCCGCACCGACTGGCGGCCGAATGTCCTGAAGTTCTCGCAGAACCTGCTGGAGGACCTCAAGCCGCGGGCGATCACCCGCGACCTCGACTGGGGCGTTCCCATCCCGCTACCCGGCTGGGAGGACCGCGGGGACAAGCGGATCTACGTCTGGTTCGACGCCGTCATCGGCTACCTGTCGGCGTCGGTGGAGTGGGCCCGCCGTACCGGCGACCCGGACGCGTGGCGCGCCTTCTGGCAGTCGCCGGACGCGGACGGCTACTACTTCATGGGCAAGGACAATGTCGTCTTCCACTCGGTGATCTGGCCGGCGATCCTGCTCGGCTACAACGGCGAGGGCACGCCGCCGGCCACCGCCGGCCCGCTCGGCAAGCTGGCCCTGCCCAGCGAGGTCGTCAGCTCGGAGTTCCTCACCATGGAGGGGCGCAAGTTCTCCTCCAGCCGCCAGGTGGTCATCTACGTGCGCGACATGCTGGAGCGGTACGGCGCCGACCCGCTGCGCTACTACCTGGCCGCGGCCGGCCCCGAGTCGAGCGACACCGACTTCACGTGGGACCAGTTCGTCACCCGCAACAACAGCGAGCTGGTCGCCGGCTGGGGCAACCTCGTCAACCGGTCGCTGTCGCTGGTATCGAAGAACGTCGGCCGGATCCCCGAGGCCGGCGAGCTGCTCGGCCCCGACAAGGAGGTCCTCGCCGGTTCGCAGGCCGCGTTCGCGACCATCGGCGAGCTGCTCGGGCGGTCCCAGCAGAAGGCGGCCGTGACCGAGGCGATGCGCGTCGTCGGCGAGGCCAACAAGTACCTGTCCGACCAGGCGCCGTGGAAGCTCAAGGACGAGGGGGACCGGGCCCGGCGCGACACCGTCCTGCACGTCGCGCTGCAGCTGGTCGACGACGCGAAGACGCTGCTCACGCCGATCCTCCCGGCGAGCTCCGACGAGGTGCACCGGATGCTCGGGGGCACCGGCGTCTGGAGCGGCCAGCCCGAGCTGCGTGAGGTCGAGGACCTCGACGGCGGGCCGTCGTACCCGGTGCTCATGGGTGACTACGACACGGAGGCGGTCTGGGAGTCCCGGCCGCTGCGGGCCGGGGTGGAGATCGCGCCGCCGACGCCGCTGTTCACCAAGCTCGACCCGTCGGTCGTGGACGAGGAGCTGGCCCGCCTGGAGCGGGAGTGAGCCGCGGCTCGGGCCGGGAGGGCGACCCGCCCCCCGCTCCCGAGCCGTTGCCGGTGCCGGTGCCCGACAGCCACTGCCACCTCGACATCGTCGGCGGGGACGTCGCGTCCCAGCTCGCCGCGGCCCGTGCTGTCGGCGTCGACACGGTGCTCCAGGTCGGCGTCGACCTGGAGTCCAGCCGGTTGTCGGCCGAGCTCGCGGCGGCGTACGACGACATCTGGGCGGCGGTCGCGCTGCACCCGAACGACGCCGGCCTGGGTGCGGCGACGCCGGAGGCGCTGGCCGAGATCGAGCGGCTGGCCGGCCTTCCGCAGGTGCGCGCCGTGGGGGAGACCGGGCTCGACCACTTCCGGACCGGGCCGGACGGGCGGGGTGCGCAGGAGGAGTCGTTCCGGGCGCACATCGCCATCGCGAAGCGCACCGGCAAGGCGCTGGTGATCCACGACCGGGACGCGCATGACGACGTGCTCCGGGTGCTCGCGGAGGAGGGTGCGCCGGACACGGTCGTCTTCCACTGCTTCTCCGGCGACGCCGCGATGGCCCGTATCTGTGCCGAGCAGGGCTACTTCCTCAGCTTCGCCGGGACGGTGACGTTCAAGAACGCCGGGGACCTGCGGGAGGCGGCGGCCGTGGCGCCGCGGGAGCTGCTGCTCGCGGAGACCGATGCGCCGTTCCTGACCCCGACGCCGTGGCGCGGACGGCCAAACGGGTCCTACCTCGTACCGCTCACGGTGCGGGCTCTGGCCGAGGTGCGCGGGGACGACCTTGCCGAGCTGTGCGATGCCCTGGCGGCCAACGGGCGCCGCGCCTTCGCGTACTGACGACACCTCGTGAGGCGGTTCACACTTCGGCCGCTGCAGGGAGCCTGACCTGCGGGTTTCGTCCCTTCGGGCCCCCTTATCTGGTACCAGCGGACCAGGTCGGGTTTGGCAAGCGGCCATGATCCCGTTACCGTCCCGTGACAGTCGCCGGAGTCGGGGAAGCTTCAGCGGCGGTCCAGCACGGTTCCGGATGCTGTATCGGGACCGTGCTTCGGGCCGTCTCCCCGTGCCCGGGAAGCTCGATGTTCGGAGCCCCGTGACCTCTCGCACCCTGATCCGTCGTCCGGCCGCGCTGGTCCTCCAAGGTGTTGTTCTCGCCGCCCTCGTGGGCGGCACCGTCGCCTGGACCGCCACCGTCAAGACGGTGACCATCTCGGTGGATGGTCAGGTGCGGAAGGTGACCACGCACGGCGGCACCGTCGGCAAGGCGCTGGCGGATGCCAGCCTCTCCGCCGGGCCCCACGACCTGCTCACCCCGTCGGCGGACAGCTCCGTCGCGGACGGGGACCGGATCGCCCTGCGGCGCGGCCGGGAGCTGCAGCTCGTCGTCGACGGCGAGAAGCGCAGCGTCTGGGTGACGGCCGCCTCGGTGGACGAGGCGCTCGGGCAGGTCGGCGTGCGCGCCGAGGGTGCGGTGCTGTCGGCATCCCGCTCGCGCTCCATCCCGCTCGGCGGCATGGAGCTGGCCGTCACGACGGTGAAGTCGGTCTCGATCCTGGCCGACGGGCACGTCAAGAGCGTGCGGACGACCGCGCCCACGGTTCGCGACGCGCTGATGCAGGCCGGCGTCAACCTCAGGCCGGCCGACAGGATCTCCGCCACGCGGACCACCCGGGTCAAGGACGGTATGACGATCCGCGTCACGCGCATCGTCGGCAAGCGGATCACCGAGAACCTCGAGGTCGCGTTCGGGACCGTCCGCCGCGAGGACTCCTCGATGTACTCCGGGGACACGAAGGTGCTGGCCGAGGGACGGCCCGGCGTGCTCGTCCGTACCTGGAACCTGAACTACGTCGACGGCCGCCTCAAGAGCAAGTTCCTCGGCAGCGAGCGGGTCGCCGCGGACCCGGTGACCCGGGTCGTCGCGGTCGGCACGATGAGCCGCCCTGCGCCCGCGCCGGCGCCGCGCTACAGCGGCGGCAGTTCCGGCGGCCTCAACTGGGGCGCCCTCGCCAACTGCGAGTCCGGTGGGAACCCGCGCTCGGTCTCCTCCGGCGGTACCTACCGTGGGCTCTACCAGTTCTCGATGGGGACCTGGGCGTCCGTCGGCGGCAGCGGCGACCCCATCGACGCCTCCGGCAGCGAGCAGACCTACCGCGCCCAGCTGCTCTTCAACGGCCAGGGCCGCTCGCCGTGGCCGGTGTGCGGTAGATACTTGTAGGTGGCACACCCCCTCCTGACCGCGCCGGACATCCGGGAGCTCGCCGACCGGCTGGGCCTGCGTCCGACGAAGACGCTCGGTCAGAACTTCGTCATCGACCCCAACACCGTCCGGCGTCTGGTCCGCACCGCGGGCGTGCGCCCTGACGACGTCGTGGTGGAGGTCGGACCCGGACTCGGTTCGCTGACCCTCGGCCTGCTGCCCGAGGTGGCCCGGGTCGTGGCCGTCGAGATCGACCCGGTGCTCGCCGCGCAGCTGCCGAAGACGGTGGACGTGACGCTGCCGGCGTATGCCGACCGGCTCGACGTCGTCGAGCAGGACGCGCTCCGCCTGACCGGCGTGCCCGGCCCGCCGCCGACAGCGTTCGTCGCGAACCTGCCCTACAACGTGGCCGTACCGGTGCTGCTCCGGCTGCTGGAGCACCTGCCGTCGCTACGCACCGGCCTGGTGATGGTGCAGGCGGAGGTCGCCGACCGGCTGGTCGCGCCGCCGGGGTCCAAGACGTACGGCGTGCCGTCGGTCAAGGCGGCCTGGTACGCCGAGGTCCGCAGGGCCGGTGCGGTCGGCCGCAACGTCTTCTGGCCCGCGCCCCGGGTCGACTCCGGGCTCGTCGCCTTCACCCGGCGCGAACCCCCGGCGGGGGACCGGCGGGCGGTGTTCGCCGTCGTGGACGCCGCCTTCGCCCAGCGGCGCAAGACGCTGCGGGCCGCGCTCGCCGGCTGGGCCGG
>JAOPWV010000060.1 GCA_025965475.1 Frankiales bacterium | reverse complement strand
GTCGGCATGCCCACCTGCCGGGCCTTGAGCTGGAGGGCCAGGTAGAGCGAGTAGTGACGCGACTGGTGCAGGTTGCCGCCGTGGAACCACAGCGCCTCCTGCTGGGTCGGCTTCCACATGTTGCGCTGCTCGCCCTCCCACGGCCCGGGGTCCTTGGCCGTGTCGGAGCCGAGGCCCCACACCTTGCCGACCTTGTCCGCGACCTCCCGGCTGATCAGGTCCGCGGCCCAGCCGTTCATCGAGCCGTAGCCGGTGGCGTAGACGACCAGGTCGGCCTCGAGCTCGGTGCCGTCCTGCAGCACGACCGACGTCTCGGTCAGTTCGCGCACGCCACCCTTGGCGAGGTGGATGCTGCCGTCGGCGACGAGTTCGGACGCGCCCACGTCGATGTAGTAGCCGGAACCGCGGCGCAGGTACTTCATGAACAGGCCGGAGTCGTCCTCGCCGTAGTCGAGGTCGAAGCCGGCCTTCTCCAACCGGGCGTAGAAGTCGGCGTCCCGCTCGCGGATCGCGTCGTACACCGGGATCTGGAACTCGTGCATGATCCGGTAGGGCAGCGACGCGAAGATCATGTCGGCCTTCTGCGTGGTCACGCCGGCGGCCACCGCCCGCTCGGAGTACAGGTCACCGAGGCCGATGTCCATGAGCGAGTCGGACTTCACGATGTGCGTCGAGGAGCGCTGCACCATCGTCACGTCGGCGCCGCCCTCCCACAGCGCCGCGCAGATGTCGTGGGCGGAGTTGTTCGACCCGATGACGACGGCCTTCTTGCCCCGGTAGGCATCGGGACCGGGGTGCTGCGACGAGTGGTGCTGCTCCCCCGCGAACACGTCCTGGCCCGGGAAGACCGGAACGCTCGGCTTCCCGGACATACCCGTCGCCAGCACCAGCTGCTTCGGCCGCAGGACCAGCTGCTCACCGTCGCGCTCGACGGTCACCTGCCACTCGCCGGCGGCCTCGTCGTAGGTCGCGCTCGTACAGGTCGTGGAGCCCCAGTAGTTGAGCTCCATGACCTTCGTGTACATCTCCAGCCAGTCGCCGATCTTGTCCTTCGGCGAGAACACCGGCCAGTTCTTCGGAAAGTCCAGGTACGGCAGGTGGTCGTACCAGACCGGGTCGTGCAGGCACAGCGACTTGTACCGCTTGCGCCACGCGTCGCCTGGCCGCTCGTGACGGTCCAGGACGACGTGCGGTACGCCGAGCTGGCGCAGCCGGGCGCCGAGCGCGATGCCACCCTGCCCGCCGCCGACCACGACGACGTACGGCTGGCGGGTGCGGCCGACCTCGGCGGCTTCGGCCTGGCGCGCCTCGAGCCAGGTGACCCGGTCGGGGTTCGCGCCGTGCTCCGCGCCCCGGGGGCGCCGCTCGCTCATCGGCTCCTCGTGCCCGGCGAGCTCGTAGAGGGAGGTGAGCAGCGTCCATGCACCCTCGTCCCCCTTGAGGCGCAGCAGCCCGCGCCCGCGGCCGACGGCGGTGTCGAACTCGATCCACGCCGTCGTCACCCCGTCGGCCTCGTCAGGGGGCTCCACCGCCCGGAAGCCGCGCGGGTCGGTGTTGTCGAGGGTTGCGCGCAGCAGGTCGGCGACGCCCTCGCGGCCCTCGACCGTCGTGATGTTCCAGGTGAAGGACACGAGGTCGCGCCAGAAACTGGTCGTCGCGAACTTCGCCGCGGCGCGCTCGATGTCGCGGGCGGCCAGCGCCTGCTCGAAGTCCGCCAGCCAGTCGTTCACGCGCTGCCCGGCAGCGGTGGTCGTGTTCTCCAGCGGCTGGTCGAGGGTCGACGTCATCGGAACTCCTGCGGGTCGGCGGCTGCTGCCGCAAGGCAACACCCGGCCGCGCCCCCCCGTCAGGGTTGCAAAGGGGTTGCACCCGGCCCCTTGTGCGTGCGGTCACACGTCCTGCAGGCTGCGTCTTGGAGGTGTCCGATGTCGCTGGGCTCCGTCGAGAGCGGCCTACCCGTCGGTGGTGACCCTCGCGCACACGCCCTGCTGCTGAGCCGCGTCCGGGAGGCCGCACTCGGAGGTGGCACCCCGCCGGTGAGACCGCGGGCCGTCATCGGCGCGTCCTGGCGGCGGGTGCGCTGGACCGGGCTCGACCCGGCGGGGACGGGCGAGGTCCCGGCCCTGGGTGTGGCCGAGTTGCAGCGCCGGCGGGCGGGCAGCGCGCTGGCTCCGCTGCTGCCCATGCTGCGCGCCCGGCTGCTGCCCGTGGCCGAGGCCGCGGGCCAGGTGATGGTCGTCGTCGACCCCGAGGGCCGGGTGCTGTGGCGCGAAGGCGGTGCGGAGGTCCGCCGGCGTGCCGACGCGCTGGGCTTCGTCGAGGGCTCGGCATGGGACGAGGCGAGCGTCGGGACCAACGCCATCGGCACCAGCTTGGTGATCGGCACGCCGGTGCACGTGCACGCCGGCGAGCACTACGCCGAGAGCCACCAACCCTGGACCTGCGCGGCCGCCCCGCTGCACGATCCGATGACCGGGCGGCTGCTCGGGGCCGTCGACCTCTCCGGACCCGCGCAGAGCGTGCACGCCAGCACCATCGCCCTGGTGGACGCGGTGGCCCGGCTCGCCGAGCTCGAGCTCCGGCAGGCCGTGACGCAGCGCGTCGAGCGGCTCCGCACGCTGGCTGCGCCGCTGCTGGCCCGGCTCCCCGGCCGGGCCCTGGTCGTCAGCGCGGACGGCTGCACCGCCGCCGCGACGGGCATCACGGTCCCCGACCGCGTCGTACTGCCGGACGGGATCACGGCCGGGACGATCTGGCTGCCTGCCTTCGGCCGCTGCACCGTCGAGGCCGTGCCGGGAGGCTGGCTACTGCGCGTCGACGAGGGGGGCGACGGGGTGGCCGGCCGTACGGCTTTGGAACTCGATCTGTCCGCCACTCCCGCGCAGGTACGCATGACCGGGCCCAGCGGCGACTGGTGCCACACCCTGACACTGCGGCACGCGGAGATCCTGCTCTCGCTGCTGCTGCACCCGGCCGGGCGGTCTGCGGCCCAACTGGCCCAGGACCTCTTCGGCGACCCGGCCCGCACGGTGACGGTGCGTGCCGAGATGTCCCGGCTGCGCCGCACCCTGGGCCCGCTGCTGCAGCACCAGCCCTACCGCTTCGGCGAGGACGTCCGGACCGAACTGCGGCTGCCGCCCGGCGAGCTGCTCCCGGCCTCCGGCGCTCCGGTCGTGCAGCAGCAGCGTCGCGAACGCGAAGGCGGACCGTCGTGACGGCCGGCTGAGCCGGGCATCGGTACGGCGCCCGGCCCGGTGCGTCCGGCGTACGGTCGGGCGGTGGGCCTGAGCGCACCGCGCAGGTCGCTGCACGTGCTCCGGCTGTGCAGCGTCTTCGAGGTGCCCGCCGACGAGGTCGCCGCCGGCAGCCAGGGTTTCGACGCGATCGGCGGCATGCAGAACCACACCGCGACGCTGAGCCGCTGCCTCGACCAGCGGGGCTGGACCCAGACGGTGGTGACCTCCCGCCTGGGCGGCTCCCGCGGTACGACGCGACTCGGCAGCCACGGTCGCGTCGTGCGCGTCGGTGTCCGGCTGCGTCGGCTGCGGCAGCTGTGGGCATGGGAGGCCCTGGCCCACGTCTGGCGCCACCGGTCCCGTGTCGATCTCGTGCACGTCCACCAGGGCGAGGACCTCGCTGCGCTGCCGCTGGGGCTGTTGGCTGCCCGGCGGCACCGCTGCCCGTTGGTCGTGACCCTGCACTGCAGCACGCGGCACACGGTGCAGGGACCGTCGGCCCGGGCCTGGCTGCTGCTGCACCTCGGCGGACGCCTCGAGGCGGCCGTGCTGCGCAGAGCCAGCGCCGTCGTGGCCCTGGCGGAGCACACCGCCGGCTGCCTGCGCCTCGACGGCCTGCCGCCCGAGCGGATCCACGTCATCCCGTCCGGCTTCGATCCCGAGCTGTTCAGTGGCGAGATCGGGGGCAGCTTCCCGAGGGCCGACCCGCCCCGGGTGGGGTACGTCGGCCGGCTCGCGCCGCAGAAGGGAGCCGACCTGCTCGTCGCGGCCTTCGGTCGGCTGACCGGAACCGTCTGCCTCGTCATCGTGGGTGACGGTCCGGACGGTGACCGGATCGACGAGGCGTTGGACGCGCTGCCTGCGCAGGCGTGCGTCGTGCGCAGCGGGTTCGTGCCCCATGAGCAGGTGCCCGAGCTCCTGCGCTCGCTGGACATGCTGGTGCTGCCGTCGACCTATGAGGAGCTGGGATCGGTGCTCATCGAGACGATGGCCGTCGGGACGCCCATCGTGGCGTCGGCCGTCGGCGGCATCCCGGAGATCGTCTGCGACGGCCGGAACGGTCTGCTCGTACCGCCGGGCGACGTGGCGGCGCTGGCGGCCGCCATCGACCGGCTGGTCGCCGACGCTGACCTGGCTTCGCGGCTGGGCGCCTGTGGGCGGACGACGGCGGCGCGCTTCGCCTGGCCGCGGCTGGCGGCGTGTGTCGCCGCCGTCTACGAGACCGCGCTATCGGACGTGCGGTAGGGCCGGGCGGGACAGTGACCGAGGCCGCAGCCGCCGCGTCACCCTGGTCACCCCTGCGGATCGGGACCTTCCGCGCCCTGTGGCTGGCGTCCCTGGTCGGCAACATCGGGACCTGGATGCAGACCGTCGCCGCACAGTGGCTGCTCGTCCACCAACCGAATGCCGCCACGCTGGTCGCCCTTGTCCAGACGGCCACCACCCTGCCGATGGTGCTGCTGGCCCTGCCGTCCGGGGTCCTGGCGGACACCTTCGACCGACGCCGTCTGCTGCTCTCGGTCCAGCTCTTCCAGGGCACGGTGGCGGCGGCGTTGACCGCGCTGACGGTGGCCGGGCAGGTCACCCCGGCGCTGCTGCTCACGTTCACCTTCACCCTCGGTGCCGGCGCGGCGCTGTCCAACCCGGCCTACCAGGCGATCATCCCGGGCCTGGTGCCTCGCCCGGAGCTGCATGCCGCCTCCGCACTCGGCTCGGTGAACGTCAACGTGGCCCGGGCTGTCGGCCCGGCGCTGGCCGGCCTGCTGCTGACGTGGGTCGGGCCGGCCGCCGTGTTCGCCGTGAACGCGGCCTCCTTCTTCGCGTTCGCGGCCGTTCTCACCGCCTGGTCACACCGGGTGGATCCCGACCGGCAGCCGCCGGAGCGCTTCGTCCCCGCTCTGCGCGCCGGCGGCCGGTACATCCGCCACTCCCCGATCACCCGTCGGATCCTCGGCCACGAGGCGGCGTTCGTCGTACCGGCCATCGCGCTGTGGGCACTGCTGCCCCTCGTGGCCGACCGGCAGCTGAGGTTGGGACCGTCCGGTTACGGGCTGCTGCTGGCGGCCCTGGGCGCCGGCGCCATCGCCGGCGTACTGTCCCTGCCCCGGATCCGGGGCAGGTTCTCGTTCAACCGGATCATGGCAACCGCGGACGTCGTCTACGCCGTTGCGCTCGTCGTGCTCGTCACCGTTCCCAGTCCCGTTGCGGCGATCCTGGTGCTGCTGCCGGCCGGCGCCGCGTGGGTCATCATCCTGGCCAGCCTCAACGCGGCGATCCAGCTGTTCCTGCCTGGCTGGGTACGGGCCAGGGGCCTGTCCGCGTACATGATCGTGCAGGCCAGCGGTCAGGCCGCCGGCGCGCTCGTCTGGGGGTTGTTGGCGTCGCACGTCGGCCTGAGGCAGACGTACGTCGCCGCGGCCGTCCTCCTCCTGGCGGCGGCGGTCGCCGCGCAGGCCCGGCCGCTCCACGACGTACACGGCCTCGACCGGTCCCCCGCGGTGTACTGGCCGGAACCGGACCTGCTGCTCGACCCCGAGCCGCACGCCGGCCCGGTCGCCGTGCAGAACGTCTACACGGTCGAGCCGGAGAAGGAGAGCGACTTCCTCGAAGCGATGAGGGACGTACGCCGGTCACGGATGCGCACCGGGGCCACCCGCTGGGATCTCTACCGGGAGGGCGAGGCGCCCGACCAGTTCGTGGAGATCTACACCGTCCCGTCCTGGGACGAGCACCTGCGCCAGCACGGCGGACGCCTGACCGGTTCCGACCGGGTCTCGGAGGTGCGCGCGATGGCCTTGTCCGACCCGCCGCCGGCGGTGGCCCACCTGTTTCCGGCCGAGGATGCTCAGCGGTGAGGTCGACCGTCCGCGGCGAAGATGCAGAAGGGATGTCCCGCGACGAACGCGCCCATGTACGTCCTTCACGGGTTCGTCGACAGTGAGCCATTCTTCGACAGACGGCCTGACGTCGCTGGGAGGCGCACGTGCACGAGACACCGGACGACCTCGCGACGCTCCAGAAACTCCTGGACCACAGCTACGAGGCAGGTGGACGACACCTCCTGAGCATCCACACGCCCGAGCGTCGCCTGACCGCCCAACGGGTGGCCGAGCGCCTGACCGGGATGTGCCTGCTGGCGCTGGCCACTGTGACCGCCGACGGCCGACCCGTCGTGGGTCCGGTCGACGGCATCTTCTTCCGCGGCGCCTTCCATTTCGGTTCGTCTCCGGACTCGGTGCGCTTTCGGCACATCCGCGCTCGTCCGCAGGTGAGCGCGACCCACCTGCCCGGCGAAGAGCTTGCCGTCACCGTCCACGGCCGCGCCGTACCCGTCGCCCTGCAGGGCGAGGGCGCGGGCGAACTGCGTCAGACGTTGCTGGACATCTACACGCCGCGGTACGGCGCGGAGTGGGAGCAGTTCCTCGACGCCGGGCCGGTCTACGCGCGCATCGACGCCGAGCGGATGTTCGCCTTCCACATGCCTCCCGAGAGGGCGCCGAACTGACGGCGTGGCAGTTCCCGGCGACATGGCGAGTCGCGCCGGCAGCGGTACGTCCGGTCAGAGCCTGGTTCCGCGCCACGGGACGTGTGCGGCTCCGAAGCAGGTCATGCCACAGGCGCGGTAGTAGCCCTCGAAGTGGTCGAGGCTGCCGGCGAAGTGGACGTAGATGTCGCCGTGCGCCTTCTTGTCCCGATAGCGGGCGACCAGGTTCGAGCAGGACAGCCCCTGGGCCGTGCCAGTGATCACGCCGCCGCCGGAGAAGGGGTACGTGCCCGTCACGCCCGTGCCGCCGGATTCCTGGTTGAGGGTGACGACGCCGTAGTGGGTGTTTCCGCTCCAGGTGTCGAATGCGCCCTCCCAATTCTGCGGGCATGCGGGGTTCGGGTCGCTGACGGCCGCGGACGCAGGGACCGCGGCGATCAGGGGGGCCGGCACGAGAGTCAGGCCTGCGCCGAGGGCGATGGTGCCGGTGAGGGTCGAAGGTCGCACAGCTCTGTCCTCCTCGGCCCGGGCCGCTCGGCCGGACTCTGCCGTTTCGAGGAGTGCGACGCCCGCGACGGGGAGAGCGACAGGCACGTGCGGAACGGAGCGAGGTCCGCTCGCCGTCCAAGGAGCCCTACCCGTGGGCAACACCTGTGCGCGGGGCCGAGGGCGGCGCATGTCTTCCCGGCGTCTGCCGGCGCCGCGCCGAATGGTGCTCGCGCTGCCGGGGCCGGTCAAGGGTTCTGATGCCGGGGCTGCGGCAGGCAGCCGTCCGGTCACCGTTGTTCGGATAGTCGATGAGAAGGGCAGGTGCGGCGGGGCGTTCACCGCTCGCCAGCCCCGGAGGGCGCCGTCCGGTTGCGGCGGTGTGTAGTCGTCGGTCGGCCGTCCGGTAGGGGGGCGAGTCGGCCCATAAGCCGGGTTCTGTCCCCGGGCCCGAAGGCCCGGGTGACGGTCATCCATCTGGGCCCGCCGTTGCCGACGGGCTCGTGCGGTCCACCCCCGAGCTCGGGCGGGCAGCCCTCGAACGCTCGGGCAGAAGCTCGTCGCCGGAGCGACGGGCTTCCTTTCGACCTTGCTCCGGGTGGGGTTTGCCGAGCCGCCCGGGTCACCCCGGGCGCTGGTGGTCTCTTACACCACCGTTTCACCCTTACCTGCCGCACCCGAAGGTGCAGCAGGCGGTCTGTTCTCTGTGGCACTTTCCCGCGGGTCACCCCGGGTCGGTGTTACCGACCACCCTGCCCTGTGGAGCCCGGACTTTCCTCGACCGGGCCTGCACCGAGATGCAGGCCCTGCCGCGACCGTCCGGCCGACTCGCCCCCCACGAAGGCTATACGTGTCGGCGGGTACGGTGCGCGCGTGTGGCTCGCCGCCGCAGTCCTCGGGGCCCTGACCGTCGTCACCGGGCTGCTCCCCCTGGCCGAGGCCGGCGACGTCACCATCCGGGTCGCCCCGGTCCTGGTCTTCCTGGTCGCGGTCACCGTGCTCGCCGAGCTGGCCGACGACGCCGAGGTCTTCGACGTCGCTGCCGTCCGCGCGGCCCGGCTGGCCCGTGGCCGGGTCTGGCTGCTGTACGGCGCCGTCGTCGCCCTGGGCACCCTGACCACCATCGTGCTGAGCCTCGACACCACGGCCGTGCTGTTCACCCCGGTGGTGCTGTCCCTCGCGGCTCGCCTCGAGCTCGACCCGCTGCCCTTCGCCTTCGCCGCGGTCTGGCTGGCCAACACGGCCAGCCTGCTGCTGCCGGTCTCGAACCTGACCAATCTGCTGGCCGCCGGCAAGCTGGGGCTGACCCCGCTGGAGTACGCGGGCCGGATGGCGCTCCCTTCGCTGGCGGCCGTCCTGGTCACCTGCGCCGTCCTCGCCCTGCGGCACCGTCGCTCGCTGTCCGGCTCCTACCTGGTGCCGCGGGTCGAGGCGCCGGGCGACCGCGTCCTGTTCGTCACGGCCGCCGCCGCCTGCGTACTGCTGGTACCGGCGCTGCTGGCGGGCGTCCCGGTCGCGGTCGCCTCGTCCGTGGCAGCCGTCGCCGTCGCCGCGGTGTTCGGCGTACGACGCCGGTCGACCCTGCGGTTCGGGCTGCTGCCCTGGCGGCTGCTGCTCCTGGTCGAGGGGTTGTTCCTCGTGGTGTCGGCGGCCGGTCCGCACGGGCTGGACACCGCGCTGCGGACCGCCGCCGGGTCGGGCGACGGGGCCCTGGGCGCGCTGCGGATGGTCGCGACGGCGGCCGTGGGCGCCAACCTCGCGAACAACCTGCCCACCTACCTGGCCCTGGACCGCGTCGTTCCGCCGGACCGGTTGCTCGACGTCCTGCTGGGCGTCAACCTCGGCCCGCTCGTGCTGCCGTGGGGCTCGCTGGCCACGTTGCTGTGGATGGAGCGCTGCCGGGCCCGCGGGGTGCGGATCTCGCTGCGGGCGTTCGCCATCGGCGGCCTGCTGGTCGTGCCGCCGCTGCTGGTGACCTCGGTGGTCGCGCTCCGGGTCTAGCCCTCAGCCGGACAGGTGCCCGGTGTCGTTGAGCGAGTGCACGACAGCAGGCCCGTCGGCGAACCACTGGATCTCGTTGAGCGCAGCCAGGTCCAGGTGCATCCGGTAGAGCGCCGACGGCGGTGCGTCCAGCGCCATCCGCAGCAGAGTCTTGATCGGCGTCACGTGCGAGACGACCACGACGGTCTGACCGCCGTACGACGCCAGCAGCCGGTCCCGCGCCTGGCGGACCCGGGTCGCGGTCTGGTCGAACGACTCGCCGTACGGCGGCGCCACCGCGGTGGAGGCGAGCCAGGCGTCGAGTTCGCGCGGCCACTTCTCCCGCACCTCCGCGAAGGTGTAGCCCTCCCAGTCGCCGAAGTCGGTCTCGCGGAATCCCTCGTCGAAGACCGGTTCCACGCCCAGCGCCTCCGCCACCAGGAGAGCGGTCTCCCGCGCGCGGCGGACGGGAGACGCCACGACCGCGGTCGCGCCCGAGCCGGCCAGCCGAACCGCGGCCGCCGCGGCCTGAGCCCGGCCCACCCCGGTGAGCGACTGATCGCCGACGCCGGAGAACCGCTTCTCCACCGACAGCACGGTCTGGCCGTGCCGCAGCAGCAGGGTGGTCGTCGGCGGAGCCGGGGCCTCCTGCCACCCAGACAGCCGGTTGGGCGGTGCGGGGGCCGGCGCGGCCGGGGCCTCCGGCGCCGACGGGGTGGCGTCGTGCTGGGCCAGCCACTCCTCCGTCGGGTCGGCCGACCACACCTGCCCCTTTGCCGCCGCGTCCATCGCGGCGTTGGCGAGGCTGTCGGCGTGCTTGTTCTTCTCGCGCGGGATCCAGGTGAACCAGACCCGCGGCAGCTCGGCGAGCAGACCGGCGGCCTCGCGGGCGAGCGGCTTCATGGACGGGTGCTTGACCTGCCAGCGGCCGCTCATCTGCTCCACGACGAGCTTGCTGTCCATCCGGACCTCGATCTCGGCCGGGTCCAGCTCACGCGCGGCCCTCAGCCCGGCGATCAGCCCGCCGTACTCCGCGACGTTGTTGGTCGCCGTGCCGATGCCGGCGGCCCGCTCGGCGAGCACCTTGCCGGTGTCCGCGTCGCGTACGACGGCGCCGTAGCCGGCCGGACCGGGGTTGCCGCGGGAACCGCCGTCGGCCTCGATGACGAGCCTTCTGCCCCCGGAGGCGGGTGAGGTCGGCGAGGTCGGCGAGGTCGGCGAGGTCGGTGAGGTCACAGCCCCGACTCGGCCGTGCGCACCATGATCCGGCCGCACTCGTCGTGCCGCAGCACGTCGTCGACGGCGGCGGCCCGGATGTCGGACTTCTCGTTGTTCATCAGGTCCAGCCGGCAGCCGCCGCACCGGCCCCGCTCGATCGCGCCGACACCGACGCCGCCGTTGTCGGCGCGCAGCTTCTCGTAGAGCCCGAGCAGGTCGGCCGGGAACGTCGGGGCCAGCGCGGCGCGCTCGGCGGTCGTACGGGCCAGCTCCGCGTCGATGTCCACGAACGCCTGGTCGCGGGCGGCCGCGGCGGCCTCCTGCTCGGCGAGCAGCCGGTCGCGCTCCCCCGTCAGCCGGTCGAGCTCGACCTGCGCCGTCTCGGCCCGCTCCATCACCTCGAGCTCGGCGTCCTCGAGGTCGCCCTGGCGGCGGATCAGCGTCGCGACCTCGTGCTCGAGCTCCTGGAGCTGCTTGGCCTGGGTGACCGCGCCCGAGTTCAGGTGGTTCTCGTCGCGGGCCCGCCGCTTGCGGACCTGCTCGATCTCGTCCTCGAACTTCTTCTGCTCCCGGGCCAGGTCGGACACCGCGGTCTCCGCGCGCACCGTGTCGTCCCGCAGCGCCGCGACGAGCGCCTCGATGCGCGTGATCTCAGCCAGTTCGGGCAGCGTCCGGCGGCGATGGGCCAGCCGGTCGAGCGCGCTGTCGAGCGCCTGCAGGTCGAGCAGGCGAAGCTGGACGAACGGATCGGCCTTCACGCGTGCGGGCTCCTTGAGTGGGTCGTCCAGGGGTCGGTGACGAGCGTCGACACGGCAGTGTCCACCGTAGCGGCGGCGGCCAGACGCGCGGCGGCGTCGGCCAGCCACGGCCACTCGGTCGCCCAGTGTGCCGCGTCCAGCAGCGCCAGCCCGCCGGGCGCCTCGGAGGCGGAGTGGTGGCGCAGGTCCGCGGTCAGGAAGGCGTCCGCGCCGGACCTGGCGGCCTGCTCGAGCAGCGAGTCGCCGGCACCCCCGCAGACCGCCAGCGTCTCGACCACGCGGAGGGGATCACCGCTTGCGCGTACCCCGGACGCGGTGGCCGGCAGGACCGCGGCGGCGTGCCGGGTCAGTTCCTCGACCGTCACCGGCTCGGGCAGCCGGCCGACCCGGCCGAGCCCGCGGTCGCCGGGCAGCGAGGCCAGCTCCAGGACGTCGTACGCCGGCTCCTCGTACGGATGTACCGCGAGCATGGCGCGGACGACGGCGCCGCGGCGACCGCGCGGCAGCACCGTCTCCAGGCGCGTCTCCTCGAGGCGGGTGACCTCACCGATCGTCCCGACGCTCGGGGCGGCTCCGGCCAGCGGCCGGAACATGCCCTCCCCCGTCGTCCGCCAGGCGCACTGGTCGTAGTCGCCGAGCGCACCGGCTCCCGCGGCGGTCACCGCGGCGAGCACCTTGTCGGCGTCCGCGACGGGAACGAAGACGACGAGCTTGTCCAGCGGTTCGGCGGGGAGCGGCTGCAGGGGCACGACGTCGACGAGCCCGAGCACCGCGGCCAGCGCGTCGGAGACGCCCGGCGCGGCCACGTCCGCGTTGGTGTGCGCGACGAACAGTCCGCAGCGGCCCGAGATGAGGCGGTGCACGACCCGCCCCTTGGGGCTCGTCGCGGCGACCGACGTGGTGCCGCGCAGGTACAGCGGGTGGTGCGTCACGAGGAGGTCGGCACCCCGGTCCGCCGCCTCGGCCACGACCCGGTCCACGGGGTCGACCGCGAACAGCACCCGGCGGACCTGCGCGTCCGGGTCCCCCACGACGAGACCGACCGCGTCCCAGGACTCCGCCCAGGACGGCGGATAGAGGTCCTCGAGGATCTCGACGACATCGGCCAGGCTGGCGGTCACGACCCGAGGCTAGCGACCACGCCGGAACTGTCCACGACAGCCGTGATCCGCAGGCGCTCTCGCCCGATCTGTCCGGGATGCACCGGGCAGGTGAGCAGGATGTATCCCCCGAGACGGCGCGGATCCGCCCAATCCGGTCCGCCGGTCCCTTCGGCTGCCTACCGTCCTGCCGATGAGGGGGGGCCTGACCGCGCGCACACCACGTACGGCCGGACGGCTCGTCGTGGCGGCCCTCCTGCTGTCCGGTCTGCTGCCGGCGCTGATCGCCGCACCGGCCACGACGCCGCACGCGACCGCCGGCGAGGGCCGGGTCCGCGCGCTGTTCTTCGGCGACAGCCTCATGGAGGGCGTCGGCGCGAGGCCAGAGGAGCCGATCATGGCGCGCACGGCCGCACGGGAACTGGGCTGGGACGTCACGGTCGACGCCGGGCCCGGCACCGGGTACGTCAACGGCGGCAAGCACGGGCGGACGTACCTCACGCGCCTCTCACGGCGCGGGGTCCTGTCGACGCCGTACGACGTGGTGCTCATCGAGGGCGGCACCAACGACCTGCGTGCCGACCCGGCCGTCATGCGGACCCGGACCACGCAGACGGTGCGGTACGTGCGCCGCCGGCTGCCGCACGCCACGATCGTGCTGATGGGCGCGTTCAACCCGGACAGCCGGCGGTACGACGCGCGGCGGGCCCTGGTCGACCGCGTGATCAGCCAGGTGGCGACCGAACAGTCCGTGCCGTACTTCAGCCCGATCTCGGGCCGCTGGACCGACGGCCAGGGACCGCGCTTCCTGTCTCCCGACGGGCTGCACCCGAGTACCTACGGCTACGGCGTCATGGCCGGCAAGCTCGTCGCGGCCCTGCGCGCGGTGCGGCCCGTCGCGCCGCTCGCCGGAAGAGTCGCCTGACGCGCACCCCGCACCTGTTTGACGTATGTCTAGAGGGTCGACAGACTGTCGCCATGCCGAAGGCGCTACCGACCCTGGATGTCAGCTCCCCGCTGTGCTGTCCCCCGATCGCGGCGGGCGCCATGGGCAGCGACGCGGCCCTTGAGGTCGCGCTGCGCCTCAAGGCGCTGGCCGATCCGGTCCGGGTACGCCTCCTGTCGATGCTGCTGGCCTCCGACGAGCACGGGCTGTGCACCTGCGAGCTTGCGCAGGCCGTCGCCCTGACGGACGCCACCGTCAGCCACCACCTCGGTCAACTGCGCAAGGCCGGCCTGGTCGACGGGACACGGGACGGCATGAACGTCTACTACCGCCCGGTGCGCGACTCGCTCGCCGCGCTCTGCCACATCCTCGATCCAGCCTGACCGGCGCCGCCACCGCCGGGGCAGCAACGGCGCCGGCTGAACTTCTTCCGGCGGCGCCGATGAGTCGCGGCCGGTGCGGGCGTCCACCTCCGTGAACGCACCGGCCGAGGAGGCCGGAGCCCGGCCAAGGAGAACCACCCCATGCGCATGATCTTCGTGAACCTGCCGGTCAAGGACCTCGACGCGTCCCGGGCCTTCTGGACGGAGCTCGGCTTCAGCTTCAACCTCGAGTACACCGACGACACCGCGGCGTGCCTGGTCTTCGACGAGAACATCTTCGCGATGCTGCTCACGGAGAACCGCTTCCGCGACTTCATCAACGGTGACATCGCCGACCCGCAGACCACCGAGGTCCTCACCTGCCTGTCGGTCCCGAGCCGACAGGAGGTCGACGACCTGGTCGCCAAGGCCGTCGCGGCCGGCGGCAAGCCGTGGAAGCCGGTTCTCGAGGAGGGGCCGATGTACGGCGGGAGCTTCCAGGATCTCGACGGTCACGTCTGGGAGCTCATGGCGATGAGCCCGCAGTAACCGCCACCGCACCGGCGGTGTCGCAAAGGATCACCCACCTGCGGTACCGGATCCTGCGCTGACCCGGCCGGAAAGGGCTGGGCGAGCCGACGGCTCTGTGGAACGCTGGCCACCGTCCTACCCCCGGCAGAAGGGCCCGGCCGATGAGCCAGCTGGCGGTCAGCGATCCGGGAATGGACCAGCTCGAGCAGCACCGCGTCGAACTGCGCGGCTACTGCTACCGGATGCTCGGGTCGACGTTCGACGCCGACGACGCCGTGCAGGAGACCCTGGTCAGGGCCTGGCAGGCCCTGGACCGGTTCGAGGGCCGCGCGTCGATGCGGTCATGGCTCTACCGGATCGCGACGAACGTCTGCCTCGACGGCCTGCGCAGCAGGCAGCGGCGCGCGCTCCCCATGGACCTGTCGTCACCGGTTCCGTCGACGACCGAGCCCGGCGAACCGCTACCGGAGGCGACCTGGATCGAGCCGGTGCCGGACGGGGACGTCGTCCCGCCCGACGGCGATCCCGCCCAGCGGGTCGTGTTCCAGGACACCGTCCGGCTGGCTTTCGTCGCCGCCCTGCAGCACCTGCCACCCCGACAGCGCGCCGTACTCATCCTGCGTGAGGTCCTGTGCTGGCAGGCCACGGAGGTGGCCGAGCTGCTCGACACCTCGGTGGCCTCGGTGAACAGCGCCCTGCAGCGCGCGCGGGCGACGCTCGGGCGCAGCGACCTCAGGGAGCCGCCCCGGGCGGACGCGCTGGACGAGACCGAACGGGCGCTGCTCGCGCGCTACGTCACGGCGTTCGAGGCCTACGACATCCCGTCCCTGGTGGCGCTGCTGCACGAGGACGCGAGCATCTCCATGCCGCCCCTCGCGCTCTGGCTCAAGGGCCGGGAGGACCTCCGCGGCTGGTACCTCGGCTTCGGCATCGGCTGCAAGGGCTCGCGCCTGGTGCCGATCGTCGCCAACGGCTCGCCGGCCTTCGCGCAGTACCGCCTGGCGGCGGACGGCGGCCACGAGCCCTGGTCGATCCAGGTGCTCGAGATCTCAGACGGACGGATCGCGCACGTCCACCACTTCCTGGACCCCGCGCTGTTCGCCCGCTTCGACCTGCCCGCCCGGCTCTAGCCGTTCCGGTACGGCGTGCTCGAGGCCCGTCAACCCGAGCAGCGCGCGGAACCCGTCGCTCGTGGACCGCACGCGCAGCCGCACGTCGAGCCGCCGCGCCATCACCTGCAGGCGGGCCAGCGCATCGACGACGCCGAGATCCGGCGGGCCGCGCAGCTCGCAGACGAGCCCACGTCCGCGGTCGGCGAGCAGCAGCGCCTGCACGCGGGCGCAGAGCCGGCTCACCTGGGCAGGGGCGAGCGGGCCGCGTAGCTCGACGACGAGCGGCGTGCGCATCTCCGGAGGATCGGCAGCCACCATGGCGCGGACCTCCTCCCCGGGCTCACACAGGGAGACGATCCGGCGCGCCGGAACTCATCGGCGCGCCGCCTGGCAAGGGTGGTCCCAGCAGGACTCGAACCTGCGACATCCGCCTTGTAAGGGCGGCGCTCTAGCCAGCTGAGCTATAGGACCCGGCGGCTACAGGCTAGCGAGCGCCGTGCGGTACTCCTGCGGATCGCGCGCATCCGGGATCGCGTTGATGACCCGGTAGGCGACCTTGCCCTGCTTGTCGATGATGAACGTCCCGCGGACGGACAGGCCGGAGCCCTCGTCGAAGACGCCGTACTCCTGCGCGACCTTTCCGTGCGGCCAGAAGTCCGAGAGCATCGGGAACGTGTAGCCCTGCTCCTGCGCCCACTTGGCGTGCGTGAACGGGCTGTCGACCGAGACGGTCAGGGTCACGACGTCGTCGCCGCTGAAGTCGGCGATCGAGTCGCGGATGGCGCACAGCTCGCCCTCGCAGACCCCGGTGAACGCCAGCGGGTAGAAGACGAGCACGACGTTCTTCTCGCCGCGGAACGACGAGAGCCGGACCGGGTTGCGGTCCTGGTCGGGCAGCTCGAAGTCAGGGGCCTCGTCGCCGACGTCGACAGCCATGGGGGTCTCCTCGCAGAAGGTCAGCGGCGCGGCAGGCGCGACGGGGTCAGGGCAGGATGCGAACGCATGCTAGCCAGCAGCGGCGTCACCCGGTCGCCGAGGCGCCCGCGAACGGCCTGACGATCAGCGCCGTCTGCCGGCCGGCGGTGCGGGTGAGGACGACGGTCACCTCCGTGGAGCCGGTCAGCTTCAGCTGCCGGCGCAGCACCTCGGGTTCCACCGCGGTCCCGCGCTTCTTCACGACCAGCGGCCCCGCGTCGTACGTCCGCAGCCGGTCGCGCAACGGCTTGAGGCCGAACGGCAGGGTCTCGAGCACCTCGTACCAGCGGCCGTACGACGTCGGGGCGGCCGTGTCCGCGCTGACGTACGCGATCGTCGAGTCGAGCAGCCAGCCGCCGACGCGGTCGGCGACCTGAGCGACGAGGTGCGCCCGGACGACGGCGCCGTCCGGCTCGAGCAGGAAGCGCCCAGGCGGCCGGACCTGCGGATCGGCCACCGGCTCGTCGGTCAGCACGGCGCCGACGGGCAGCAGGGTGGCCGTGCGCGCGGCGCCGCGGCGGGCCAGCCCGCCCCACAGCACGGCCTCCTTCACCTCGCCGCGCAGGGACACGATCTCCACCTCGATCTCCGGGGGGACGAGTGCGTAGTCGATGCCCGGCGCCACCTTGACCGCCAGCGAGGACAGTCGCGGCAGCCAGCCCAGGACGCTGTCCAGCCGTGGCGTGTACGACCGGGGGTCGAACACCCGGCGCCCACCGGCTCGGCGGGCCGGGTCGGCGAACACCGCGCCCGTCGGTTCCAGCCGGGTGACGTCGGCCCGCACCAGCGCGACGTCCAGGCCGAGGACCGCGGCGTTCTCCCGGGCCAGCAGGAGACGGGCCTCGTCGAGATCGACCCCCACCGCCGGTGCGACGGCGGCGAGCGGGAGCAGGTCGCCGCCGACCGAACAGCCGAGGTCGAGGACCCGGTCGGCCCCCGCGAACCGCTGCGCCCGGTGCACCGCGACGTCGTACGCCGAGGCCTGCTCGAGCGCCTCACGGGTCCACCAGAGCCGGTCGCCGGCGGGGTGCTTCGCGAGCGCGCGGACCTTGAGGAGGGCCTGCTCCAGAGCGAGCGGACCGAGCTCGGGGCCGGCGACCCCGCGTACCGCCTCGGCCGCCTGTAGTCGGGCGGCCGGCGACAGGTCGAGAGCGGTCGCGAACCCGACGGCCGAGCGACCGGCCGGGGTGAGCAGACGGCGTACCTGCTCCGGGGTCAGCGGCGCTGCTTGGCCCGGCTGGCCCGCGGGGAGACGAGCCGGGTGCCCGACCACTCCGGCGCGGCACTCGTGCTCCGGGTGCTGGACAGCCCGGCGGTCGGGGCCGCCTCGTCGATGTCACTGGGCTCGACGTGTCCGTCGCGCCCGGCCTTGGGGGTCAGCAGCCACACCACGCCGCTGTCGCCGAGATTGGTGAGGGCGTCGACGAGGGCGTCCACGAGGTCGCCGTCGCCCTCCCGCCACCACAGCAGCACGATGTCGACGACCTCGTCGGAGTCGTCGGTCGTGATCAGTTCCGTGCCGGAACGGGCAGCCACATCGGCCATCAGGCCGGCGTCGACATCGTCGTCGATGCCGACGACCTGCACGACCATGCCGGGCTCGATACCGAGCCGTTCAGCCAGGCCACGCTGTCCCGCGTGGTCCGCGGACGTGCTCACGACCAGCCCCTTCCTCTTGTCGCCCCGGAGGGGCGAATGCGGGTAGTCCACCGGACCGGCCCGTTCGACGCAAGTGCCGCGCCGGTGCGGACCCTCCATGATCGGAGCACACTGCCCCGTCGGGGCCCTCTTCACCCCTGCGCGGGACGCCGATCTGGCGCCGCGGATCAGCCGGCGAGCAGGCTGAGGCGCACGTTTCGCACCGGGTTGTCCACGTTGAGGTCGACGAGGGCCACGCTCTGCCAGGTACCGAGCGCCAAGTCGCCGTCGACCACCGGCACGGTGGCGTACGGCGGGATGAGCGCCGGAAGCACGTGCGAGCGGCCGTGACCCGGCGAGCCATGGGCGTGCCGCCAGCGGCCGTCCGCCGGTAGCAGGTCCCGCAACGCCGCCAGCAGGTCGTCGTCGCTGCCGGCACCGAGCTCCAGCACGGCGACGCCGGCGGTCGCGTGCGGGACGAAGACGTGCAGCAGTCCGTCCCGCGCACCCGCGGCCCGCACGAAGCGTCGGCACTCCGCCGTGAGGTCGTGGACCGTCTCCCGTACGCCGGTCTCGACGGTCAGCACCGTGCTCTCCATGTCTCTCCTTCTCCCCATCCGGGGCCGTGGTGATCCCTCACACGTCCGTGGCGGAATCGCCCGCGTTGTGCGTCGTTGTACCCGGTAGCGGCCCCGTCCGGGCCCCTTCCGCCATGCCGGTTACCGGCCGGTAGGGGTGAGGATGGAGGGACACGCACGACACGGGATGGCAGGGAGCGGTGTGAGTACCAGCAACGAGGAACGGTTCAGCGTCATCAGTGACGGACTGCCCAGTCAGCTGCCGGACGTGGACCCGGACGAGACCGGTGAGTGGCTGCAGTCGCTGGACGCCGTGATCGACAACGCCGGCCGCGGCCGCGCGCGGTTCCTCATGCTCAAGATGCTCGAGCGGGCCCGCGAGAAGTCCGTCGGCGTGCCCGCTCTGCGCAGTACCGACTTCATCAACACCATCCCGCCGGAGCGCGAGCCGTGGTTCCCGGGTGACGAGGACGCCGAGCGCCGGATCCGCGCCTACGTCCGCTGGAACGCCGCGATCATGGTCAGCCGGGCGAACCGCCCGGAGATCGGCGTGGGCGGCCACATCGCCAGCTACGCGAGCGCGGCAAGCCTGTACGAGGTCGGCTTCAACCACTTCTTCCGCGGCAAGGACGACGGCGCCAGCGGCGACCAGGTCTTCTTCCAGGGCCACGCCTCCCCCGGTGTCTACGCCCGCGCCTACCTCGAGGGACGGCTCAGCGAGGAGCACCTCGACGGGTTCCGCCAGGAGTCCAAGTCCAAGAGCCTGTCGTCGTACCCGCACCCCCGGCTCATGCCGGACTTCTGGGAGTTCCCGACGGTCTCCATGGGCCTCGGCCCGATCGACGCGATCTACCAGGCCCGGTTCAACCGCTACCTGCAGTCGCGCGGCATCAAGGACACGAGCAACAGCCGGGTCTGGTGCTTCCTCGGCGACGGCGAGATGGACGAACCGGAGTCGCTCGGTGCCATCGGCGTCGCCGCCCGCGAGGAGCTCGACAACCTGACCTTCGTCGTCAACTGCAACCTGCAGCAGCTCGACGGTCCCGTCCGCGGCAACGGCAAGATCATCCAGGAGCTGGAGTCGACATTCCGCGGTGCCGGCTGGAACGTCATCAAGGTCGTGTGGGGCCGCGAGTGGGACGACCTGCTGGCTCGCGACACCGACGGCGTCCTGGTCAACCAGATGAACCGCACGCCCGACGGCGAGTTCCAGACCCTCTCGGTCGAGACCGGCGCCTACAACCGGGAGAACTTCTTCGGTCCCGACCCGCGCCTGACCAAGATGGTCGAGCACCTCACCGACGGCGACATCGAGCGGCTCCCCCGCGGTGGCCACGACTACCGCAAGGTCTACGCC